>CAZQUA010000026.1:0-17973 GCA_964596455.1 uncultured Isosphaeraceae bacterium
CGGGGGAGCCGCCGAGCGAAGCGAGGCGGTGGGGGAGCTGGAGCACTCGGTTGCGTGTTGTCGTGCCGCGTCCAACACGCAACCGTGAACGACTCGCGCCCCCTCCGCCGGCGAGCGGGGCCGTGCCGCGCTTTGCTGCAGATGAAGAAGCTGCTCCGCGTCGAACGCGAATCGCTCGCCGGCGGCTCCCCCACGGCGAGCCGTGGGGGAGCGGGCCGAGCCGTGCGAAGTCGCTCGCGCCGTTCGCGCAGGCCTTTCGCCTCGAAGCGTGCGTTGCTCCGTTGCCGCAGCGTCCTGCCCGGCCTGCTCCCCCGCTCGCGGGGGAGCCGCCGAGCGAAGCGAGGCGGTGGGGGAGCCGGAGCACACGGTTGCGTGTTGTCGTGCCGAGCGAAGCGAGGCGGTGGGGGTGCTGGAGCACTCGGTTGCGTGCGACGCGGGCGTTGCGATGCCGCCCGCTACACGCCGCGGGTGTGCGGCGGCCAGATCGCCTTGTGCAACTGGGTCTGCATCCTCGCCGGGAGGCGGTCCTCGAGCATCCACTCCGCAAGCGTCTTCGGCGACAGGCCGCCGCAGCCGAGGATCTCAAGGCCGCGGGGCTGCTCGAAGACCGGCGAGAGCAGCACCGCATGGCAGCGTTCCGCGAGGCCATGGGAGCGGATCGTCTCGCGGGCCCACTCGTAGTCGCCGCGGTCGGTGATGACGAACTTGACCTCGTCGCGGGGGCGTAGGCGGTCGAGGTTTCCGAGATCGTTGCGGCCACACTCGCCGCTGCCCGGAGTCTTCAGATCGAGGATCACGATGCTGCGGGGATCGCACGGCGAGATGTCGCAGGCCCCGGAGGTCTCGATCAGCACCGTCCGGCCGCGGTCGCAGAGCGACGCGATCAGGCCATGCACGCCCGCCTGCAGCAGCGGCTCGCCGCCGGTCACCTCGACGAGCGGCGTGCCGAAGCCACAGGCGGTCTCGACGAGCTCCGCCACGGACCGCCGGCCGCCCTCGCGGAAGGCGTACTCGGTGTCGCAGTAGCGGCAGCGGAGATGGCATCCCCGCAGGCGGATGAAGACGCAGGGGCAGCCCGCCCACGTCGACTCGCCCTGAATCGAGTGGAAGATCTCGTTCACGAGCAGGGAACCGCCCCCGATCGCCGCGGCGTGCGGATCCCCGCCGGGGCTGCGGTCCGCGGCAGGCGCGGGCGAGGCGGAAGCGGTGGCGGGGTCGGTCACGGGGCGAGTCTACGCCCGAGGGAAGCGGTGCCGACTCGCCTTGCACCGGCCGAGGCGGGGGCCTCCCGGCCATGCCCGGGGTCTCGTAGACGGTTGCTCGGACCTCCGTGTCGCGGGTATAACTCCCGACCCACCGCCCAGGTGGCGAAATTGGCAGACGCGCCAGCTTGAGGTGCTGGTGGGAGTAAAATCCCTTGGAGGTTCGAGTCCTCTCCTGGGCATGCAATCGGGGGCTTCAGCACGCGACATGCACGCGACCGGTGCGGGGAGCCGATTTGCGGCGTGGCCGCAGGTCTTGATCGCGGGTCCGGACCTTGAGTCCTGACCGCGGTCGAGGTCGCCCACCCTCGCGAGAGCACTCGCGGCCGCGCGGGCCTCGTCCAGCATCTCGAGAACGGCCGATCCGGCGGCGGCGTCCCAAGGCGATCGCAACGCCACCGCCGCGGCCCCAATGAAACCGCCGCCCCAGCGGACTGGGGCGGCGGGTCGAAGATGCAGGCATCGGCGTTCGTCGGGGCGGATCAGAGGCCCCAGGCCGAGAGCAGGATGCCGAGGTCCGCGCCGTCGACCACGCCATCGCCGGAGAGGTCGGCGGTCGGATCGGCGGTTCCCCACAGGCTGAGCAGCACCCCGAGATCGCCGCCGTCGACGACGCCATCGCCGTTGAGGTCCGCGGGGTTGCCCGTCGGGCTGCAGCGGATCTCGCGAAGGCGGAAGAGATCGACCGCCGCCTCGACGAGCGACTGCGGATCGGTGTCGCTCGCGACGAACCGAATCCGCATCGAGTCGGTGATCGGCACGATCGAGGCGAGGTCCCACTCGCGGAAGAACCATCCGCCATCGACTTCGGGGCCGGTGGGCCCGACCGTCTCGAGGTTCACCCAGGTGGACCCGCCGTCGGCGGAGACGTCCACGCGGAAGACGTCGGTGTTCGGACCGGCTCCGCGGCCGTTGGAGAACCAGCGGTAGTAGCTCGCGAGGATCCTCGCGCCGTCACCGGCCTCGGAGAGGTCGAAGATCGGGCTGAGCAGCGTGGTGATGCCGCCGTCCACGTCGTTGGCGCCCGCGCCGCCGCCGGGATGCTGGCCGGTGACCCAGCAGGCCGAACCCGTGAAGGGGGCGTTGGGCTGCACCTGCGTGCCGCCGGAGGTGGTGCCGACGGGATTCACCCGCACCCAGACGCCGCTCGAGGCGGTGTCGCCGGGGACGCCTCCGGTCCAGCCGCTGTTGCCGCTGAAGTCGTCCACCACCGTGTCCACGAGTTCGGTGGCGACGAAGGAGGTGAACGGCTCCGCCGCTCCGCCGGGCGGGCTGGTGGTGGTGCCGCCGCCGGAGGCCGAGGCCACGAGGTAGAACTCGCCCGACCCGCCGCATTCGGAGGCGGGAATGGTCGCGAGGTAGCGGTCGCCGCCGATCGGCGGGCAGGTCACCGAGGTGTAGGAGGTCGAGCCCGCGGCCCGCCAGCGGAGCTGCACCGCGCCGGTCGGGGTGGCGCTCAGCGGCCGGACCTCGACGGGGAAGGAGGTCGAGCCGTCGGGGGCGACCGGGCTCGGGACGCCCTCGGGGTAGGAGATCGCCAGAAGCGCCAGCGGCGGCGCCGGCATGTTGTGGAGCGAGAAGCCCTCGTCGATCTGCTCGTAGTGCGGGGTGCCGTCGAGGATGTTGCCGTTGTCGTCGTCGAGGGTCAGGAAGTCGATGGTGATCTGCGGCGTCACCAGGGTGCCGGTGTGCAGCAGGATGCTGTTGATGGTGAGCGAGCCGATCACGTCGAGGTAGTTGGAGACGCCCGATGCGACGAGGGCGTTGCGGGTGTCCCAGACGCAGCCGGACATCAGGCGGCCGCAGGAGTGGATGGCGCCGTCGCAGGGGTACTGCACGGTGTTGATGGCGTTGCGGAGGGGGACGCCGCAGTTGTTCTGGAAGCCCACGCCGAGCAGGGGGCTGTCGGTGATCACCACGGCGACGGAGTCGGACATGCCTTCGCCGTACTGGCCCTGTCCGCTGCCGCCGACGGCGATCAGATGGTGCCCGTACTCGTGGTAGACCACGGTGCTCACCGCGGTGTTGGTGCAGCCGCCGCCGGAGGTGTAGAAGTTGATCGAGCTGCCGTTGTAGAAGGCGTTGCAGTTCTCGTTGATGTTGACGTTGACCGGGAACTGCAGCTGGTTGGCGATGGTCGGATACTGGGGGTTCATCGCGAGGGCGAAGTCCCGCACGATGTTGCTGTGCAGGTAGGCGTTGACCTCGGCGCGGGTGATCTCGCTCGCGTTGGAGGCGTTGTGCAGCAGCGAGACCCCCTCGGGGGCCGAGGGGTCCACCACGACCGACGACTCGCTGTTGCCGCCGAGCTGGTTGTTGACCACGAAGAACTGGCCCCGGATCAGGCCGCTCAGGGTGGTGGGGGCGGTGATCGTGCCGGGGATCGAGAAGAAGCCGGTGCTGTCGGCGAAGTAGGTCTGCCCGCCGCGGACCACCTGGGCGTAGGGCAGCGCCTCGACGATGATGTCGCCGCAGATGTCCGCCCCGATGCCGGTGGAGACCCTCGCCTCCACGGTGCCGCTGATGGACTGGTGCAGGATCCGGTTCTCCTGGTGCAGGATCTGCCCGGTCTGCGGATCGGTGATGTAGAGGAACCGCCGGTAGTTGGCGGGATCGAACACGGTGCCGCCCTCCGCCTCGAACCGGATCGCCAGGCGCGGCTCCGTCGCCTGGTTGTCCACGCCGGCCCAGACGACCGGCTCCACCGCGGAGATCGTCGGCGGCATGCGGAACTGGTCGAACGCCCGGCCGGCGAACTGCTCGGCATCGAGCTGCCGCGGCGCCGGGGCGACGCCGTCGAAGGTCGCCGCGAACCCGTCGAGGGGTCGCACGTCGGCGGCGACGAGGACGAGCGGGAAGTTCGGCTCGTTGCGGACGAGCATCTTGACCACGCCGGTGTGCACGGGGATGCCGGCGACCTTCTGGGCGAAGTACACCCCGAAGAAGCGGAACTCCTGCCTCGCCGCATCCCACAGGATCGGCTGCACCACCCGCTTGTCCTCGAAGGGGCCTTCGGCGACGAGCTCCTCGGGCGAGGCGCCGAGCAGGTCGGCATGCTCGAGGCGGAAGCGGTCGGCGCTCTCGAAGGGCGTCGCACCGAAGGAGAACGCCGCGCCGTACACGCGGCCGATGCGGCCGTCGGGAAGCTCGTAGAAGTCGCTGCCGGGGTGCTCGCGGCGGAACCGCTCCCGGGGCGAGATCGTGCCCACCGGCGAGATGCCGCCGGCGATGGGCGAGGCGATCTCGATGCTCGCCGCACGCTCCGCCGGAGCCGGCGACCGCCGGGCAGCGGTTTCCGCACCGCGACTCGCCGAGGCGTCCGCCCCGCCTGCGATGCTGCTTCGGGTCTCGGGTCTTCCGGCGGCGATCGCGGCAGTGGCGGCGAGGGCCGCAAGCGCGGAGAGTCGAAGCAAGGGCAGGCCGGGACGCTTCGGGCAGGTCATGCGGGGAGCTCCATCAGGGGAGGGGACACCGTTGGGTGGACGCAGGATGCACGCCCGGACGCATGCGGTGGAAGCATGCTCGGGACACTCGTTCTGGAGGCCTCCGCCGGAAACTCCGGCCGGGACACTCCGGCGAGGCGGGCGAGACGGTCTCGACACGCCCCATTCACGATCCCTTTGGCATGGATCCTTCGGGGATGCGAGCTTCATGCTCGCGGCGGTTCGCAGGGTCATTCGAGCGGAACCCACCTGCGAACTCTCGAGGACCTTCCCAATGGGACTCGGCGGGAACTTCCAAGACGACGCCCCGGATCGACTTCCTCAAGATCGCCCCAAACTGCCCGGAAGGCAAACTCGAGAAGCCGCGTTCTTCGCAAGGCGGCCGGACGGGGTTTCTCCAACTCCCCAAGGTTCCCGGCCGCGGCGAATTCGGCCCGCGACCCGCGAACTGCCCGCCCTTCCGCCCGCGGCACGGCCTGCGCCGCCGTAGGATCCCGCTCCCCATGGCCGGCTCACGCAGGAAGGGCGACGGTGACTCCCTCGAACCGGTGATCGAAAATCGCCGGGCGAGGCATGACTTCGCCATCGAGGAGACCCTCGAGTGCGGTCTCAAGCTCCTCGGCACCGAGATCAAGTCGATCCGCTCCGGCAAGGTCAGCCTCGCGGAGGGCTGGGTGCTCGCCGAGGAGGCCGGTCCCACCCTGACCCTCATGAACACCCATGTCGCCGAGTACCCGCCCGCCGGGGCCGCGCGGCAGCACGATCCGGTCCGCCCCCGCCGCCTGCTCGCCCACAAGCGGGAGATCCGCCGCCTCGCGACGGAGGTCCGGGCCAAGGGCGCATCGCTCGTGCCCCTCAAGATCTACTTCGTCCGCGGCCGGGCCAAGCTGCTCATCGGGGTGGGCACGGGCCGCCGCAAGGCCGACAAGCGGGCCGCGATCGCCTCTCGGGAGGCGAGTCGGGAGATGGATCGGGCGATGTCGCAGCGGCGGTGAGGCGACGGTCCGTCGGGCGACGGGCCGCGGCCTCGGGCTCGGATCGCAAGGACCCGTGGAAGCGAGCGGGCGACCCGGCCGGTCACGGACTCGGCAGGGGAATGCAGCGGCCGAGATCCTGCGGCCGCCGGCCCTCGATGCAGTCGGTGATCACCTCCGCCACCTGCTCGGGCGAGAGGGCCCGTTCGCGAGGGATCGCCTTCTCGGGGAAGTTGCTCCGCAGCAGCGGCGTCTCGACGGCGCCGGGGTTCACCGCGAAGGCGCGGATGCCGAGGCGGGCTCCCTCCCGCGCCGCCGATCGCGTGAGGCTGTCGAGCGCGGACTTGGACGCGGCGTAGGCGAAGAAGCCCGGGAACGGATCGGTGGTGCCGATCGTCGACACGTTCACGATGCAGCCGCCGCCGCTCGCCCGCAGCGCCGGCCAGGCCGCCGCCATCAGCAGCGCGGGGCCGAAGGTGTTGGTCGCGAAGGTCGACTCGAGCAGCGACAGGTCGGTTCGCTCGATCGGCGCCAGCGGGGCGACGCCCGCGGCATTGACGATCGCGTCGAGACGGCCGAAGCGGGCCATCGCCCTCGCCACCGCCCCGGCAGGCGCCGCGGGATCGCCGAGGTCGGCCTCGAGCAGATCGACCGCCGCTCCGGGGTGCCCGCGGGCGATCTCGTCGGCGGAGGCCTCGAGCTTGCGGAGGGTCCGGCCGACCAGCAGCAGGCGGAAGCCCGCGGCGGCAAGGCGGAGCGCCGCGGCGCGTCCGATGCCGGAGCCGGCGCCGGTCACGATGGCGACGGGAGCGGCGACGCCGGTGGGGGAGTGGGTCATGCGGGTCTCGCGAAATGCCGCCGCGGGCGTCACCCGAAGAGGCGGACAAGGTCGTTGTAGAAGGTCACCACGAACAGGCTGCCGATCAGCAGCAGGCCCGCGAGCGTCGCCCCGCTCTGGAACGCCGGGGAGGGCGGGCGTCCGCGAAGCTTCTCGTAGATCAGGAACATCGCGAGGCCGCCGTCGACGATCGGCAGCGGCAGGAAGTTGAGCACCGCGAGGTTCACGCTGATCATCGCGAGGAAGAAGACCAGATACATGAAGCCGCGGTCGGCCACGCGGGTGCCGAGATGCACGATCCCGACCGGCCCGTGCAGCTGCTCCACTCCCACGGTGCCGCGGAGCAGGCGGTCGATGGTGAGATAGGTCAGCGTCACCATCTTCGCGGTCTGCTCGAAGCCCATCGCCACGGCGGTCCAGGGCCGGCCATCCGCGGAGAGCACCGTGTGCACGGGATCGAACAGCTCCGCAGGCACCGCGACCGCCCAGCCGAGGGCGTGCAGCTCGGCGATCTCCTCGGCCTCGAGCGGCCACGCCTCCGTGATCGTCGCGGCGTCGGGCGTGGGCGGCCGCAGCTCGATGGCGAGCGTCGTCCCCTCGCCCGCGGCGGCGGCCTCGCGGGTGTGCCGCAGCAGGGCTTCGCGAAGCTCGGCCCAGTCGCCGATCGGGTCGCCCTCGACCGCGACGATGCGGGTGCGGGGCAGCAGCGACAGCCGGGAGGCGGCGCTGGCCCGCATCGAGAGGCCCGCTTCGGTCGGCACTCCGAGGCGATCGAAGGGCCTCGCCGCGATCGGCACCGACCGCTCGTAGGCGATGGCGACGCCGAGGCGGCCTTGGCGATCGACCTCGGCCTCGACGAGACGCTCCTCGCCGCCGCGGGCGACGAGCAGGCGGATGGACTCGCCGCGGCGGGACTGCACCTGCTCGCGGAACTCCGCCATGCGGGGGCCGTCGAGGTCCGCGACCCGCAGCACCAGATCGCCGGGCTCGAGCAGACGGACGTTGGGACTCTCCGCCAGGACCTCCTCGATCCGCACCAGCGGGGTCAGGCCGAGCAGCCCGAACTCGAAGTCGCCCACGCCCGGGGCCATGCGGATCGGGTAGGCCAGTTGCGAGAAGACCGGCTCCACCGGAAGCAGGGCGTCGATCTCGCCGCCATCGGGACGCGACCATCGGGTGGGAAGCGGCTCGCCGTCGCCGGCGGCGGCCGCCGCCTGCACCTGGTCGAAGGTCCGCACCGGCAGGCCCGCGACCGACCGGAGCGTCATGCCCGGCGACACGCCCTCCGCCGCGAGGCCGGTCCGCTCGAGCAGTCGCTCGACGACGGGCCGGAACGCCGCCTCGCTCGCGAGGGTGACGCCTGCGGCGGGGGTGATGCCGATCGAGAGCAGGCCGCTCGCGGCATCGGCCCGGGGTTCGATCGAGAAGCGGAGCGGCGAGGCGACGCCGGGGCGTTCGACCTCGATCTCAAGCGGGCGGTCCGGGCGGCTCATCGCCGCGGCGATCTGGACGTCGGCGAAGGTCGCGATCGACTCGCCGTCGATGCGAAGGATCCGGTCGCCGCCGGCAAGGCCGGGCAGCTCGACTCCGAGATCCTCGCCGTTCACCGCGACGGCGGTGGCGGCGGGTGAACCGGGCAGGACGGCGCCGACGAGCGGCGCCTCGAACCGCACGCCCGCGAGGAACGCCACCAGGAAGAGCAGCACCGCCAGCACCAGATTGGCCACGACGCCGGCGGAGACCACCACGAGACGCTTGCCCACCGGGCAGCGGTTGTAGCTGCGGGCGGACTCGGAGGTGGCGTTGGGGTCGAGGTCGTCCTGCCCGAGCATCCGCACGAATCCGCCGAGGGGCAGGGCCCGCAGCGAGTACTCGGTCTCGCCGATCCCCAGCTCCGCGAGGCGGGCATCGGGAAGGGTCGCGGCGAGGCCGCCCGCACGGGCCACCACCAGCGGATCGGTCGAGCCGAACCGCCAGCCGACGCCGCGGCGGTAGGCGAGCACCGGCGGTCCCATCCCGACCGCAAAGGCATCGACGCGGATCCCCGCCCAGCGGGCCGCCAGGAAGTGCCCCAGTTCGTGCACGCCGATCAGCAGGCCGAAGCCGAGCAGGATGAGCAGAAAGTTGGTGCCGCTGCTGACGAGTTCCATCGAGTCGGCGAGCCTCCGGAGCGACCGGGTGGGAACAGGCGGCCGCGGCGTCGCCGCCGGATCCGCAAGGGTGACACGATACGCCCGATCGGGGCTCGCCTGCGAAATCCGATTCCGCCCCCGAACCGCCGCAGACTCGCCTGCGGACGATTCCGCTTCCCGGATCGCGGACCGCTTCCCGAAGGTGCGAGAACCGATGCAAGCCTCGGTCGGATCCGGTCGATCATGACTCGTTCACCGTCGGCGGCGCCGGGTCCGCCCGAGGTGCCGGATCGCCCCGCGATGCCCCGACGCGTGCTTCCCTACACTGACCGCTCTTCCATTGCGGTCGTCATCCAGGAGTCCCCATGAACACCTCCGCATCCCTTCCGTTGGCGGCGAGACCTCTCGCCGCCGCCTCGTGGGGGGCGTCGCTCGCCGCCCTCGCGATCGCATTCGCCGCCGGCTGCGGGGGCTCCGGGGGCGACGCCGCCTCCACCGAGGCGGCCGCGAAGACCACCGCTTCGCAGAAGACGGCGGCGGCCACCGCCAATCCCGAGAAGCTGGCGCAGATGGAGGCGGAGCGGACCTCCCGCGACGCCGCGCCGCCTGCGGCCCGCGACGCCACGACGCCGCCGGCGGCCCGCTCCGCGGCGCCGCCGCTGCGGCCCGATCCGCCGATGCTCGACTTCGGCATCGTGCCGCCGGGGCAGGAGAGCGTCGGCAGCGTCCGCCTCGTGAACGCCGGCTCCGAGCCGCTGACGATCCTCGCGGTGCAGCCGACCTGCAAGTGCACCGCGATCAACGATCTCGAGGGCCGGGTCATCCCCGCCGGCGAGTCGATCGAGCTCGAGGCGAAGCTCGACGCGGTGAACGCCCCGGGCTCCCGAAGCGCCTCGGTGCGGGTGCTCGTGGACGGCTACACCGAGCCGGTCACGGTCCAACTGAAGTCGTCGGTGGCCCTGCCGATCCGCGTCTCGCCGCCCTACATCAATGCGGTCGAAGGCAAGAATCCCACCGGCCGCCTGGTCGTGCAGTCCAACGACGGCATGCCCTTCCGGATCTGCAGCGCCCACGGCCTTCCGCCCCGCTACATCGGCTTCGATCCCGCCACCGACGAGCCGCAGAACCGCTACTTCATCCAGTACGACCTCGCGGACATCGACACCGGCGGAACGCTGCCGCGGTACTGGATCATCGAGACCGACCGCGAGGACAGTCCGGTGGTCGACGTGCTGCTCCGCCATGAGCGGAGCATGCCGAAGTTCACGCTCCGCATGAAGGACTACCGCCTGATCGCCGGGTCGATCGCCCCCGGCGGCTCCGCGGAGTTCCAGGCCCGCCTCGACGTCCGCCCCGACCCGGTCGAGGCGGCCATGAGCCGCTCGCCCGATGGGCAGGTCGAGCTGCTCGGCAGCTCGCTGGAGGACGGCCTCACCGTGCTCAATCTCCGCCTCACGCCCGCCGCGGGCCACAGCGGCTTCCTGCACGTGCCCTTCACGCTGATCACCCGCAGCGGCGAGCAGCAGGATCTCGAGGTCTTCGCGACCGTCCGCAGTCCGGGGAGCGGCTGCGGCGCGCCCGTCGCCGCGACCTCCGACGCCTCGGGCGGCTGAGCCGCTCCCGCGAAGCAGCGTCACCGGAACCTCCGCCGCCCCGCCCGACACGCCATCGGGCGGGGCGGCTTTGTTCGGTGCGGGGAATCCGCGGCGGCGTCGGCAGGCCCGCGGTCTACACTCGTGCCGTCGTCTGCGACGGACGGGTGGAGGGTCGTGCCGATGCCATCCCTGCCTTCGAGGCTCGGGCCGCTGCTGCTTGCCATGCCTGCGGGCGGGGCGTTCGGGCAGGTGCTCCTGACCGACGCCACGGCGGAGGCGGGGCTCCTCGGCAGCCATCGCGTGCACTCGGCGGGCTACTTCGGGCCGGACGAGTGGATGATGGGCGGCCTCGCGGTGGGCGACTTCGATCGCGACGGCTGGCCGGACCTCTTCGTCCTCGGCGGCGGCGGCGTGCCGGACCAGCTGTGGATGAACAACGGGAACGGCACCTTCACCGATCGGGCCGCGGAGTGGGGCGTGGCCACCTCCCACTGCGGCGGCGGGGTGGCGGCCGGCGATCTCGATGGCGACGGCTGGCTCGACCTCTACGCCACCAGCTATGGATTCGCGTGGAACGACGTCGGGCAGTTCGGGCAGAACAAGCACTACCGCAACACCGGTGCCGGCTCCTTCGAGAGCATCGCCTTCTTCTCGGGTCTCCGGTTCACCTCCTACTCGAGCAGCGGCGTGCCTTGCGGCTTCGGCGCCTGCATGGGCGACTACGACCTCGACGGGCACCTCGACCTCTTCGCAGCCTGCTGGCGGCCGCAGGCCAACGGCAGCCGCCTCTTCCGCAACATGGGCGACGGCACCTTCGTGGACCACCTCATCCCCGCGGGCCTGCAGATGCCCGGGCAGTGGTGGTTTCAGGGCGCGTTTGCGGACATGGATGGCGATGCCTGGCCGGAGCTGCTGGTGGCGGGCGACTTCGGCACCAGCCGCTACTTCCGCAACCGCGGCGACGGGACCTTCGAGGATCGCACCGAGGCCGCCGGCACCGGTCTCGACGCCAACGGCATGGGGCAGGCGATCGGGGACCTCGACGGCGACGGCCGCCTCGACTGGTTCGTGACGAGCATCTTCGCGCCGATCCCCGAGCCGGGTCGCCTCAACGGCAACGCCCTCTACCTCTCGGAGGGCCACGGCATCGGCGACCATCGCTATCTCGAGGGCGCCGCGACGCGAGGCGTCGCCGACGGGGCGTGGGGCTGGGCGGCGGTGGCGCTGGACCTCGACCACGACGGCTGGCTCGACCTCGCCGAGGTGAACGGCCGCGACAGCGACAACTACGGCAACATCCCCGGGCGGATCTACCGCAACCTCGGAGGCGGCTTCTTCGAGGAGATCGCCGCGGCGTGCGGCTTCGGCGATCCCTCGGAGGGGCGGACCCTGGTGTGGTGGGACTACGACCGCGACGGCGACCTCGACCTCGTGGTGCAGCAGCACGATGGGCCGCTGCGTCTCTTCCGCAACGACAGCGTGCCCGCAGGCGCCTGGCTCCAGATCGCCTTCGACACCTCGGGGCATCCGCTCATGGCGCCCGACGGCTTCGGCACGCGGGTCGAGGTGCGGGCGGGCGGCCGCGTGTGGGTGGGCACGATGAACGGCTCGCCGAGCTACCTCGGGACCTCCGAGCTCATGCTGCACTTCGGTCTCGGCAAGGTCGACTCCATCGACGAGGTCCGCATCCTCTGGCCGCGGGGCATCGAGCAGCGGCTCCTGAAGGTGTCGCCCGACCGACGCCTCGAGCTTGCGGCGCCGCGGTGGGGCGATCTCGATGCGGACGGGCGGATCGGCGGCAGCGATCTCGCGGCGCTGCTCCAAGGATGGGGCGATGCCGCGACGCCCGCAGCCCTGCGGGCCGATCTCGACGGCGACGGCCGCGTCGACGGGGCGGACCTCGCGATCCTGCTCTCGGCGTGGGATCCGGCGGGACGCTGAGCCCGCGTTGCCTCAACCGAGGAGCATGCGGGCACCGCCCGCCGCCATGATCGCCGCGAAGGCGATGCGGATCGCCCGCAGCGGCAGGCGATGGGTGAGGGAGGCTCCGATCCAGGCGCCCGCCATGCCGGCGGGGATCAGGATCGCGGCGAGGACGAGGCTGTCGAGCACGCCGCGGCCGCCGCCGAGCGATCCGGCGAAGGCGAGGTTCTTGAGGGCGGCGCCGATCGCGGCGCTCGCGAGCATCACCGCGGAGGTGGTGGCGATGGCCTGCCGGAGGGGCACGCGGCAGAGGGATCGCAGCATCGGCACCGCGATGCCGCCGCCGCCGATCCCCAGCAGGCCCGCGACGAAGCCGGTGACGCCGCCGGTCGCGAGGACGGCGCCCCGCCGCGGCTCGCCGGGGCCCTCCTCGATCGGCGGCGCCTTCCGCAGCAGCGAGCGGCCCTCGGAGATCGCCACGTAGAGCATGAACGCGCCGAAGGCCGCCTGCATGAGACGCTGGTCGAACCGATTGCTCAGCAGCACGCCGACGGCGACGAGCAGCACCGCCGGCGGCAGCATCCATCGCAGGATCTCGCCGCGGATGGCCCCGGCGCGGGCGTGGCGGACCGTCGCGGTGCCGGCGACCGCCGCGTTCACGATCATCGCCGCCGCCTGGTAGAGGTGCTGGTCCCGTCCGAAGAGCATCGTGAGGGCGGGGATCATGACCAGCGACCCGCCGATGCCGACGAGGCCGCCGGCGAGGCCGCCGGCGAGGCCCACGAGGACGAGCGTCGCGAGCGGCACGATCTCGATCTCGCGGATCAGCTCGATCGGCTGGAGAAGCTCGGTCACGCGGCGGGCTCGGCTCGGGGCGGGGAGAAGAGGGTCCGCGTGGCGGTGATCGCCACGCACCGCTGCGCCAGCGTCACCGCCCCGTCGCGGGCGAGGCGGTCGAAGGCCGCATGCAGGCGCCGCCGGCTCTCATCGGCAGCTTCGCCCTGCGGGAAGTAGGAGGCGCTCTCGGCGCGGGCGATCCAGGCTCCGCGGTCGAGCCGCTGCGGGTTCGGGAAGGCGTGCCGCTGGACATCCGCGAAGGCACCGCTCGCTTGCAGCATCGCCTCGATCTGCCGCAGCTGCGCCTCCACGATGGGATGCCTCGCGGCGGCGGGAAGGATCGACTCGTAGGCCTCCGCCGCGTCGTCGCCGGCCTCGCGGAGGTTCCATGCCAGCGCCAGGCGGCCGCCGGGCCGCAGGATCCGGGCGATCTCGACGATCGCGGCCGCCGGCTCGAACCAGTGGAAGGATTGGAACGCGGTTGCGAGATCCACGCTGCCGTCCGGGAGCGGGATCGCCTCGGCGGTGCCTTCGAGGCAACGCACGCCCGTCTCGATCGCCGCCTTACGCATGGATCCCTCCGGCTCCACGCCGGTCACCGCGAGGCCCGCGGCGGCGAGCTGCCGTGCGGCGATTCCGGTGCCGCATCCGAGATCGGCGGCGGCGGCGCCCGGCGGAAGGTCGCCGATCGCCGCGGCGATGGCGGCGGCGGGGTAGGCGGGCCGCGACGCGGCGTAGGCCTCGCTGCGGCCGGCGAAGAGGAGGGTGGGGGACAAGCCTGCGGGAGGCCGAGGCGCGGTCATGCCGGCATTTTGGCGGCATTTCCCGGAGCGTGCCCACGCCCTCGCTAGGTTGCCCGGCGTGGCCAGCCGCGTGCACAGCTTCGTGCTGCAGGGGATCGAGGCGATGCCCTGCGAGGTCGAGGTCGATCTCTGCAGCGGAGGCCTTCACGGCATGGCGATCGTGGGCCTTCCCGACGCCGCGGTGCGGGAATCCGCCGAGCGGGTCCGCACCGCGATCCTCGCCTCCGGCTACCGCTTCCCGTGGCATCGCATCACCATCAGCCTGGCGCCGGCGGACCTTCGCAAGGAGGGGCCGGTCTTCGATCTGCCCATCGCGGTGGCGCTGCTGCACGCCTCCGGCGTGGTCGCCGAGGAGGCCGCGGATCGCCTCGACGGGATGCTGCTCGCGGGGGAGCTCGCCCTCGACGGCCGCCTGCGTCCGGTGCGGGGTGCGGTGAGCCTGGCGATGCTGGCGCGGCGGGAGGGCCGGCGGGGCGTGATCGTGCCCGCGGGCAACGGGGCCGAGGCCGCCGCAGTCGAGGGGATCGAGGTGTTCGGCGTCCGCAGCCTCGCCGAGGTGGTCGGCATGCTGAACGGCGCCACGCCGATGGCAGCGGTCCACCCGATCGAGGCGGAGTCGCGTCTCGAGGCCGCGTCCGCCGAGGTCGACTTCGCGGAGGTCCGCGGGCAGGAGGCCGCCAAGCGGGCGATGGCGATCGCTGCCGCGGGCGCCCACAACCTGCTGCTGATCGGGCCCGCCGGGGTCGGCAAGACCATGATGGCGAGGGCGCTCCCGGGCCTGCTGCCGCCGATGAGCCGCGAGGAGGCCCTCGAGGTCACGCGGATCCACTCCTGCGCCGGATGCCTCGAGACCGGCGCGTCGCTGGTGGTGCGTCGACCGGTGCGATCGCCCCACCACACCGCCTCGACGGCGGCGATCGTCGGCGGGGGCCGGGTGCCCCGCCCCGGCGAGGTGAGCCTCGCGCACCGGGGCGTCCTGTTCCTCGACGAGCTGCCGGAGTTCGGCCGCGGCGTCCTCGAGGGCCTCCGCGAGCCGCTCGAGGATGGCGTCGTCACCATCGCCCGCGCCGCCGGATCGGTGCGGTTCCCCGCCAAGGTGCTGCTCGTCGCGGCCATGAATCCCACCCATCGCGGCAACCGCCGCGCCGGGCCGGCGGGCGACCGCGAGATGGATCGCTATCTCTCGCGGCTCTCCGGCCCCCTCGTCGATCGCGTGGATCTCCACGTCGAGGTCCCGGCGGTGCCCTTCGAGAGCCTCGCGGGCCGCTCGCGAAGCCTTCCCACCGCGACGCTGCGGGAGCGGGTCCTCGCGGCCCGGTCGCGGGCGGCGGCGAGGCAGGGGGCGGACCGTCCGAACAGCCATCTGCGCGGCCCCGAGCTCGATGCGTGGGTGCCGCTCGATGCCGCCTCGCGGTCGCTGCTCGGCGAGGCGATGGCGGCGTTCGGCCTCAGTGCGCGGGCCTACGACAAGATCCGCCGGGTGGCGAGGACGATCGCGGACCTCGACGGGGCGGAGTCGCCGCGGACCGAGCATCTCGCCGAGGCGGTCTCGTACCGCCTGCTCGATCGGGAGCGATGAGGCGGGGCGGGGGCCGCGAGCCCGCCGCCGAGGGCGGCGACGCCGCCCGCTGCCGGCCTCAGCCGAGCGCCTGCTCGAGATCGGCGATCAGGTCGCTCGTCTCCTCGACGCCGATCGAGAGACGCACCAGCGAATCGCTGATCCCCAGCTCCGCCCGCTGCGCCTCGGGGACGGAGGCGTGGGTCATGATCGCGGGATGCTCGATGAGGCTCTCGACGCCGCCGAGGCTCTCCGCGAGCGCGAAGATCCGGACCGCCTCGAGCATCCGGCGGCTCTCGGCGAGGCCGCCCTTCAGGAAGATCGTGATCATGCCGCCGAAGGCGGGCGTCCCGTCGAGGGCCATCTGCCGCTTGGCGATCTCGTGCTGCGGATGGCTCGGCAGGCCCGGATAGACCACCCGCTCGACCTTGGGATGCCGCTCGAGCCACGAGGCGATCTCCATCGCCGCCCGGCAGTGGTGCCGCATCCGCACCGCGAGGGTCTTGATGCCCCGCAGGACGAGGTAGCTGTCGAAGGGGCCGAGCACGCTGCCGATGGCGTTCTGCAGGAAGCGGAGGCGTGCGGCGAGCTCCGGGCGGCTCGTCGCGAGCACGCCCGCGACGACGTCGCTGTGGCCGCCGAGGTACTTGGTCGCGGAGTGCATCACGATGTCGCAGCCGAGTTCGAGCGGCCGCTGCAGCATCGGCGTCGCGAAGGTGTTGTCGGCGACGACGACGGCTCCCGCGGCGCGGCCCGCCTCGGCGATGGCGGCGAGATCGCAGACCTTGAGCGTCGGATTGGTGGGGGTCTCGACCCAGACCATCTTCGGGCGGTGGGAGGCGATCGCGGCGGCGGCCTTCGCGGGATCGGCGAGGTCGGCATGGACGACCTTCAGGCCCTGCGATCGCTGCCGCACCTGGTTCAGCAGGCGGTTGGTCCCGCCGTAGAGGTCGTCCATCGCGAGGATGGTGTCGCCGGCATCGAGCAGTTCGAGGCAGGTGGCGGTCGCGGCGAGGCCCGAGGAGAACGCGAAGCCGCCGTGGGTGCGATCCTCGGCGTCGCCAAGGCCGCTGCCCTCGAGGTTGGCGACGAGCCGCTCCAGCGCGAAGCGGGTGGGGTTGTGGCTGCGGGAGTACTCGAAGCCGCGATGCTCGCCGGGCGAGGCCTGGGCGTAGGTCGAGGTCGTGTAGATCGCCGGCATCACCGCGCCGGTCTCGGGGCAGGGTCGCTGCCCGCCGTGGATGCAGCGGGAAGCGAGGTGCAGCGGTCGGTCGGGGGAGCTCACGGGGGACTCTCTCGGGAGGGGCGGGATGCGGTCGCGGCCGCTCAGGGCAGCTGCTTCCGCAGGTAGTGGATGAGGTCGATGCGGGTGATCAGCCCGTAGAAGCGGGAGGCGTCGGCCACGATCGCCACGCGGTCGGCGCGGAAGATCGGCATCAGGTCGGAGACCGGCGACTGCGGAGAGATCATCTCGAGGCGGGTGCTCATGAAGTTCCGGACCGGCTGCGCCGCGGCCGAGGGATCGGCGACGAGCGCCAGCAGGATGTCGCTCTCGTCGAGGATCCCCACCGGCCAGTCGCTCTCGCCGAGCACCGCCATCTGGCTCACCCCGAACATCCGCATCCGCTTGATCGCCTGGTTGAGCGGCAGCTCCGGGGCGAGCACGAAGTCCTCCCGCTCGAGATGCCGTCGGGCGATCAGGTCCCGAAGGTCGCCGTGCCGCTCCCGCTCGATGAACCCCTGGTCGATCATCCAGAAGTCGTTGAACATCTTGGAGAGGTACTTGGCGCCGTTGTCGCAGATGAGCGAGACCACCCGCTTGGGGGCGGTCTGCTCGCGGCAGTAGCGGAGCGCCGCGGCGAGCAGCGTGCCCACGCTCGAGCCCGCGAGCACCCCCTCCTTGCGGAGCAGCTCCCGCGCGGTGTGGAACGCCTCGCCGTCGGGGATCGTGTAGGCGCGGTCCACGAGGGAGAGGTCGAGGATCTCCGGCACGAAGTCCTCGCCGATCCCCTCGACGAGCCAGGAGCCTGCGGGCACGTCGCGGCCCTCGTTGACCTTGGCCGCGAGGATCGAGCCCGCCGGATCCGCCAGCACCATCTCGATCGCGGGGTTCCGCTCCTTGAGGAAGCGGCCGACGCCGCTGACGGTGCCGCCGGAGCCGACCCCGGCCACGAAGGCGTCGATCTGGCCGTCCATCTGCGACCAGATCTCCGGGGCGGTGGTCTCGTAGTGGCTCTGCGGATTGGCGGGGTTGCTGAACTGGTTGATGTAGTGGGCCGCGGGATCCTCGCGGGCGAGGCGTTCGGCGACGTCCTGGTAGTACTCCGGATCGCCCTTGCCCACGTCCGATCGGGTCAGGTGGACCTCGGCGCCCATCGCCCGGAGGTGCGAGATCTTCTCGTCGCTCATCTTGTCCGGCACCACCACGGTCAGGCGGTAGCCCTTCTGCGCCGCGACGAGGGCGAGGCTCAGGCCGGTGTTCCCGGCGGTCGCCTCGATGATCCGTCCGCCGGGCCGCAGGCGGCCCTCCCGCTCCGCCCGCTCGACCATCGCGACCGCGATGCGGTCCTTGATCGAGTTCCCCGGGTTCATCGACTCCATCTTCACG
>CAZQUA010000027.1:0-17881 GCA_964596455.1 uncultured Isosphaeraceae bacterium
GGAGGCGGTGGCGGCATGCCGCGCGGCGGGGATCGGGGTGAAGATGGTCACGGGGGATCACGCCGCCACGGCCGCGAGCATCGCCGCGATGGTGGGCATCGGCGGGGCCGCCCCGGGCGAGCCGCCCCCGGCGATGAGCGGCCGGGAGATCGAGGCTTGCTCCGACGAGTCGCTCGCGGAGGCGCTTCAGCGCATCGACGTGCTCGCGCGGGTGAGTCCCGCCGCGAAGCTGCGGGTGGTGAAGGCCCTGCAGTCCCGCGGCGAGATCGTCGCGATGACCGGCGATGGCGTGAACGACGCACCGGCGCTTCGGCAGGCGGATCTCGGCCTGGCGATGGGCCTCTCCGGGACCGAGGCCGCCAAGGCGGCGGCGGACATCGTGCTCGCCGACGACCGCTTCGCGACGATCGCGGCGGCGGTGGAGGAGGGACGGGGAGTCGATCGCACCCTCCTGCGGTTCATCGCCTGGACGCTTCCCACCAACGGCGGCGAGGGCTTGGTGATCCTGGCATCGCTGCTGGCCGGCGGCCCGCTGCCGCTGCTGCCGGTGCAGGCGATGTGGATCAACATGTCGACGACGCTGCTGCTGGGCGTGCCGCTGGCGTTCGAGCGGCGAGACCCCGACCTGATGCGGTTCCCGCCGGCGGATCCCCGCCGGCCGGTGATCGACCTGCCGCTGCTGCTGCGGATCGGCCTGGTGTCGCTGCTGCTGTGGCTTGCGGCCACGGCGGTCTTCCGCTTCGAACTGTCCCGGCACGGCATGGAGGCCACGGCCCGATCCGCGGCGGGGACCGCCATCGTGGCGGGGGAGATCCTCTATCTGTTCTCGACCCGCTCCGGCGTGCATCCGATCTCGAGCGTGCCCTTCGCCTCCAACCGGTGGCTGCTTGGGGGCATCGTGGCGATGGTGCTCGGGCAGGCGGCGGTGGTCTCGCTGCCGCCGCTGCAGCGGATCTTCGGCACCGGACCGCTCGATGCCCTCGGCGTCGCCGCGGTGGCGGTCGCCGCCGCGGTGGTGATGGCGGGGGTGGAGCTCGAGAAGTGGATCCGCCGCGCTGGGGGGCGGAGCGCCGGCGGGCGGGGCGTCTGACCGGGCGGCGTCGCCCTCGCGTCGCCGCGGCTCCGCCGTGCGCGATTCACGCTTGCCGCAGGCATCGCCGGGGGTACGCTTGCGGCGTCCACCGAACGCCTCGACGGGAGAACGCCATGCTTCGCCATCACCGGCATCCATCGCTCGCCATCGCCGCGATCCTCGCGGCCGCCTCCCCCGCAGTCGCCGAGACCGTCTACTGGGCGGACCCCAACAACGGCTTCTTCACGCCCTTCAACCGCGGCAATGCCGCGACGGTCCGCTACGGCGACAGCGGCTGGCTCGGAGGCCCGAAGGCGCCGCCGGTGCCGCTCGCCTCGATCACCTTCGAGTTGGCGGTGCTGAACTCGCTGCAGCCCGGCACGACCGATCTGGTGATCACCTTCAACGACGGCGATCCCTCGGGCCTGGTCTTCGGCAGCGGCACCGCCCTGTTCACGACGACCATCCGCGAGGTCGAGCTGCCCGCCGCGGGGATCGATCCGGTGTTCTTCACGCTGACGGTGCCGCTCGAGGGCGTCTCGACGCTCGGCAACTTCAACGACGTGGGATGGTCGATCCGCTGCGAGAACTTCGACTACGACGGCCAGTTCGGCTTCCGGGTGTCGAACTGCAAGGGGCAGTTCGCGGGCTTCTTCACCAACAACGCGTCGTTCTTCAACGGATCCGCGTGGTCGCTGTTCTCCTTCGGACCCGATCCCTGCCTGCAGATCGCGAGCCTGGCGGTTCGGATCGATCGGGCCGAGGCGCCGCCCTGCCCGGCGGACCTCGATGGGGACGGCCGCGTGGATGGCGTGGACCTCGGGATCCTGCTGTCGGCATGGGGGCCGGCGGCTCCGGGAACGAGGGCCGACATCGACGGCAACGGCCTCGTCGACGGCGCCGACCTCGCGGCGGTGCTGAACGCCTGGGGCCCCTGCGGCTGAGCGGGAGAGGGCCGCAGCGCGGCTCCGATACACTCCGCCGATGCTGGTCTGGCTCGATGGAGCGATCGTGTCCGAGGAGCGGGCGCGGGTGAGCCCGTTCGACCGGGGATTTCTCTTCGGCGAAGGGGTCTACGAGGTGGTCCGCTTCTTCGAGGGGGTGCCGGTGGCGATGCCCCACCACGAGGAGCGCCTCGCCGGCAGCCTTGCGGCCATCGGCGCCGATCCGACGCTGGCGACCCGCCTCGGCGAGATCTTCGGGGCGTTGCTCGACGCCAATCGCCTCGGCGACGCCATGGCCTACCTGCAGATCACCCGCGGAGGCGTCCCGGGCCGGCGTGCCCATCGGCACGAGGCGGGGGCGTGCGATCCGACGATCTTCGGATTCGTCTCGCCGGCGCCGCCGCTTGCCGATTGCGTCGAGCCCGAGGCGATCGCCGCCGCGACCCACCCCGACGAGCGGTGGCGGCGCTGCGACATCAAGTCGACGAATCTGCTCGGCAACGTCCTCGCCATGGAGGCGTCGCGGGACGACGGCGTGGCCGAGACGATCCTGCATCGCGACGGCCTCGTCGCCGAGGGCGCTTCCTCGAGCGTGTTCGCGGTGGTGCGGGGCGAGTTGGCGACCCCGCCGCTCGGAGGGGATCGGCCGATCCTTGAGGGCACGATGCGGCGGATGGCGATCGACCTCTGGCGGGAGTGCGGCGGGGTGGTCGAGGAGCGTCCGCTCCCGCTCGAGTCCCTCGCCGACGCCGAGGAGATCCTCATCACCTCGAGCCGTCGCCTCGTCTCGGCGGTGGCGTCGCTCGACGGACGCCGCGTAGGCGGCGGCGGCGTGGGGCCGTTGGCCCGATCGCTGCAGGAACGCTTCGTCGCCGCCATCCGCCGCGGCCTTCCCGCCGCGGCTTCGCCCTGCCCGGAACCGGTCCCATGAACCTGTCGATTCTCGCCATCGAGGTCGGAAACTCCCGCACCCGCCTCGGTTGCTTCGAAGGCCGCGAACTCCGCGAGGTGACGGCGGTCGCCAACGGCGATCTCGCTGCGATCGCCGACGCTGCGGCGACGCGGTGGGAGTCCCTCGCCGCCGCCGAGGAGCGGGCAGTCGTGGTGGCCTCCGTCAACGACCCGGTCGCGGACCGGTTGGCGATCGCGATCGAGGATCGCCTCGGCGGGGTCGAGTGCCATCGCATCGGGCGGGACCTCCCGGTTCCGATCGGCGAGTCGCTCGATCCCGAGACGATCACCGGCGTCGATCGCCTGCTCGCGGCGGCGGCGGCGTGGGACACGCTGCGGCAGGCCTGCGTGGTGATCGATGCGGGCACCGCGGTGACCGTCGACTTCGTCGATGGGGCGGGCACCTTCCACGGCGGCGCGATCGCCCCGGGAGCGAGGATGCAGCTCGAGGCCCTGCACGCCCGCACCGCGCAGCTGCCGGCGATCGAGCTGGCCCGTCCGGCGGAGGGCGAGGCGTTCGGCCGCAACACCCGCGAGGCGATGCTGCATGGGGTCGTCGATGGGATCCGCGGCCTGGTGTGGCGCCTCGTCGAGCGCTACGCGGAGGCGTACGGGGCCTTCCCGATGGTGGTCGCGACCGGCGGCGACGCGGAACTGCTGTTCGGCGACGACGAACTGGTGAATCGGATCGTGCCCGATCTGACCCTGCGGGGGATCGCGGCGGCGGCACGGGCGGCATTGGCCGACGGCGAGGATGAGCCGGAGTTGCGGCCCTTCGGCGATGTCGGTGCCTGAGCCCGAGGTGTCGCCGCCCGCGAGGGTGATCGCCTTCGCGGCGACGCCGCGTGGGCGTGGCGCCATCGCGATGGTGCAGCTGCACGGGCCCGCGACGGCTCTCGACGGCGTGCTGGCATCCGTGACCGGAGGAGGCGCGGCCTCGCCGCATCGGACCCGTGGGATCTCCCTGCGATCGCTCGCCGGCCTTGACGAGGGCCTGGTGGTCCGGCTCTCCGCGGAGTCGGCGTGGATCATGCCCCATGGCGGCCCCCGAATCGTGGTGCGCCTCGGGCAGGCCCTCGCGGCGGCGGGGGCGGCCTGGCTGCAGGCGGACGAGGCGGACCCGCGGATGGCGTTCCCGGAGGCGTCGGATCCCGTCGAAGCGATGGCGTTGGCGGCGGCCGCCGCCGCGCCGAGTCCGCTCGCGATTCCCCTGCTGCTCGATCAGGCCTCGCGGTGGCGGAAGGACCGAAGCCCGTTCGACGAGGAGGACCGCTCCCGCAGTCGCCGTCTGCAGCGGCTGCTGCGGCCGCCGCAGGTGGTCCTGGTGGGGCCGGCCAACGCGGGGAAGAGTTCCCTGACCAATGCCCTCGCGGGGCGGCGGATCTCCATCGAGTCGGATCGGCCCGGCACCACCCGCGACTACACCTCGGTGCCGCTCGACCTCGCGGGCCTTCGAGTCGAGTGGCGGGACACGCCGGGCCTTCGCGCGAGCGACGATCCGATCGAGCAGGAGGCGATCGGGATCGCGGGGGAGGCGATCGCCGCCGCCGATCTCGTGGTGCTCCTCGCGGCGCCGGACCAGCGATGGGCCGGAGAGGCCGCGGGCGATGGTCCCGAGACGCTTCGGGTCCTCTCCAAGTGCGACCTCGATCCGGCAAGACGAAGCCGCATCGCCGCCGATGCGGACCTCTCGACGAGCGTCCGCAGCGGCGAGGGCCTTGCGGAACTCGCGGCGGCGATCCGCGAGCGTCTCGTGCCCGCGGCCGACCTCGCCCATCCGGGGCGATGGCGGTTCGACGATCGCCTGCCGTTGGAGCGCTAGTTGCTGTCGGGCGGATGCGCCGGGCGTCCGCCGACGCGGCCGCAAAGGCACGGACCCGGCTCGCCGAGGAGCCGGGTCCGTGGGGTGGTGGGATCGCCGGCAGCGAACTGCCGGGAACCGGAGTGGTGGTCGCGTCAGGCGGCCGCCTTCTTGACGAGGCGACGCCGCAGGCCCGCCGCCCCGAGCAGGCCGGCACCGGCAAGGAGCACCGGCGCGGGAACGGGGATCACGTTGGTCGCAAGGCCGAGCTCCACGTTCTGGCCGCCGGGGCCGGTGGTGGTGTCGGTGTAGGCGACGGTGTAGTTGGCATCGAGCCACTGCACCGTGGTGATCTGCCCGACGGGGCTGATGCCGCCGCCCATGCCCACCATGTCGCCCGGGTCGAGACCGGCGAAGAGGAAGTAGTCGGCCTGGCCGGTCCCCATGGAGAAGCTGGTGGTGTCCACGCTGTGCCCCGAGAAGGGCGTGCTGAAGGCGGTCATCGAGTTGGTGTTGCTGCTGATCGCCCCGTTCGATCCGGTGTAGAAGAACGAGCTGCTCAGGTTGAAGGTGACGTTGCCGCCGCTCTGGTTGTCGATGACGAAGCCGAAGTAGTTGAGGTTGTCATTGGTGTTGTGCAGGCCGAAGAAGCTGACGAGCACCTGCCCCGAGGAGGCCTGCATCACGCCGCTTCCAAGGCCGAGCAGCACGCTCTCGAGGGCGAGGTTCTGGGTCACGGCGTTGGCGGCCTGGCCCGACAGGTTGATGTTGCTGGTGCCGTCGTTCAGGGCGAATGAACCGACGTTGTCGACGTAGAACGGATTCGGCGGCACGGGGGCGCCGTTGGCGGCGGCGTTGCTGATCTGCCAGAGGGCCGCCGATGCCGATCCGCAGATCGACGCCGCTGCGGCCATGACCGTTGCGCACAGGACTGTCCTTCTCATGTGATCTCCCTCTCGGCGGACCGCGACGGTCCGCCACTTGGAGCCCCCGGTGGTGGCTCCGGCCCTTGGGTGACTCCGCCTCGATGGTGCCCGCCACCACGGCGGGCCGAGTCGGATCGATGCCGAGCGGACGCTCCGCTCGTGCGGGAGGAACCTAGTCGCCGCACGCAGCGAGAAAAGGCTGGAGCAATCGCTTTGCCGCAGGTTCCCGCCGGTGCGGCCGGCGATGATCGCAAGCCGATGCAAATTGCAGACTTAACTGCAGGGCGGATGCCTTGGGAAAGCCGCCCCGATCGCGTCGCGGCGAAGGCGTCGCTACCGGCGGGCCGCCCGCACGAAGGTCTCGGCGCGGTCGGCATCGACCTCGTTCTGCCATCGACCGTCCTGCTTGATCGAACTGCCGACGATCACCGCATCGGCGGCCTCGAGCAGACTCGGGAGCGTCGCGGCCTCGGCGCCGGAGCCGACCACCACCGGCAGCGGACCGCCGTCGCGGGCGGCGCGGAGCGATGCAAGGGGCGTGGGATCGCCGGTGGCGCGTCCCGTGACCACCACCGCGTCGGCACCGCTGAAGGCCGCAGCGGCGGCGTGCTCGGCGAGGTCGAGATCCGCGGTGATCGCATGGCTCGAGTGCTTCTTCCGGATGTCCGCGAGGATCGCGATGCCCTCGCCGCCGAGTTCGCGCCGCCGCCGCAGGAGCGGGCCCGCATCGGCCTCGTCGAAGAGGCCCTCGTCGGCGACGGAGGCGAAGAGGAATCCTTCGACGCGGATGAAGCTCCCCCCGGCGGCGATCGCCACCGCGAGGGCCTCGTGGTTGGCGCCGGCGAGGATCTGCACGCCGAGCGGCAGCGGCACGGCCTCGCGGATCGCCATGGCGATTGCCGCCATCGCGGCGACCGTCTCCGGCGGCACCCGGCGGCGGAGGTAGGGGCGGTCGTGCATGTTCTCAAGCAGCACCGCGTCGAAGCCGGCGGCATGCAGGCGGCGGGCATCCGCGACCGCCGCGGCCGCCAGCTCCCGCACCGGCCGCGAGGCGGCGGGACTTCCCGGCAACGCTCCCGCGTGCACCATGCCGATCAGGGCGCGGGGCGGCAGGCCGGCGATGGGTCGGTCTCGGTCGGGCATGCGGCGGAGGATACGGCACGCGGCGACTACGCTGCCGCCGATGTCCGCTGCCCGCACGCTCGAAGTGCCCGTCGATGCCGTCGCCGATGCGGCGGCGGCGGCGGCGGTGGCCGACCGCCTCGAACTCTGCAGCGATCTTGCCGCGGAGGGATTCACGCCCGCGGCCTCGCTGCTCGCCGAGATCCGTCGCAGCTTCGTCGGCGAGATCGTGGCCCTCATCCGCCCGCGGGGGAACGCGGCACCGGGCGAACCGCCCGCGTTCCCAACGGACTCCCGCACGCTCGCCGAAGCGGTGGAGTCGATCCGCCGCCTCGCCGACGCAGGCTGCGACGCGGTTGCCTTCGCGGCGCTCGACGAGGCCGGCCGCCTCGACGCCGCGGCCTGCGGCACGCTCGCGGTGGCCGCCCGGCGGGCCGAGGTCCGGCCCTGCCTGCATCGGGGGTTCGATCTCGCGGTCGATCGCGAGGCGGCGTGGCGCGTCGCCGCGGACCTCGGGATCGCCCGGGTGCTGACCTCCGGCGCCGTGGGATCCTGGAGCGATCCGCGAGGCGTGGGAGCCCGAGCCGAGCGACTCCGCGACGATGCGATCCTGCTGGCACGGATGGGCGGCGGGCCGCAGATCGTGGCCTGCGGCGGCGTCGCGGCGGCGAACGCCGCGGAGCTGCTTGCCGCAACGCCGCACCTGCACGCCTCCTGCCGCGTGGGGGGACGCTTCGATCCCGCAGCCGCCGCCGCGCTTCGGCGGGCGATCGACGCGCCGCTCGCGTAGTCCTGCGGCCGACCGCCCTCGCTGCGGCTCAGCGGCGAAACTCGGCCGCCGCCCGCTCGGTCGGCGCCGCGCTGGCCCCCGAGGTCTCGCCCGCCTCGCCTGCCGGCGGCGGGTCGGCAGCGGGCTCGCCTCCTCGAAGCCGGCGAACCGCCGCGGCGACGGGGCCGGAGAGGGCGTACACCGAGAAGCCGGCGGCAAGGGCGATCTGCGGCCACCAGACCGCGAAGGCGAGCGGGAGGGCGATCCTTGCGAGATAGGCGAAGTCCCGCCTCCCTCGCAGATAGCGGTTGCTGAAGTGGATGTAGCGGATCCGCGAGACCATCGCGAGCGCCGCAAGGAGCGTGACGAGCGGGATCACCGCCGCCGAAGAGCGGGCGAGCAGCAGCTCGTGGGCCTCGAGGGTCCGCGGCAGCAGATGCTGGTGCAGCACGATGAGGCTCGCGACGGCCCCGCCGGCGCCGGGGGAGGGCAGGCCGAAGAAGGTGCGATGGGCCTCGTCGTCGGCGGCGAGGGACTCCGCGTTGAAGCGGGCCAGCCGCAGCGCGGTGCAGCAGATGTAGACCGCGGCGATCGACCAGGCGACCTTCGCGTAGGTCGATTCCGCATCGGGGCCGAGGATCGCGGTGGCGCCTTCGGGGCCGTAGTAGTGGCTCACCAGGCGCAGCATCATGAACGCCGGCGCGGCGCCGAAGGTGACCACGTCCGCGAGCGAGTCGAGCTGGGCCCCGAAGCGGCTGGCCGAGTGCACGAGGCGGGCGACGAAGCCGTCGATGGCGTCGAAGAACATGCCCACGAAGATCAGGACCCCGGCGACGGTGAGGGTCGACCATCCGAACACCCCGGTCTCACCGACCGGTTTGGCGGCGAAGTGGATCGCCGCGAAGCCGCACAGCAGGTTGCCGAGGGTCAGCAACGACGGCACCACCGAGATGCGGCGGAGCGACGGGGGACGGCGGCGGCCGCTGCGGCGGCGGAGACGCATCAGGCGTCGTCCGCGCCGGGGGGGCGACGCGTCGTCGGCGCCTTCATCGTCGGCAGGGGGCATGGGCACGGGCATGGGCATCGAGCAGGCGGCGGACCGTGGAGGACGGGAGAGGAGCGGGGGGGAGATGGTAGAGCCGCGGCGGGAGCCTCACGGCATGGCGGCGTCGCCGGGCGAATCGGCCGGCGGCGGGAACATCCACTCCGGCAGATGGGGCCAGAGCAGCAGCACCACCTGCAACGCCTCGCTTGGCGTCGTCAGCAGGCGGCGTCCCGGCGAGGCGGGTCCCTCGCTCGGCGGCCGCTCCCGCGGAGGGGCGGTCTCGCCATCGGCGTCGCCCTCGCCGGTCTCGTCGGGCCGCGGCGGGATCGAGGCGGTCAGCAGCAGGACTTCGCCTCGCGCCAACGGGCGACGGAACGAGAGGCCGTCGAGCCATCGGCCCTCGCGGTCGATCGTGCCGGCCTCGCGGAAGGCCGGGCGGGACTCGCCCCGCCACCGCGCCGCGACTTCGATCTCGCAGTTCGCGCCGTCCTCCATCGGCAGCGACCAGCCGCGGAACTCGAGGGAGAGTCGGCCGGAGGGGATCGGCTGCCGATGCCCATCGACCTCGAGCACCTCCGGCCGCGGGATGGCGATGCTCGAGAGTTCCCGCCACTCGGTGGCTTGGCCATGCCACACGCGAAGGTCCGTGCGGCTGCCGCCGAGACGCTCGAGGAGCATCGGCAGATCCGACTCCCGGCCCACCGTGAAGCGAAGGCCGCCCTGATGGAGCTCCGCCTCCGCCGCAGCCTCGCCGCTTCCGCCGGCGAATTCGGCAAGGGCCGCGTCGAAGGCCTCCGGCGGGCACTCGACCATCCAGCGGCGAAGCTCGATGCCCGCCCGCCCGTCATCCTCGTCCCGGACCGCCGGCTGCGCCGCGGCCCGCCGCAACGCCTCGGGATCGGATGCGGCCATGCGGGGACCGCAGGATGCCGCTGGCAGCAGCAGCGCCGCGAGCAGCAGGGCGATGAGGGCGGAGGCGACGGGATTCACGGCGGGTCGAGCTGGTTGAGGCGATCGATGAGGCGGCGAAGCAGGCCGAAGTGGCGGCGGTTGTGGATGAAGGAGAGGCGGGGGAGCTCGGTGGCCTCGGTCTCGAGGCGATGGGCCACGCCGAGCTCCATCCGCCCCTCTGCGAGCAGCGGCCGGAACTCCTCCTCGAGCTGCGCGAGATGCAGCGGGGTGATGGCATGCCGCAGGCGAAGCACGAGACGCTCGCCCACGTAGCGGCTGCCCTGATAGACCCGGTAGAACCGCACCACCTCCTCCGCGGCCTCCGCGGGGGTGGCGCAGACGCGGAAGAGGTCGATGTCCTCGGGGCTGATCCAGCCGTGCCGCAGCAGGTCGTGGCGAAGGTGCGAAGTCCAGTTCCGCCAGTAGTCGCCGCCCTCGCCCTCCACCATCACCACCGGAACGATCGGGCTCTTGCCGGTCTGGATCAGCGTGAGGGCCTCGAAGAGCTCGTCCTGCGTGCCGAAGCCGCCGGGGAAGATCGCGAAGGCGTCGGACTGGCTCACGAACATCAGCTTCCGCGTGAAGAAGTAGCGGAAGTTGATGAGCTTCGGATCGCCCTGGATGATCGTGTTGGCGCTGGTCTCGAACGGGAGGCTGATCGCGAGGCCGAACGCCCCTTCGCGGCGAGGACCCTCATGGCCGGCCTTCATGATGCCGTCGCCGGCGCCGGTGATGGCCATCCAGCCCCGCTCGGCCATGACCTGCCCGAAGCGGCGGGCGGCGTCGTAGTCGGGATGCTCCGGCGGCGTGCGGGCGGAGCCGAAGATGCTGACCTTCCGCACCCCTCGATAGCGGCGGAAGACCCGGTAGGCGTGCCGCATCTCCTTGGCGGCGGCGGCCATGAGCTTCAATTCGCCGGTGTCGGCGCCGTCGGCGAGCAGTCGAGGCGCCACCGAGGCGAGCTCCGCGGCGAGGGCGATCGACCGATCCGAGGCGTCGGGGAAGCGGCCTCGCAGCCACTCCGCGGCGGCGGCGGCGTCGGGGTGCGGCGATCGGGGAGCGGGTCGCGGGGCATCGGCCATCGGAGTCTCCGGAAGGGGCGGCGGCGGGGTCAGGGCTCGATGTGCACGCGGTCGGACTCGCGATCGCGACGCGGCGGTCCCGCGAGGCGGGGCACGAGACCCGGCAGCGGACGGACGATCGCCTCGGGATCGGTCACCGGCCCCACCAGTTCCACCGCGAAGAGCGAGCCGGTGATCGGGGCGACGAGATCGCTGACGAGGGGGGTGGTGCCGCGGCTCGCGAAGCGGGCATCGATCTCCATCGCTTCGAGGTCGAGGTGCCCCTCGCCCTCGAGGGAGAGCGTGTCGCAGAAGAACTCGAGGCGCTCGAAGACGAGGCGATGGCCGCTGATGTGGAAGCGGACCTCCGCGTCGGCCATGGACTCGTGGATGGGCAGGGAGAGTTGGGCGAGCTGCAGGAGCCGCAGGCCGACCGGCAGGTTCCCGAGGCGGCCCGCGACGATGCTGAAGGAACCCCGCCCGACACGGTCCACGCTGTCGGCGAGGCTGCCGCCGAGGCGGAACCGCCCCCGGACCCGGCCGTCGTCTTCGGCGTCCGCGTCGGCGGCGAGCGGCGTGCCGTCTCCCTTCCCCTCGCCGTCTTCGTCGCCGCGGGGCGGCTCGCCGGCAAGGAATCTCGCCGAGGCGATCTCATCGAAGAGCAGATCGAGCTCGTAGCGGTCCTCGTCGAGCAGCACGAGGACCTTTCCATCGAGGAAGCCGCCGTAGACCCTCGCCGCGAGCGGCGAGACGAGGATCCGATCGCGGTCGCCCTCGTAGCGGAGCAGGGCGGTGGCTTCCTCGAGTCGCCGGTCCCGCACCAAGGCTTGGTCGAAGGCGATCGCGGCATCGCCGGAGACGGCATCGCCGGCATCCTGCCCAAACCGCAGGCGGGCCTCGCCCGCGACCTCCCGGAAGGGCACGCCGGCGTCGAAGGAGGCGTCCTGCACCGCGATGGTGGTGTCGAGGGCGAACGCCTCGGGGACCGTCTCCGTGGCGTCGCCCGGCCAGCGGACCTCCAGTGCCAGCGGGGCCACCCGCGTCTCGCCGCTGCGGAGTCCGATCGCGGCGACGGTGTTGCGGACCGCCTCGGGCAGCCGTCCGACGCCCGGGAAGGGGAACGCCGGCAGGGCGAGGTCCGCAGCGAGATCGAGCCGCGTCGCCTCGCCAAGTTCCATCTCGAGGGACACGCCCACGCGGGCGGCGGCCTCGGGCGGAAGGCCGCTCTCGCGGTCGGGCAGGCGGGTCAGGGCGAGCGTGCTCGGCAGCAGGCGGAGGCGATCGTCGCCGAACTCCAGTCGCAGCGGCGACTCGGTGGCTGCGGAGACCCGCTCCCCGTCGAGTTGGAATCGAAGATCCTCGCAGGAGAATCCCAGCTCGCCCCGCGTCGGCTCCCCTCCGCCCGAGGTCCGGCGGAAGGCGAGTTCGAAGCGGCCTTCGGGCGAGGCTTCCTCGAGCAGGCTCGCGGCCCGCGAGGGCAGCAGGCGATCGACGAGCAGGCGGACCGCCGCCGACTCCGCCCGGCCGCCATCCCAGCGGCCCTGCAGGGCGTGCCCTCGCCGCGACGCCGCCCGCTCCGCGTCAGGCTCGGGATCGTCGAGGGCGAGTTCGCCGTCGAGGTGGATCACCCCGACGCCGCCGTCCTCGCCGCGGATGCCGATCGCCGCATCCTCGAAGGCAAGGAAGGACCGGTTCGCGGCGATGGCGCCGGCGTCGAGGGAGAGGCCGAGCAACGCCGATCCTTCGGGCCCCGGCACCGCGAGATCCACCTGGCCGCCCTGCAGCCGAAACGAGGCATCGATGCCGGCGGCGTTGCCGCGCCAGGTGGCCTCGCAGTCGAAGGTGCCGCCGACGGCGAGCGGTGCAAGGTCGAGCCGCATCGCGGCGGCCCGCAGCCATCGAGGCGCGGAGAGGCCCGTGAAGGTCGCCTGCACCTCGAACTCGGAGGTCGCGTCGCGCCACTCGCCCGCCAGTTCCGCGGGCACCCCGTCGAAGGTCGCCTGCATCGAGCGAAGCCCGACGCGGTCGGGATCGATCTCGATCACCGCCTGTCCCTCCTCGAGGCGGGCATCCTCCGGCCAATCGAGGCCGTTGTCGGCGAGGATCTCCCGCAGGGACTCGGAGGCGTCGGCGGCGAGACCGCTCGCGAGGGCGGTGAAGGACCATCGCGGATCGCCATCGGGGGCATCGCCCGGCTGCACCGTGCCGTGCAGATCGACCTGCCCCGCGGCACGGATCAGACGGTTCCATGCGGAGGGGCCATCGCCCTCGGCGGCCTCGCCGAGGACCGAGTGGGGAAAGGGGATCGCCGCGAGCAGCGCCGGATTGACCTGGTCGTCCGCGACGGTGATCCGCAGGTCGGGGGCGAAGCCTCGCAAGTCCTCGCCGTCGCTCGAAGGCAGCCGCGGCACCGCGATCGCGCCGCGGATCCGGCCGAAGCCGCCCGCGGGCGTGACGAACTCGAGACCCCGCGGCTCCTCGAGCTCGATGCGTTCGTCGTGCAGCACGATCCGTCCGCCGGTCACGACGAGCGGGTAGGGGAAGCCCCGCAGCAGCACGCCGGCCCGCTGCAGCGTGATGGTGCCGGTCGTGCGAAGCGGGGCGTCGCGGCCGAAGCCCTGCTTGAGGTCGATGGTGAGGCCGAGCCGCCCGCCGAGCACGAAGGGACCGCCCGCCGCCACCGCGGCGATCCGCTCCCGCTCCCGTTCGAGACGCTCGCGGGCCTCGGGGTCGAGGGGATCGCCGCTCCCGTCGAGGCGGGCGCCGGCCCTCGGCAAAGCCGCTTCGAGCGCGGCGATCGCCGCGGCGTCGAGCAGCAGGCCTTCCTTCGCGAGGCGCTCCGCAGCGGCGGCGTCGAAGAGCGTCTCGAGCAGTTCGCGGGGACCGGCGTCGAGGGCCCGCAACAGCACCTCGTCGGCGACGGCGTTTTGGCTTGCGATGCGAAGCGAGATCGCGACGTCGTCGTCGTCGCCGTACTCGATCTGCCCGCCGATCTGGATGTCGGAGTCGCCCGCCCCCCGTCCGCGGATGTAGTCGATCTCGATCAGCTCGTCGCGGAAGCGGATGTTCGCCTCCGCGTTCTCGAGCGGATAGGGGAATCGGAAGTACGACCCGCGGCCTTCCTTGAGGGCAAGGACGCCCTCGGAGCGCACCGTCGCGGCGACGAGTCCGCCATCGGGGCCGATGGCGGGCAGGCCCCGCCGCAGGTCGACGTCGAGGTCCATCGACCACGCGGTCGCGGCGAGCTGTTCGAGGGCCCGCCCCGCGGCGATCGGGAGGTCGATCGGCGTGGTCCCGCCCTCCTCGGTGGAGACGCTTCGGAAGTCGTCGATCTCAAGCTTCAGGGCGAAGGGTGCCAAGGCGACGCCCCGGGCGAACCGCTCCCGCTGCCTCGCCCACGGACTGGTCTCGCCCGCAGCCGTGACCGGCACGCTCGCGAGATCCATCTCGAAGTCGAGCCAGAAGGGCACGCCCGCCTCGCCGTCGGCGATCGAGCCGAACCGCCCCACGAGTTCTTCGAGCCGGATGCTCTCGGAGCCCATCACGATCTTGCCGCCATCGAGGTGCATGCGAGGGGCCTGCTCGAGCGCCTCGATGCGGCCGTCGGCGTAGCGGGCCCAGAGATTCTCGCCGAGATCCTCCAGACGCAGGCTCGCGTCGGCGATGGTGAGGCCGGCCTCCCACTGCGGGACCGCGTCGCCCGCGTCCTCCCGCTGCCACTCGACCGTCGCCTGCTCGATGCGGCCGGCGATCTCGAACCGCTCGAGCCACTGCCGCACGAGCAGGGGCGTCATGTCGATCAGCGACTCGTCGAGGCGCACGCCGAAGATCTGCACCGACGCGCCGCCGGCGCTCGCATCGACAAGTCCCTTGAGCAGAAGGCCCGAGCCCGGCCCGCCTTCGCCGGCGGGAGCGATCTCGTTCAGCAGGAACTCGAAGGCCGCCCCGGGACCGTCCGGGGCGTCGACGGGGGTGAGCCAGCCGCGGAACCATCGGGTGCCGCGGCGTTCCCAGCGGCCGTCCCGAACCTCGCCCGCCTCGATCCGCAGGCCGTCGACGGCCACCTGCAGGGGTCCGGGCGGCGACCATGCGGCGTCGGACCGCGGCGGCGGGGTCAGGCCCAGGATCGACAGGCGGCTCGGGTCGGCGGCGTCCTCGGCGATTCGCAGCAGCACGCCCTCGGCATCGGCCTGCTGAACCGCCCACTCGCCCCGCAGCAGGCGGGCCCGATCGATCCGAAGCTCGAGGCGTTCGATGGCGGCGATCTCGCCGGCGGGTCCCGGCCAGTCGCGGACCCGCACCCGCAGATCCCGCACCAGCCACACTCGCCCCCACGCCCTCGGCTCGATCGACCCGATGGAGACCTCGCCGCCGAGCTTCGCCCCGAGGATGCCCGCGGCGATGCGGCTCGCGAGGATCGGTCCGAGCAGCAGGGCCGCCAGCAGCACCGCCGCGACGGACGCAAGCACCGCAAGCCACCGTCGTCGTCGGCGGTTCGTCGTCGGGCTCGCGGGGGCGGTGTTCATTCGGAGTCGTCCCGCCGCGGAGCGAACCGCGGCGGCGCGGGGCCGGAGTGCGGATTGTAGAAGTGCCTCGGAGACCCGCTCGGGGGGCCTGACCGGGCGGCGATCGGGGCACCGATCGGGGCACCGATATAGTCCGTCCGTGCCTGGAACCCCGCTCGCCTCGACGCCCCCATCCTCGATGTCCGTCGCCCTGCTGCTGCTTGCCGGCGGCGTCGCGGTCCTGACGGTGCTGGCGATGGTGCTGATGCGGCGGTGGAGGCGGCGGATCGGCGCGAAGGGTCGATCCCCTCGCGACGCGGTGCCGCCGACCGATCCTTGGCAGGAGGCCGGTCGGCGGGCATCGCTGCCCCCCGACGAGGCGGCGGCGGAGGACGGGCGGTGAGCCGGCCCGCCCTGCCTCCCGACTCGCCGCGGCCGCGGGTGCTCGTGACCGGCGCCTCGCGGCGGATCGGCCAGGCGGTCGCGGTGCACCTTGCGGCGAGGGGGTGCGACCTCGTGCTGACCTCCTCGCGGGGCGAAGCGGCCCTCGACGCGACCGTCGAGGCGGTCCGCGGCCGGGTCGGCGAGGCGGTCGCCGTGCAGCGGGCGGCGCTGGATCTCGCCGACGCCGCCTCGGTCGATCGCCTCGCGGCGATGCTTGCCGAGGAGACGCTCGACGGCATCGTGCACAACGCAAGCGTCTACGAGTCCTGCCCGCTCGCGGAGACCGGCGAGTCGCGCCTGGTGCGGGACTTCGCGATCCATGCGGCCGGCCCGCTGCGGCTGACCGCGGCGCTTCGCCCGGCGTTGCTGCGATCGAGGCATCCGGCGGGCCCGGCGGTGCTCTTCGCCCTCGACATCCATGCCCCGGGGAAGCCGCGGGCGGGTTGGGCGAGCTACCTGCTGTCGAAGGCGGCGTCGGCGGCGCTGGTCGAGATCCTCGCGATCGAACTCGCCCCGGCGGTGCGGGTCGCGGGCGTCGCCTTCGGGGCGGTGCTGTGGCCCGAGGCCGCCGATCCCGCGGAGATCGCCGCCTACGAGGCTCGCACGCCCCTCGCCCGCAGCGGCACCGCCGAGGAGGCCGCCGATGCGGTCGTCTATCTGCTGCTCGATGCGGCGTTCGCGAGCGGCGCGGTGCTCAGGCTCGACGGAGGCCGGTCGCTGCGGTGAGGTCCCGACCCACGCGGCCGTGGCCGCCCACGAACCGGCCGAGGGCCATCAGCGGGAAATACAGGCGGTAGAGGTGGTAGCGAAGGTAGAAGACCTTCGGGAAGCCGGTGCCGGTGAACTCGGTCTCGCGCCAGGAGCCGGCGGGATCGCCGTCGGGGTTGCGGGACGGATCCGCCGCGGCTGCGTCGTCGAGCTGCGTCGCGCAAAGCCACTCGATCGCCCGGGCGAGATCCGGATCCTCCGGTCCGTAGACCGCCTGCAGGACCATCGCCGCCCAGGCGGTCTGCGAGGCGGTCGAAGGCCCGCTGCCGACCAGCGTTTCGTCCTCGTAGGAGTTCGCGGTCTCGCCGAAGGAGCCGTCCGCCTTCTGGATCGACTTGATCCAGCGGCCGGCCCGCCGGATCCACTCCTGCGAAGGATCCTCGCCGCAGCGGATCGGCCCGACGACCGCCTGCCAGGTGCCGTAGATCCCGTTGACGCCCCAGCGGCCGAACCACCAGCCCTCCGGCCGCTGCTGCGAGCGGATGTAGCGGATCGCGCGGTCCACGCTCGCATGCCCTCGCCCGATGCCATGCCAGGAGAGGCATTCGAGCACCCGCCCGGTGATGTCGGGGCAGGAGGGATCCTGCATCGCGTTGTGGTCGGCGAAGGGCACGAACTCGAGGATGGCGCGGTGGCGGGTGCGGTCGAACGCCGCCCATCCGCCATCGTCGTTCTGCATCGACAGGATCCACTCGACGCCGCGGGCGGCGGATCGCTCGTTCGCCTCGCCGCCGAGCCGCTGCAGGGCCATCGCGACCATCGCGGTGTCGTCGACGTCGGGGTACCAGGCGTTGTCGTACTCGAAGAACCATCCCGCTCCACGCGGCGGGCCTTCGAGGTTCCGCACCCAGTCGCCGCGGAACTCGCACTGCCGGCCGCGGAGCCAGGCCCCCGCCGCCCCCGCGGAGGCATCGGACGCGTCGAGTCCGCAGTCCGCCAGCGCGTAGGCGGCGATGCCGGTGTCCCACACCGGCGAGAAGCAGGGCTGCAGATGGATCCGCTCGCCCCGCTCGATCATGAACTCGTCGAGTTCCCGCTCGGCGCGGACCCGCCGCGGGTCGCTCCGCGGGACGCCCATCGCCTCGAGCACGATCTGCCAGTAGACCATCGGCGGGAAGATCGCTCCCACGCCGCTCGTCGCCGCGGGGCCGTCCTGCCCGGCGCGGTGCTCGATCCACTTCAGGCACGCCTCGATCGAACGCTTCCGCCACGGCGAGCCGCCGAGGCCGCGGGCCGCCTTGAGCAGGCGGTCGACGGTCCGGAAGAAGAACCGCCAGAACGCCGGCGAGTCCGCCTTCATCGGAAGGCGGTGCCGCGCCTTCTCGTCGAGGTACAGCTCGTCGATGTGCAGATGCCGCGGCAGCTCCCGCACCGGCCGCAGGGCGCTGGTGACCGCGAGCGGCACGATCATGGTGCGGGTCCAGGCGGCGACCTTGTCGAGGTGGAAGTAGCTCCACCGCGGCAGCCGCACGATCTCGGGCGGGATCTCCGGCATCGCCTTCCACGAGACCTGCCCGAGGCA
>CAZQUA010000028.1:0-17860 GCA_964596455.1 uncultured Isosphaeraceae bacterium
CTTCGGATGGGAGACGACGATCCTGCCGTCGGCGGTGGTCGAGGCCGCGGTCGCCGCGATCGCCTGGCTGCCCACCCAGGCGGGACTGGCGCCGCCGGATGCGGCCGCGATCGCGGCCTCGCGGTTCGATCCCGCCGATCCCGCGGCGTTCCCGCGGCAGGACGACGCCCTCCGCGGGGCGTGGAGCCGCCTGCTGCTCGGTGCGATGGTCCTCTACGGCATCGTCCCGCGGCTGCTGCTCGCCTCGCTCTGCGGGTGGCGTCTTCGGGCCGCGGAGCATCGCTACCGCCCCGATCCGGCGGACCCCGCGGTGGGGGCGGCGATCGCACGCCTGCGTCCCGCATCGGCGACGGGGGAAGCCGGCGCCGCGATCGATGCCACGCTTCCGCCACCGCCTGCCGCGGCCGATGGCTCGAGGCCCGCCGGCGATGCCGCGATCGTCGGGATCGAGATCGAGACGCCGCCGGGCATCTGGCCGCCGCCGCTGCGAGGCCGCGTCGAGGATCTCGGATGCGTCGAGGATCTCGGGCAACGCCGCCGTCTCGCCGCCCAACTTGCGAACCGCCCCGAGCGTCCCCTGCCGCTGCTGCTTGCGGTCGATCTCTCGACGACCCCCGATCGCGGCATCGCCGCGGCGCTTGGCGAACTCTCCGCCGCGGCCGGCGGCGGCCTCGCGATCCTCTCCGGGGGCGAGCGTCTGCGCCGCCGCGAGACCCCCGAGATCGCGCGGCAACGCCTCGCCGACTGGCATCGCACCCTCGAGTCCTGCCTGCGGACGATCCCCGGTTCGCCTGCGGCGATCGAAGCCGACCTCGACCATCTGACCGCCGCCTCGCGGGCCGCGATCGAGGCCGCCATCGCCGCCGCACGGGAGGGCCGGCTGCCCCACGCTGCGGATGCGGATGCGTCGCCGTCGCGGCCCTCGGCGGCGCTGGACGAGTCCTTCGCTGCGATCGCCGCGGCAGCGCCGTCGTGGTGCCGCACCCCGCCCGATGCCGCCGCCCGCGCCGACCTGCATCGGCGGATCGCCCGCATCTTCGAGGCATCCCACCCCGGCGGCGACCTTCGCTGGCCGGTGCCGCCGCTGGGCCTGCACGATCCTGCCGGCTCGCTCCGCCGCGCCGCCGAACGCATGGAGTCGCTGCTTCCGGCCCCGCTCCGCGCCGATCCGCGATGGCTGGCCGCCGGCGCCGCCGCCGGCATCCTCGGCTGCATCGCCGCCGCGGCGATGGCCACGCCGCTGGCGATCTCCTCGCTGCCGCTCTGGGCGGCCGCGGGGGCCGCGGCGTCGGCGGTGCTCGACTCGTGGCGTGCCCGCGGCGGCGCGGCCTCCCCCGAGGCTCCGACGGACCTCTTCGAGGCGATCGCCGCCGCGACGCTGCAGGCGGTGCTCTTCGAGCATCAGGGCCGGGGCGAAGCGACGATCGCCGCACGCCTCGAGATCGCGCTTCCGTCGCCGCCGCCCCGTCTCGACTCCGCCGAATCGATCCGCCTGTTCCTTGCGGGCGTCCGCGAACGCCTTGCCGCCGCAGAGGCCCGCCCATGAGCGCCATCGAGGCCGCGGACCGCCCGCTTCGGATCGCCGTGGTCGGCCACACCAACGCCGGCAAGACCTCGCTGCTCCGGACCCTCGCGCGGCGCCGCCGCTTCGGCGAGGTCTCGCCGAGTCCCGCCACCACCCGACGCGTCGAGCCGATCGATCTGCTCGCCGGTGGCGAGGCGATCGCCACCCTCCTCGACACGCCGGGCCTCGAGGACCCCATGGCCCTGCTCGAGCGGATCGATGCGGCGGCCGCCGATCGCCGGGAGCCGCCCGAGGCCGTGGTGCGGCGGGCCCTCGCCGATCCTGCGATCGCCGCGGCGTTCCCGCAGGAGCATGCGGCCCTCGGGGCGGCGCTGGAGGCGGATCTGCTGCTGGCGGTGATCGATGCCCGGGATCGGGTGCTGCCCCGCCACCTCGACGAGCTCGAGATCCTCCGCCGCTGCGGCCGGCCGCTCGTGCCGCTTCTCAACTTCACCGCTTCGCCGCAGAGTCGCGTGCCGCAGTGGCGGGAGGCGCTCGGCGGCCTCGGCCTGCATGCGGTCGCGGCCTTCGACACGGTGGTCTTCGATGCCGCGGGGGAGATCCGCCTGCTCGAGGCGATCCGCACCCTCGCGGAGACCCACCGGGCGGGCATCGATCGCCTCATCGCCGAGCGGCGGGAACGCGAGGCCCTCCGCCGCCGCGGCAGCGGACGCCGCATTGCGGAGATGCTGCTCGATGCCGCGACCGCCGCGGTCGAGGTCGACGCGGCGGACCGAGCCGCCGGGGGAGCCGAGGCGATGGCGGCGCTGCGGGCCCGCCTTCGCGAGATCGAGCGGGAGTGCCGGAGCGATCTGCTTCGCCTCGCGGGCTTCGAGGCCGCCGACGCCGCGGTCGCCGAAGCGGAGCTCGCCGATCTTGCGATCGGCGTGGATCTCTTCTCGCCGGCGGCCCTTCGGGCGGCGGGCCTCACCGCCGCCGGCGGAGCCGCCGCGGGAGCCGCGACCGGCGTGGCCCTCGACCTCGCCCTCGGCGGCATGAGCCTCGGCGCCGCCGCCGCCCTCGGGGCCGCGATCGGCGGCGTGCTCGGCGCGTCCGGCCGGCAGGCTCGCCGCCTGCTGCTGCTCGCCAAGGGCGGCCGCGAGGCGGTCGCGGGCGATGCGGTCCTGCTGCTCCTGCTGTCGCGGGCGATCCTGCTGTCGCGGGCGATCGCGGTGCGGGGGCACGCGAGCACCGTGCCGATCGAACTGCCCCAACCGCAGGAGGCCGCCGGCCTCGACGGACGGACCCTCGCCGCGGCCAAAGCCGTGCTGCCTCGTCTGCACGAAGCGAGAGTCCGCCTGCCCCGCGGCGGCGGCGACGCGGCATCGCCGCTGCGGATCCGCCTGCTCGCCGAGGTCGCGGCGCCGATCGAGGCATGGCTCGGCCCGGCGAGCGGGTGAACCCGTCGCCGCCCGCGGCGATCAGGCCCCGGGATAACGACGCAGCAGATCGAGACTCGTGACGATCCCCACCGGGCGGGATGCGGCATCGACGACCACCACCCGATGCACGCCCGCCGCGGCCATCCGCCTTGCGGCCGCTGCGGCGGACTCCTCGCTCGTCGCCGTGAGCGGTTCCGGAGTCATGATCTCGCCCACGGTGACCGCGGCCTCGCCGAAGGCCTCGCGGGCCTCCTCGAGATCCATCTCCTCGCCCTCCTCGGGAAGGCGACGGTCCGAGCCTTCGAGGAACTCCTCGAGCGGCGAACGGGGCGACGGGCCCCGCCCCTCCGCCATCGACTCGCCGCTGTGGCGGACGAGATCGCTCCGCGAGACCACGCCCGCGAGCACGCCATCGCCGCGAACGACGGGGACGCCGCCGATCTCGTGCTCCTCGAGCAGCCGCAGCAGTTCGGGAAGCGTCGTCTCCGCGGGGACGCAGATCGGCTCGCGGGTCATCACCTCGCGGATCCGCAGGGCGGCGAGGGCGGCGGGGATGGGCATGGGGTCTCTCTCCTGAGGCGTCGGGGCGTCGCCTGCAGCATCGGCGTCGCCGCGGCGGCGTCGAGAGGAAGGCGGCCCCGCCTCGTGCGCCGATCCGCGGCGCCTTCGGGGCGCCGTTCCCATCGCCGGCCCCGCGGCGGCGCGGCATGCTCCGATCTCGCCGCGGCACGGGCCGCCCTGCGGAGCGGACTCCGCAGCCCGAGCCGCCGCCCCCGAGGAGGTGCCGGATGCCCCCGACCACCACGATGACCCGAACGGTGCTGAAGAGCGACTCGCAGCTGCAGCAGGACGTGCTCCGCGAACTCAAGTGGGATCCCCGCGTCCGCGAGACCGAGGTGGGGGTCTCCGTGAAGCAGGGCACCGTCACGCTCTCGGGGATCGTCGACCACTACGCGAAGAAGATCGCCGCCGCCAACGCGGCCCATCGGGTGCTCGGCGTCCGCGACGTGGCCAACGACCTGGTGGTGAAGATCCCGGGCGTGGGCAGTCGGACCGATCCGGAGATCGCCGAGAGCGTGCGGATGGCGTTGAAGTGGGACGAGTTCGTGCCCGAGGAGCAGATCCAGACGACGGTGAGCTCCGGCGTGGTCACCCTCGACGGGACCGTCTCGACCTGGGCCCAGCGGGAGGACGCGGCGAGGGTCGTGGAGCGGATCTCCGGCGTGCTCGGCGTGGTGAACAACCTCGTCGTGAAGGTGGCGGCGACCGATCCCGACCGGGTGCGGGAGGCGATCGAGCAGGCCCTCGAGCGACGGGCGGAGCGGGAGTCGAAGAAGATCGACGTCGCCGTCCGCGACGGCACCGTGGTGCTGACCGGATCGACCCGCTCCTGGGGGGAACGCCGCGCCGTCGAGCGGGCCGCGGGATTCGCCCCGGGCGTCAAGCGGGTCGACAGCCGTCTCGTGATCGATCCCTACAGCTGAGTCCACACGGGAACCCGGAGGGGAGAGGGGGGCGTCTGCCGGACCGATCGGAGGCTGCGATGGCCAAGCGAAACGCCAAGGGATCCGCGTCGTCGGGATCCAGCCTCCGGTCGGCCGGCGGCGACGATGAGGATCCGTCGCGGTGGGATGAACGCCTGCACCAGGAGGGCCATCCCACGCGGCGGGTGCCGACGATCCTCGGCGAGCCGCCCCCTCGCCATCCCCATGCCCGCGAGCAGCCGGGCCGCCTTCCCGGCGGGAAGCGGGGCCGCGGGCGTTTCGATGCCCCGCAGGCGGCCGGTCATGAGCGGGCCCTCGTGGGTTCGCCGCCGCTCGCCGCGGACTGCGGCGTGCTCTTTCTCGACCATCGCAAGGCCCGCCTGATCCGCCGCGGCGATCCCCGCACGGGCTCGCTCGCGATCCGCCGCTTCCGAGGCCTTGCCGAGGGGCGGCCCCGCTCGACCGGGCACGCCGGAAGCGTCGCCCCGGGGCAGCCGGGCGGGAATCCCCAGAAGCATCGCCGCGGCTACGAAGAAGCCCTGCTGCAGCGGTACTACGACCGGATCATCGCGGCGCTTGGCGAGTGCGAGCGGATCGTCATCGCCGGGCCCGGTCCCGCGAAGCTCGAGCTGCGGCGACGCCTGCAGCACGAGCCCGCGGTCGAGCGCCGGATCCAGGGGGTGCTCGCCGTGGATGGGCGGATCGGCGATCGCGAACTCCTCCATGCCTGCGGCGGCCTGTTCGCGGCGGGTTGAACGCCCCCGCCGCCGCCGCCGCCTCAGAGCAGCAGGCGACTCAGCACCGTCAGCACCACGATCGACACGAGGTTGAGCACGAGGCCCGCGCGGATCATCGCGGCGACCGGCACCCGGCCGGTCGAGTAGACGAGGGCGTTGGGCGGCGTGCCCACCGGCAGCATGAACGCGAGGCTCGCCGCGATCGCCACCGTCAGGGCGAGTTCCGCCACCGGGATCCCCAACGACGGGGCGATCGCGATGAGCACCGGGATCGCGGCGCTCGCGACGGCGGTGTTGGAGGTCACCTCGGTGAGGAAGACCACCGCCGCGACCACCGCGAGGATCACCATCCACGCCTGCAGGCCCTCGAGGCCGCCGAAGAGCGAGCCGAGGTAGAGGTCCACGCCGTGGGCCTTCATGCTCGCCGCGAGGCTCAGGCCGCCGCCGAAGAGGATGAAGACCCCCCACGGCAGATGCCGAAGGTCGCCGCCCCCGAGGGCGGTGCCCGGTTCGCGGCGCCGCAGCGGCACCGCCAGCAGCAGCAGCGCCGCGATCGTGGCGATCCCCCAGTCGCCGATCGCCGCCGGCGTCGCCGGCCAGAGCGGGCGGGTCACCCACGCCAGCACCGTCGCGACGAACACCAGCAGCGTGAACCACCCCTCCCGCTCGAGCGGCGTCGGGTCCCCGAAGGCGGCTCCGGCGTCGCCCTGCAGCTCGAGGCCCTGCAGCGGCAGCAGCACCCGTCCGAGCAGGAACCAGGCCGCCGGAAGCAGCACCAGCACCACCGGCCCGCCGAAGGCCATCCAGCCGAGGAAGCTCGCCGGCTCGCCGGTGGCCTCCGCCAGCAGCTTCGCCCCGATCGCGTTGGGAGGACTTCCCACGATGGTCAGGCAGCCGCCGATGTTGGCGCCGTAGGCGACGCCGAGCAGCAGCGCGATCGCGAACCGCCGCACGAGGCGGTCCCGCTCCGGGCCGGGCACGGCGGCGCGGTCGACGAAGGCGATCGCCCCGAGCGCCAGCGGCAGCACGATGGCGACGGTCGCGGTGTTGGAGACGACCGCCGAGAGAAGCGCCGAGACCAGCATGAAGGCCGCGAGGATCGATGCGGGCCCCCGCCCGGCCACGGCGAGGATCGCCGCGGCGAAGCGTCGCCCCAGGCCATGCCGATCGATGGCCGCGGCGAGCAGGCAGCCGCCCGCGAAGAGGAAGATGATGTCGGAGGCGAACGGCGCCGCGGAGGCCGCGAAGCTCTGCACGCCGGCGATCGGAAGCACGCCGGCCGGCAGCAGCGCCGTGACCGCGATCGGCACCGCCTGAAACAGCCACCAGGTCGCCATCCAGGCCATCAGCCCGAGGACGATCGCGCCCTCGCGGGAGAGTTCGCCGTCGCCGCCGAGCGATGCCGCGATCGCCGCGGCCGCGAGCGGCCCGGCAACGAGCGCCGGAACCCGGATCCACCACGGCGGCAGGCTGGCGTCTTCGTGCATGCGTCGGTCGAAGGGTCCGTGGAGTGTAGATGCCCACCTGCGGCGACCGTGACGCGGTTGTGGCACTTCACCCCCACCGATATCCTCCCCATCCTGCATGCGAGCACCGTCGGACATCGCCCTGGGCCGGTGCCGCGGCCGGGCGAACCCGTCCGAGGATGGATCGGCTCCCGATCGTCCCGCCGGCCGCGCCCTCGCCCCGCGGCGAACCGCCGCGGCGGGATGGCGGTGGTGGGCGGGCCTGCTCGCCGCCGCGATGGCGCTGGCGATGGCCCCGGCGGCGGAAGCCCAGTCGGGACTGCTCGAGGACGAGGCGCTGCTCGATCGGCCGGTCGGCGAGGTCGAGTTCCGGGGCCTGACGCGGGTCTCGAGGCAGGAGGTCCGCAACAACATCCGCGTCGCCGCCGGGCAGCCCTACGACCCGCGGACCATCCGCGACGACGTGGCCACGCTCTACCGCCTCGGGCACTTCGAGTCGGTCTCCGCCACCGCGGAGATCCTTCCCGACGGCACCGTCCTCGTGGCCTACGCCCTGCAGGAGCAAGCGCTGATCCTCGACCTGCAGGTGGTGGGCAACAAGCTGATCTCCGACCAGGAGCTGCGGGCGGTCATTCCCCTCTACGCCGGCGGTCCCCGCGACGACTTCCTCCTCGAGCAGGCGGTCTTCCGGATCAAGAACCTCTACAAGGAGAAGGGGCACTACCTCGTCGAGGTCACCGTCGACGAGACCCGCCTCCGCGACACCGGCATCCTGATCCTGCGGATCCTCGAGGGTCCCCGGGTGCGGGTGAAGGAGATCGAGTTCGTCGGCAACGAGGCGTTCCCGGCACGGCAGCTGATGCCGCAGATCCGCTCCCGCGCCGCCACCTTCATCGTCAACAAGGGCCTGCTCGACCCGGACCTGCTCGTGGACGATGCGGCGGCGCTGGACCGCTTCTACCGCGAGATGGGCTTCATCGACGTCCGCACCGACTGGCGGATCCAGCTGAGCCCGGACAACCGCGAGGCCAAGGTGACCTTCCTCGTCTCGGAGGGCCGCCGCTACCGCCTGCGGAAGGTCGAGATCCAGGGCGTCGGCGGGGCCGGGCCGGCCGAGCTGTCGGTCTTCAGCCGCCCCCAGATCGAGGCCCTCGTGGAGATCCTTCCCGGCGAGGTCTTCCGCGCCGACGCGGTGACCCGCAGCGTCGAGGCGGTCCGCAACGCCTACCTGGCCATGGGCTACGTCGACGCGCGGGTCTTCGAGAGTTTCGTGCGGACCGGCGAGACCCCCGAGGTCGACCTGCTGCTCAACATCTCCGAGGGCGAGCGGGCGGTGACCGGCCTCGTGCTCGTCCAGGGCAACCTGCTGACCCGCGACAAGGTCATCCGGCGACTCGTGCGGATCCGCCCGGAGCGGCCGCTCGACGCCCGGGAGCTCGAGCTCGCGGAGAAGCGGATCGAGCAGACCCGCCTGTTCACGGAGGTCCGCGCGACGGTGCAGCCGCCGCGGCCCGGCTCGCCCTCGGTGCGGGACCTGCTCGTCGAGGTGAAGGAGAGCGACACCGGCTCGGTCAACTTCGGCGTGGGCCTCGGATCGGACAGCGGCATCTTCGGCGAGATCACCGTCAACCAGCGGAACTTCGACATCGCCGATCCGCCCCTGACCTTCTCCGAGCTCGTGCAGGGCCGCGGCTTCCGGGGCGCGGGGCAGACCTTCTCGCTCGCGATCTCCCCCGGCACCGAGGTCAGCAACTACTCGATCAGCTTCGGCGATCCCCACTTCCTCGAGACCGACATCGCCTTCGGCAGCTCCGCCCTCTACCGCAACCGCGTCTACCAGAACTACAACGAGAACCGCTACGGCTTCAACCTCTCGTTCGGCCGGCAGCTCGGCGACCGCTGGACGGCCGGCCTGCAGGTGGGTTGGCAGAACGTCAAGCTCACCAACTTCGATCCGGCGACCCCGATCGAGGTCTTCGAGGATCGCGGGCCGCAGCAGCTGCCGAGCGTCGGCCTGACCCTGAACCGCAGCACCATCGACGATCCCTTCCGCCCCTCGCGGGGCACGCGGATCAGCCTCGGTGCCCGGCAGTTCTTCGACTCCGCGACCGGCCCGTTCACGATCGCCACCGCCGGAGTGACCACCTTCCTGACCCTCAGCGAGGACTTCCTCGGCCGCAAGAGCACCCTGCGGCTCTCCGGCGACGCGGGCTACATCTTCGGCAGCTCCGCCCCGGTCTTCGAGCGGTTCTACCTCGGCGGCCGGAGCTTCCGCGGCTTCGAGTTCCGCACCATCAGCCCGAAGAGCCGCGGCACCATCCTCGAGCCCACCGTGCCCAACGACGAGCCGATCGGCGGCAGCTTCCTGTTCTTCGCCGGTGCCCAGTACGAGGTGCCGCTGCTGCAGGAGGCGATCGCGGGCGTGGTCTTCCTCGACACCGGCACCGTGAACGCCTCCGCGAGCTTCGAGAACTACCGGGTCTCGGTGGGCGTGGGCGTCCGCCTGTACCTGCCGATGCTCGGGCCGGCGCCGCTCGCCTTCGACTTCGGCTTCCCGCTGCTCACCGCGGAGGGCGACCAGACCCAGCTGCTGAGCTTCTCGGCGGAACTGCCCTTCTGAGGCGCCCGAGGCGGTTCCGCCGGGCCGCCGCCCCCCACTACAATCCCCGCTTCGGTGCCGCCGTCGGCATCGCGGCCCTCCCGGCACCCTCTCCGTCCGCCCTGCCGGATCCCTCCCATGCCCATCCGACCCTCTCCGTGGCTTCTCCCCGTCTGCACCGCCGCGATCGTGGCCCTCATGATGTGGCGTCCGCTCGAGGCCCGCACCCCCGCCCAGACCACGCCCAAGGGGGGCGAAGTGGCGACGGTGGATCTCGGTCGGGTCATGGACCGCCTCAACGAGGCCGCCGACTGGGACATGCGCCTGCGGTCCCTCACCGCGGGCATCACCACGGAGTTCCAGTCGCGGCAGGCCGCCCTCGAGGGCCTGCTGCGGGAGGCGGAGGAGCTTCAGGACGAGATGGAGCGGCGGGCCGCCCTCGAGACGATCGCCCTGCAGCGACTCCGATTCGAGGAGTGGGGCCGGATGAAGCAGCTCGAGGTCGACCGGGAGCGGAGCCTCAAGTGGCAGACGCTCTACCGGTCGATCCGCGAGGAGGCCACCCGACTCGCCGAGGCCGAGGGGTACGAGCTCGTCGTGGTGAACGACAGCCTCGGGCCGATCAACGTCTCCCGAGAGATCGAGATGAGCCAGGAGCAGCAGGTGCTGCAGCAGATCATGAACCGCCGCCTCCTGTACGCCGCCAAGGCCACCGACATCACCGACCAGCTCATCGTCCGCATGAACAACGCCCGGGCGGTCACCCCCTGAGGCGAGGAGACGATCCATGCAGCCCCGTGCCAGCCAGGCCCTCCCGGGAACGCCCCGCACCGCCCCGCTCGCCCTCGCGGCGGTCCTTGCGGCCCTCGCCATCGCGGCGCTCTCGCCGCAGCGGGCCACCGTGGTGGCGAGCGTCGATCTCGAGCGGGTCTTCAACACCATCGACCTGCAGGCCCGCACCGAGGCCCGCCTCAACGGCATCGCCACGGAGATGGGCAGCGAGCGGGACGCCCTGAGGGCCCGCATCGAGGAGCTGCAGGAGGAGCTCGAGAGCTTCCAGCCCGGCTCGCCCCGGCAGGCCGAGATCAGCCGGCAGGTCGAGCAGGCGGTCTCGGAGTTCCGTGCCTGGGAGGGGTTCATGCGCCTGAAGATCGAGGCGGAGCAGGCCCGGGCGATGCGGGAGATCTACATGTCGATCCGCACCGCCGCGGCGGAGCTCGCCGCGGAGAACGGCTGGGACTTCGTGATGGTCGACGACACCATCCCCTCGATCGAGCCCGGCGACGCCCAGCGGATGCTGCAGCAGATCTCCTCGCGGCGACTGCTCTACGCCAACCGCAACTTCGACGTGACCGACCTGCTGATCGCCCGCCTCAACGCCTCGCTCGCCGCCGCCCCGGGCAGCTGATCTCCGCTCCGACCCCGTCGCCATGACGCCACCGCTCCCCGAAGGCCTCCGCACCGCCGCCGCCGTCGCCCACGCCGTGGGCGGCGACCTGCAGGGTCCGGCGGACCTGCCGATCGAGGGCCTCGAGCTCATCGACCGCGCCGAGCACGGGCATCTGACCTTCATCGGCGACGCCGCGTGGGCGGAGCGATGGCGGCATGCCGGGGCGACCGCCGTGCTCGTCTCGAAGGGCATCGAACTGCCGGAGGCGGAGCGATCCGACGGGCGGGAGGCGGTGGCGGTGATCACCGTCGACGACGCCGATGCCGCGATGCTCACGCTGCTCGAGCGGATCGCCGCGGGCGCCGCCCCGCCGGCGCCGGGCGTGGATCCCTCCGCGGCGGTGCATCCCGCCGCCTCGCTCGACCCCACCGCCTCGATCGGGCCGCTCTGCTCGATCGCCGCCGGATGCTCGATCGCCGCCGGCGTGGTGCTGCACGCGGGGGTGCATCTGCGGGAGGGCGTCTCCATCGGCCCCGGCAGCGTCCTCCACTCGGGAGCCACGGTGCGGGAGCGGACCGTGATCGGCGCCCGTTGCATCGTCCACAGCGGCGCCGCGATCGGCACCGACGGCTTCGGCTACCGCCCCGGCCGCGAGGGCCTCGTCAAGATTCCGCACATCGGCTTCGTCCGCATCGAGGACGACGTGGAGATCGGCGCCAACACCTGCATCGACCGCGGCAAGTTCGGCGCGACCGTGATCGGCCGCGGCACCAAGATCGACAACCTCTGCCAGATCGCCCACAACTGCCGGATCGGCGCCCACTGCGCCCTCTCCGGCCTCGTGGGCCTCGCCGGCACCGTCACCATCGGCGACGGCACCCGCATCGGCGGCGGCACCGGCATCGCCGACCACGTCACCATCGGGCGGGGCGTCACCATCGCGGCGCAGAGCGGCGTGATGAACGACATCCCCGACGGCGAGACCTGGGCGGGCTATCCCGCGCAGGAGCGGACCGCGGCGATGCGGGAGGCGGTCGCGCTGCGGCGGCTTCCGGAGCTCGCCAAGCGCCTGCGGCAGTTCGCGGAGGGCACCTGAGGCCATGCTTCGCAGCGCCGCCCCCGAGTCCCCCGCCCCCGCCCGGCAGCGAACCCTCGCCGCGGACGCCCGCGTCAGCGGACGCGGACTGCTGAGCGGCGCGATGGCGGAGGTCCTCATCCGCCCCGCCCCCGCCGACAGCGGCATCGCCTTCGTGCGGACCGACCTCGACCCGCCGGTGCGGATCCCCGCCGGCGTCGAGCATGCGGTGCCGCGGGCGAGGCGGACCGCGATCAAGGCCGGCGACGCCTCGCTCGACACCGTGGAGCACTGCCTCTCGGCGCTCGCGGGCCTCGGGGTGGACAACGCGACCGTGGAGGTGCACGGCCCGGAGCTTCCCTGCGGCGACGGGTCGGCCCTGCCCTTCGTCGATGCCATCGTCGAGGCCGGGATCGCCGAGCAGGACGCGGAACGCCGCGTGTACCGGATCCGGGAGCCGATCGTGATCGAGGAGGGCCGCACCATGATCGCGGCGCTTCCCTCCGAGTCGGAGGGCCTGCGGGTCTCCTACGAACTCGACTACGGCGACGACTCCGACCGCATCCGCCGGCAGTCCATGAGCTTCGACCCGACGCTCGTGGACTATCGCCGCGAGATCGCCCCGGCGAGGACCTACAGCCTCAAGGAGGAGGCGGAGTCGCTCCAGGCCGCCGGACTCGGCACCCACCTCTCGCCCCGGGACGTGCTCGTCATCGGGCCGCAGGGCCCGATCGACAACGCCTTCCGCTTCCCCGACGAGCCGGTCCGCCACAAGGTGCTCGACGTGCTCGGCGACCTCTCGCTCGTGGGCCGTCCGCTGCAGGGGCGGATCCTCGCGGTCCGCTCCGGCCACGCCCTCAACCGCCGCCTCGCCCTGCGGATCCGCGAGCAGATGCTTGCCGCGGAGCGGGAGCGGCTCGCCGCGGAGTCGGCGGTGATGGACACCCGCAGCATCCTGCGGCTGATGCCCCACCGCTATCCGATGCTGCTCGTCGACCGGGTCATCGCCGTGGAGGGCGACCGCCGCGCCGTGGGCATCAAGAACGTCACCATCAACGAGCCGTTCTTCGAGGGGCACTACCCCGGCACGCCCATCATGCCGGGGGTGCTGCTCGTCGAGGCGATGGCCCAGATGGGCGGCCTGCTGCTCTCCCGCAAGCTCGAGCACACCGGCAAGATCGCGGTGCTGCTGAGCCTCGACCGGGTGAAGCTCCGCAAGCCGGTGACGCCGGGAGACCAGGTGATCCTCGAGGTCGAGGCGCTGCGGGGCACCGCCCGCACCGGCAGCGTGCAGGCCCGGGCGATGGTCGGCGACAAGCTTGCGGCGGAGGCTCGGATCCGCTTCATGATGATCGACGCCGACCAGAGCTGAGCCGCCGTCCCGCGACTTGCCCGATGCCGCCGCCGCGGCGATGATCGCCGCCCATGCCCCGAGCCAACGGCGACGAGATCGCACGCACCATCGCACGCATCATGGAGCAGGCCGAGTCGGCCCTTCGCACGCGACGGTGGTTCGTCGCCGAGGCCCATGCGGCGGAGGCCCTGCGGCAGGCGCGGGCCGCGAACCGCTTCGGCGAGATCGGGAGGATCCTGCTGCCGCTGCAGGAGGCGAGGCGGCAACGCGCTGCGGAGGCCGCCGAGCGGGGCAAGGTGCGGGTGCTCGCCGAGGCGCCCGCCGAGGGTGCCGCCCTGCCGCCGGGGCTCGTGCTCGTCGAACCGCCGCTCGTCGGCGCCGATGCCCGGCGGCTTCGTCTCGCGGCCATCGAGCAGCAGGTGCCGCTGCTCGTGGTCTGCCGCGAACCGATCACCGCCGCCAAGACCTGCCCGATCGTCGCGATCGGAGGCACCACCATCCGCACGCGGATCGAGCCGCCCCGCCGCCTCGAGGCTCCCACCAAGGCGTGGTTCCTCGCGGCGCTCGAGCAGCTCGGCGACGCGGCGATCGCCTCGATCGATCCCGGGCAGGATCTCCTGCGGCGGATCGATCAGCTGATCGCCTGCCTCGAGTCCCATCCCGACCACGAGCGCCTGCATCAGGCCCTCGCGGAGCTCTGCCGCGAGGCGGACCGCAGCGGCCTCGCCTCGACCGCCGCGGCGGCCCGCGGCGGCGAGCCCGACGATATCGCGTAGGCGGCGGGGCGGCCCGCCGGCCTGCGGCGACTCACCTCCAGTCGAGACCCTCCGGCAGCCGGCCGAGGTTCTCGCAGCCGTCGGCGGTCACGATCACCAGATCCTCGACCCGCACGCCGCCGACGCCGACGCCGTAGAGGCCCGGTTCGATGGTGATCGCGTCGCCGACCACGAGCGGCGGCCCCTTGAAGTCGAGCAGCGGCGGCTCGTGCACCTCGAGGCCGATGCCATGGCCGGTGCCGTGGACCATGCCGATCCCTCCGCCGGCGCCGTCCGCCGCCGGAGGCCCGCTCGCATAGCCGTGCCGGTGGATCGTCGCGATCGCGGCCCGATGGATCTCCTCGCCGGCCACGCCGCCGCGGACCGCCTCGGTGGCGGCCCGCTTGGCCTCGACGACCGCCGCGTGCATGCGGGCGATCGCCTCCGGGACCGCTCCATGCACCACCGTGCGGGTGCAGTCGCCGTGGTAGAGGCTCGCCTTGCAGCGGGGGAAGACGTCGACGATGACCGCCTCGCCGGTGCGAAGCCCGCCCTCGCCCCGCTCATGGCAGTCGGCGGCCTGCAGTCCCCCGGCGACGATGCTCGCGCCGTTCTCGAAGCCGAGTTCGAGCAGATGCCGGTCGATCAGGGCCCGGATCCGCTCGGAGGTGAGCGGTTCGCCGTCGCGGTGCAACCATCCCTCGCGATCCGCCTCCGCCGCGGCGATCGCCCGGCAGGCCCGCTCGACGGCCTGCTCGGTCGCATGCTGGCACCGGCGGAGGTGCCCGATCTCCGCCTCGTCCTTCGCCCGCCGCGTGGCCACGCCGAGCGAGGGGTCGTAGGCGATGGCGATGCCCCGCTGCCGCAGGGCCTCGGCGTAGGAGAGGCCGAAGGTCCGATCCGCGGTCACCGCGGCGATGCCCCGCCGCACGAGCAGCTCCGCGAGAGCCTCGGCGGTCGCGGTCTCCCGATCGCCGGAGAGTCCCCCGGCCGGCTCGAGCTCGGCGGGGCAGAGCACCTCGTCGGCGCGGGCGTGGCGGCGGGCCCGCCCGCACTCGATGTCGCGGACGATCAGGGTGCGGCGAACGCCTCCGCGACCGTCGGGGATCTCCACCACCGCCGCCGGATCGCCCACGAGGAAGCGGATGCGGTGGTAGAGGGCGAGGTTGCCGGCGGGGATGCCGGCGAGCACCACGGGAGCGGATGGATCCATCGCCGCACGGTACCCGACGCCGCCGCTGCCTGAAGAGGAGCCGACCGGCGGTCCGATGAACCTCGGTCCGTCCGCGTCGGAGCCTCTCGTTGTCCCCGCAACCGCACGCCTTCTCCCTCGGCAACTTCTTCGGCACCGCCTTCTCCGGCCGCTACCGCTGGATGATGTGGTCCCTGCTGGCGCTGATGATCGTCTCGCCGCTGATCGCCCATCTGCCGATCGTGCAGGGCGACCGCCTCGGCCTCTTCGCCGGCGACATCGTCACCACCTCGGTCTTCGTCGTCGCGATCCGCACCTACCACCGCCACCGCGGGCAGTACTGGTTCCTGATGGCCATCGGGACGGTGTCGATCGTCGCCGGCCTCGCGGCGAGGGTGGTCGAGGATCCTCTGTCGCACGCCCTGGTCCTCACGAGCCTCGCCGCCGCCGCGGTGCTGCTCGCCTCGATCGCCACCCTCATCAGCCTGCAGGTCTTCGCGACCGCCGAGGTCGACGGCGACACCATCTGCGGATCGGTCTCGATCTACCTGCTGATCGCGGCGACCTTCGCCGCGGTCTACTCGCTCGTCGCGGCGATCGACCCGGGCGCCTTCACGATGTCCTCGCAGCTCCGCTTCGACGACCCCGCGCTCGGGCCGGATCGGCTGCTGGTCTACTTCTCGCTCGCCACCATCACCACGGTGGGCTACGGCGACGTGTTCCCGACGAGCGACATCACCCGGCCCCTCTCCAACCTCGAGGCGGTCATCGGGCAGTTCTACATGACGGTGCTGGTGGCGAGGCTCGTCGGGCAGCACCTCACCCGGAGCATGCGGTCGAAGGAGACGGCGGGCTGACCGCCGCCTCGCCAGCGGCGACGTAGCGTTCCGACACCACCGCCCGCCACTCCGCGACGCTGCCGCAGCGGATGAACGCCTGCCGCACCGCGTCGGCCTCGGGATGGTGGGCGGCGAAGCGGATCCCGAACTTCCGCATCAGGCGGCTGGCCCGCACCTCCCCATGCAGCACCACCGCGAGGCGGAAGTGCTCGAGCAGCACCTCCCGCTGCTCGGCGATGGTCGGCCGCCGCGGGGCCTCGCCGGCGATCAGGCTGCGGGCCTGCCGGAAGATCCAGGGATTGCCGATGCAGCCCCGCGCCACCGCCACCGCGGCCACGCCGGTGTGCTCGAGCATCAGGAAGACGTCCTCGGCCCGCCAGACGTCGCCGGAGCCGAAGATCAGGCGACCCGGCCGCCGCTCCACGATCGCGCGGAGCAGCTCCCACCGCGACGGCCCGTGGTAGCGCTGGGCCACGGTGCGGCCGTGCACCGTCGCCCACGCGTAGCCGAGGTCGAACGCGGCGTCGATGATCCGGTCGAACCGCCGCGCCATCTCCGGGGTGTCGTCGTAGCTGCGGCGAAGCTTCACGGTGCAGGGCGTCGCCTCCGGCACCGCCTCGCGGACCGCTGCGAGCACCGCGATCGCCTCCTCGGGATGGGCGAGGAAGTGGCCGCCGCGGTTGCTGCGGCGGATCTTCTTCACCGGGCAGGCGAGGTTGACGTCGATGGTCTCGTAGCCCATCCCGTGCAGGATCGAGGCCCCCGCGGCCATCTCCGCCGGGTGCGTGCCCATCACCTGGCCGGCGATCGGGTGGTCCTCGAGGCCGGCGGCCCGGTTCTCCTCGAGATCGCCGGTGCCGCACTCGCAGGCGAGGAGGTCGGGGTCCTCCTTGCGGCGGCCCTTGCCGCCGTTGACGAGGGTGCGGTCGAGCAGCGCCTCGGTCACGCAGAAGGGGCAGCCGTGGCGGCGGGCGATCAGGCGCATGGGCCCGTCGGAGTAGCCGGCGAGGCCCGCCTGGAAGAACGGCGCGTCGAAGCCGGGCACCAGCGCGGGGATGCGGGGGTCGATCTCGAAGCCGCGGGCGATCGCCGCCGCGTCGCGTCCGGCGGCGAGGATCGCCGGATCGATGGGGGCGTCGGCGGGCGGATCGAGTTCGACGCTCATGGGAGGGGCTCCGCCACCGCCGCGGACGGCGGGGCACACGGTAGCCGCGTCGCCGGCGATCCGCGGCCTGCCCGTACACTGCCGGGGTGCCCCGCCTCGCCTGCCTGCTCGCCGCCATCCTGCTGACGCTCGCCGCGGGCTGCCGCCAGTTCACCTACTCGCCGGAGTCCGCGACCCGGCCCTATCCGGCCCAGCTTCCGCAGGGCGAGGTCGCCCGCATCCAGGTCTTCAGCGACGGAGTGGTGCTCGAGGTGGTGAACGCGAGCGGCACGAGCTACCGCGACTTCGACCTCTGGATCAACCGCCGCTGGATGCGGTTCGTGCCCCGCCTCGATGCCGGCGAGACCATCGTGCTGCCGCTCGGGGAGTTCTGGGACGTGCTCGGCGAGGGCCCGCAGACCGGCGGCTTCTTCGCGGCCTACAAGCCGACGCCGGTGGTGCTGGTGCAGCTGCAGACCGCCGAGGATGCCCCGCTCGTCGGCGCCATCGCGGTGCCGCTCGGCGACGATCGCCCGTAGGAGCGGTTCCGCGGCGGTCACGCCTCGGCGAGGCCGAGGGCCCGCCGCTTCGCCTGCCACTCCTCCTGCTCGCGGCGATTGTCCGACCGGATCGGGGCCCCGGTGCGGATCGCCTCGATCTCGAGGCGGGTGAGGTGCATCGCCTGCAGGCGGTAGTCCTCGAACGCCTCGCAGGCGAGCGGCACGATCTCCTTGAGCATCCGGTACATCGCCTCCGCGTAGACGCGGATCTCCCGCTGGGCGTGCGGATCGATGCGGAGCGAGAGGAAGTGCAGGATGTTGTGGAGGTCGCACTTCCAGTACCACTCGGTGAAGACGCTCACCGGCAGCGCCGCCCGCG
>CAZQUA010000029.1:0-17700 GCA_964596455.1 uncultured Isosphaeraceae bacterium
CTTTGGTGAATGCAAGATTGCCGCTGCCAACGGCCGACGCGACCCTCGAGGCGAGTTCCCCGAGGCCGTCGTGCCCATGCGTTGCGGCCGCTGCGGGAGATGCGGACGCTGCGGGAAGATCGTGCGGCCGCGGACCTGCCCCGCATCGCGTCGATCGCCGCGGGTTCAACCTGATCGAACTGCTCGTCGTCCTCTCGGTGGTGACGATCCTCGTGGGCACGCTGATGCCCGGCCTGCGGGTCGCCCGCGACTCCGCCAACCGCATCATCTGCGCGTCCAACCTGCGGCACCTCAGCGGTGCCCTCCACACCTACGCCACCGACTTCCGGGAGCGGCTCCCCCATTCGGTCCATGCGAACTCCGAGAGTCCCCGGCCCGCCGAGTTGATGGCGGCGACCGCCGGCCCCGACGCCCTCGGACTGCCCCGATTCGACGGACTCGGCCTGCTCGCGATCCCCGGCCGCTCCTACGTCGACTCGCCGCGTTGCCTCTATTGCCCGAGCCACACCGGCGAGCACTCCCTCGATCGATACGCCCGGTGCTTCAACGGCCCGGTGCCGTTCGAGGAGCAGGTCTACACCAACTACCACTACCGGGGGCACCGCGACGCGGACACCGGACGACTGATCCTGCTCAGCGGCGAGCGGCGGGCGATCGTCGCCGACGGCATGCGGACCCGGGCGGACTTCAACCACCGCATCGGCACCAACGTCCTCTTCACCGACGGCTCGGTAGCGTGGTTCGTGGACAACGAGCGGACCATCGTCGACCGCATCCCGCTGCAGCCGCCGCCGGACAACGCGTCCCTCGAGGACCAGTTCGCGTGGATCTGGCAGCGGCTCGACCGCGAGTGAATTGCCGCCGCGGCGGAGCCGTCCCTTCCGGTCCGGACGATCAGTCGGCGCGGCGGGGCAGCATCAGCTCCTGCGCCCGGTGCCGTCCCCAGCCGAGATCGACGAGGCGGTAGCTGCAGATCCGAAGCGACGGGGCAACCGCCATCTGATCGGGTTGCCAGAGCGGCAGTTCCCGAGGGTAGCTGCCGGCGTAGCCTCGGCCCGCCTCCGCGAAGGCGTCCCGGAGTCCCGGCAGCAGCGCTTGGAGCGCCACGCTGCCGGCGTCCATGTTGAAGTCGCCGGCGACCAGGTCGGGCGGCGGCAGGCGAAGGCCGTCGAGCAGCGTCCGCAGGGCGCGGGCCTCGGCCATGCGGGGACGCCGCGGATCCGAAGGCAGATCCACCAGCCAGACGACCAGCGGCCGGCCGATCTCGGCGGTGGCGTCCAGCCGCACCACCGCGACGAACCGCTGCTTCGACGCCACCGCGAGACGGACCTCGAGCAGCGGCAGGCGGCTGGCGATCGCAAACGGCCCCGCCCGGTGCACCCGCTGCCCAGTCTCCGGCCAGCGGTCGCCGTGCAGGCGTCCGAAGAGGCCCCAGTCGTTGGACACCAGCAGCAGGTCCGCCTCGAGCGAGGCCAGCGACGCGCGAGCCGGGGCCGACTCCTCCACCCGCGGCGACGCGGCGTTCCAATGAACGATTCGGACTCCGTCGCGGCAGGGTGCGAAGGGACTCCAGCGCTGGCGGAGATGGATCGTGACCATGGCCGCGGCGACGAGGCCGAAGGCCAGGGCCGTGCGGCGTCGGCGGCGGCACGCCGCGACGATGGCCGCGGATGCCACGATCGGCAGCAGCATCGCCAGCGGCACCCACTTGGCGAACTGGCTCGGCACGAACCGGTCCGACAGCACCCACCCCACCATCCAGCACCCCGCCGCCGCGATCGCAAGGCCGACGAGCAGCCAGTGCAGCATCCACAGGAGCCGTGCCCCGGCCCCGCGTCGCCGCGGGGCGGAGTCGCCCTCCCCCGCCGCCGCGCTCGCTCCGCGGCCGGTCAATCCAAAGCCTCGCAGCGCGTGCCAAATCGGCAGGAATCGTCCCGCCTGCTGCCGAGGCATCCGCGATCCCGCGGCGACGGCGGCAGCGGTGCCGCTCCGAAGCCGACTCTGCCCGCGACCGATCGAGGCACGCCCACCGGGCCGCCGAAGGCTCGCGGCCCTGCGGCATCCCGCCGCCGAGACGCTCGGGCCCCTCCGAGGGGACCTGCCGCCGCCTTTTTCAGGGCCGGCGGCGGTCTGCGGCAGGGATGGCATCGTGCTTGCATTGACTCGCCCTCGCCCTCGCTCAAGAACCCTGCGGGCCGCGGCGACGCCCGGACCGCATCATGACGCAGGATCCCACCATGTCCCAACCCACCGGCAAGATCATCGGCATCGACCTCGGCACCACCAACTCGGTGGTGGCGGTGATGGAGGGCGGCCAGCCCAAGGTCATCATCAACTCGACGGGCAACCGCACCACCCCCTCGGTGGTCGCCTTCACCGAGAAGGGCGACCGCCTCGTCGGGCAGCCCGCCCGGCACCAGCAGGTCACCAACCCCCGCAACACCGTCTTCTCGATCAAGCGGTTCATGGGCCGCCGCCACGACGAGGTGGTCGCGGAGGAGAAGCTCGTGCCCTACGAGGTCGTCGGGGGCACCGACGAGCTCGTCAAGGTCTCGGTGCGGGGCAAGACCTACACCCCGCCGGAGGTCTCCGCCATGATCCTCGGCGACCTGAAGAAGACCGCCGAGGACTACCTCGGCGAGAAGGTCGAGCGGGCGGTGATCACCGTCCCCGCCTACTTCAACGACGCCCAGCGGCAGGCCACCAAGGATGCCGGCGAGATCGCCGGCCTCAAGGTCGAGCGGATCATCAACGAGCCGACCGCCGCCGCCCTCGCCTACGGCCTCGAGAAGAAGAAGAACGCCCGCATCGCGGTCTTCGACCTCGGCGGCGGCACCTTCGACATCTCGATCCTCGACGTGGGCGATGGCGTCTTCGAGGTGAAGGCCACCAACGGCGACGGCCACCTCGGCGGCGACGACTTCGACCAGCGGCTGATCGACCATCTCGCCGAGCAGTTCCGCAAGGCCGAGGGCATCGACGTCCGCAAGGATCCGATGGCGCTGCAGCGGCTCAAGGAGGCCGCCGAGAAGGCCAAGATGGAGCTCTCCAACCAGATGGAGACCACCGTCAACCTCCCCTTCATCACCGCGGACCAGAACGGTCCGAAGCACCTTCAGATCACCGTGACCCGCGCGACGTTCGAGTCGATCTGCAGCGACCTGTTCGATCGGCTTCGCGGCCCGTGCGAGGCGGCGCTTCGCGACTCGAAGCTCTCGCCCTCGGAGATCCAGGAGGTCGTGATGGTCGGCGGCTCCACCCGCATCCCCAAGGTGCAGGAGATCGCCAAGCAGATCTTCAAGACCCAGGAGCTCGACAAGAGCATCAACCCCGACGAGGTGGTCGCCATCGGCGCCGCCATCCAGGGCGGGGTGCTGCAGGGCGAGGTGAAGGACGTGCTGCTGCTCGACGTGACCCCGCTCTCCCTCGGCGTGGAGACCCTCGGCGGGGTCATGACCGTGCTCATCCCCCGCAACACCACCATCCCCACGAGCCGCAAGGAGACCTTCTCCACCGCGGCCGACAACCAGAGCGCCGTCACCATCCACGTGCTGCAGGGCGAGCGGCCGATGTCCACCGACAACCGGACCCTCGGCCGCTTCGACCTCACCGGGATCCCCGAGGCGCCCCGGGGCATGCCGCAGATCGAGGTGGAGTTCGCGATCGACGCCAACGGCATCCTCAACGTCTCCGCGACCGACAAGGCCACCGGCAAGGCCCAGAAGATCGAGATCAAGGGCTCGTCCGGCCTCGACAAGGACGAGATCGACCGCATGAAGCGGGAGGCGGAGTCGCACGCCGCCGAGGACGCCGCCAAGCGGGAGCTCATCGAGGTCCGCAACCGCGCCGAGATGGTGCTGTACTCGACGCAGAAGGCCCTCGCCGAGCACGGCGACAAGGTCTCCCCGGAGCTGCGGGGCTCGATCGAGAGCGCGATCACCAACCTGTCCACGCAGGTGAAGGGCGATTCGCGGGAGGCGATCGAGGCGGCCCTCAAGCAGCTCGAGGAGGTCTCCGGCGAACTCGCGAAGGCCGCCTACGAGGCCTCCCGGGCCGAACCCGCCGCCGCCTCCGCCGCCAAGGGCGGCCGCGACGCCGGCAAGGGCGACGAGGTGATCGACGCGGAGTTCGAGGTCAAGGAGTAGGCCTCGCCCCCCGCGGCGGGCCCTCCCCGCCGGTCCGTTACCATCGATCGTCCGATCGAGACCCCGTCCGCGGCCGCAGGGCCCTTCGCCCCCGGCCGCCAGCGGAAGGTCATGCCCGCATGGAGTCCCTTCAAGGCATCCCGGTCAGCCCCGGCATCGTCATCGGTCCCGCCTTCGTGGTGGGCGAGGCCGAGGACCATGTTCCGCACCGCGTCGTGCCGGTCCGCGAGCGGCCCCAGGAGATCGTCCGCCTCGAGGACGCGATCCGCTCGGCGATCGACGATCTCGCGGCGCTGCGGGAACGGACCGAGCGGCAGCTCGGGCCGGAGCCGGCGAAGGTCTTCGAGTTCCACCTCGCCCTGCTGCGGGATCCGTCGCTGCTCGAGCCGATCCGCCGGCGGATCCGCGAGGAGGGCGTGAACGCGGAGTCCGCGGTCGCGGAGCAGTTCCGCGGACTCGTGCGGCAGTTCGAGTCCCTCGGCAGCGAGGTCTTCGCGCAGAAGGCCCACGACGTGATCGACCTCGACCGGCGCCTGCTCGCCAAGCTCATGGGGGAGACCGCCAGCCGCCTCGCCCGCCTCGACGCCGCCGCGGTGCTGATCGCCCACGAACTGACCCCGAGCGAGGCCGCCGCGATCGACCGCCGCCGGATCCTCGCCTTCGCCACCGACGCCGGCGGCCGCACCAGCCACACCTCCATCGTGGCGCGGGCGATGGACCTGCCGGCGGTGGTGGGCTGCGGTCGCCTCAGCCAGCGGGTCGAGGACGGGGACCTGGTGATCGTCGACGGCGACAGCGGCTCGGTGATCCTGCGTCCCGACGCCGACACCGTGCAGCGGTATCGGGAGCTCGACCGCCGCAAGCGGCGGTACCGGGCCCTGCTGCAGGCCGATGCGGCGATGACCGCGGTGACCCGCGACGGCACGCCGATCACGCTGCTCGGCAACATCGAGTTCCCCGCCGAGGTCGCGGCGGTGCTGCAGAACGGCGGCGTCGGGGTCGGCCTCTACCGCACCGAGTTCCTCTACCTGACCTCGGCGAGCGAACCCTCCGAGGAGGACCACTACCGGGCCTACCGCCAGGCGGTGGAGCTGCTCGAGGGGCGGCCGCTGGTGATCCGCACCCTCGACCTCGGCGCCGACAAGTACACCCAGCGGCGGTCCGAGGAGCCGGAGCGGAATCCGTTCCTGGGCCTCCGCAGCATCCGCTACTGCCTGCACCACCTGCCGCTCTTCAAGACCCAGCTTCGGGCGATCCTCCGCGCCGCCGCCGCCGGGCCGGTCAAGGTGATGTTTCCCCTCGTCTCCACGGTGATGGAGCTGCGGCAGGCGCGGATGATCATGCACGACGTCGCCGAGGAGCTCGACGAGGAGGGCATCCCCCGCGGCCGCGACATCCCGGTGGGCATGATGATCGAGGTCCCCAGCGCCGCGCTGATGGCCAAGGCGTTCGCGGGCGAGGTCGACTTCTTCTCGATCGGGACCAACGACCTGATCCAGTACACCCTCGCGGTGGACCGGGGCAACGAGCGGGTCGCCTCGCTCTACACCGGTGCCAGCCCGGCGGTGCTGCAGCTGGTGAAGATGGTGGTCCGCTCGGCGCGGCGGGCCGGGATCGAGGTGTCGATCTGCGGCGAGCTCGCCGGCGAATCGCTCTACGCGATGCTGCTCCTCGGGATGGGCCTGCGGACGCTTTCGATGGCGCCGGGGCAGATCCCGGAGATCAAGCGCCTGATCCGGTCGGTCGATCTCGAGCAGTGCGAGCGGTTGGCCCGCCGGGTCGGCTCGTTCGACTCGGAGCGGCAGGTGCTGAACGCCCTTCGCGACGAGCTTCGCCGCGTGGTCCCCGACTCCGACGGGGGCTGGACCGCCGAGTAGGCCTCGGATCCGCCCGGGGGCGTGCGACGGCCCGCATCCGAGGGATCCGAGCGGGTCGGGGGCAAGTGGAGTAAGGTGGGGTTCCGGAGAAGAACTGTTCATCCCCCGGCGGCGGGCATCGGGCCCGCCTCCGGATCAACCGACACAACGCGGCAACGGCACGAAGCCGGATGCCGCGACCGGGCCGCCGCGGCGGCATGGCCTGGCCCGCTCGGGCCAGGACCCGGCAGTTCGGCCATGGGCCGCCCCCGCACCGTCCGGTGCCCGCGGCCCGGTGCCTCGACGAGGCCCGCCGATCTTCCGCCTGCCGCCCGCGGCGCCGACGAGCGTGCGAGCCGTGCCGAGACGCAGCCACCCCCGTCGAGGATCCGACCTCCGCCCTCCGCATCCGCGGACCGGCGGCGGCGTCCTTGCGGCGGCGGAGCGAGTTCGGCGCCGCCCGCTCGACGGCCGCCCGGGCAAGGAGGTCATTGCCCGTGAGTCCATCGGGAACCAACGCCAAGGCCGGCGCGTCCGGCCGCATCATGGTCGTCAACGACACCCCCGGCGAGGAGTGCCGCATTGCGATCCTCGAGCAGGGGAAGCTTGACGGCCTCTACACCGAACGGGTCGCCACCGCGACCAACGTCGGCAACATCTACAAGGGCCGGGTCGCGAACGTCGAGCCGGCGATCCAGGCGGCCTTCGTCGACTTCGGCGAGGGGCAGAGCGGCTTCCTGCACATCTCCGATCTGCATCCCCGCTACTTCCCCAGCGGCGACAAGACCGAGAAGGTCGGCAAGAAGATCCCCCGCCGCTCCCGCCCGCTGATGCAGGAGGCCCTCAAGCGGGGCTCGGAGATCCTCGTGCAGGTGCTCAAGGAGGGGATCGGCACCAAGGGCCCGACCCTCACGAGCTACCTCTCCATTCCCGGCCGCCTGCTCGTGATGATGCCGGGCATGGACCGGGTCGGCGTCAGCCGCAAGGTCGAGGACGAGTCCCAGCGGCGGGAGATGCGGAAGATCCTCGACGCCCTCGCCCTGCCGGAGGGCTTCGGCTTCATCCTCCGCACCGCCGGATTCACCGCCACCAAGACCGACCTGACCCGCGACGCCGCCTACCTCACCCGCCTCTGGAAGGTGATGGAGCGGCGGATCGACCGGGTCGGGGCGCCCTGCGAGCTCTACACCGAGAGCGATCTGCTGCTTCGGTCGCTGCGGGACCTGCTCGACAGCTCCATCGAGGCCGTGATCGTCGACAGCGAGTCCGCCCTGCAGCGGGCCACGCAGTTCCTCGGGGTGATCGCTCCGCGGTCGAGCCCGCCGGTCCGCTACTACGGCGGCAAGGCCCCGATCTTCCACGCCTTCGACGTCGAGCGGCAGATCGAGATGATCCACGCCCGCGAGGTGCCGCTGCCCTCCGGCGGCGCCCTGGTGTTCGACCAGACCGAGGCCCTCGTCGCGATCGACGTCAACAGCGGCCGCAGCCGCTCCGCCCGCGACAGCGAGACCAACGCCTTCCAGACCAACTGCGAGGCGGTCGAGGAGATCTGCCGGCAGCTTCGCCTGCGGGACCTCGGCGGCCTTGTGATCGGCGATCTCATCGACATGCGGTCCGCCAAGCACCGCAAGGAGATCGAGGATCGGTTCAACCAGCACTTCCGCAAGGACCGCGCCCGCACCACGGTGCTGCCGATCAGCGACTTCGGTCTCGTGCAGATCACCCGGCAGCGGATGCGGCCGAGCCTGCGGAAGACCCACTACACCGATTGCCCCGCCTGCGGAGGCCACGGGGAGATCCGCCTGCCGGAGTCCCTCGCCGCCGATGCCCTCCGCCGCGCCGGCGCCCTGCTCGCCCACGAGCGGGTCCGGCGGATCGAGCTCGTGGTGCCGGTGCGGGTCGCGGCGGCGCTGCTCGGGCCGCGGCGCAACCAGCTCGGCCGCCTCGAGCGGCTCTTCGACAAGCGGATCGACGTGCGGATCTCCGAGGCGATCGGCATCGACCGATTCGACGCCTACGCCTACGACGACCGCAACGCGGACATCGAGATCGAACGCCTTCCCGCGCTGCCGATGCCGGACATCGCGTCGCTTCCCACCGCGGCTCCGCCTCCGGAGGCGATGGCGGACGACGAGGAGGAGGCCGAGACCGGCGGTGGCGGCGGCCGCCGGCGACGCCGCCGCAAGCCCGGGCCCGCCGATGCCGCCGCGATCGCGCTCGCCGGCGGCTTCGAGCCGGAGCCGGAACCGGAGTCCCTCGAGGACGCCGAGGAGATCGCCGACGAGGATGCCGAGGCGACCGCCGCAAGCGACGGCAAGGGTGAGGGGGCCGGCGAAGGCGGGCGTCGTCGGCGCCGCCGACGCCGACGACGTGGACGCGGCGGCGAAGCGGGGGCGACGCCGCCGCAGGCGGAGTCGGAGCCGGAGTCAGAGCCGGAGTCGTTGCCGACGCCGGCACCGAGCGGACCGCTGCTGCCCGCCGAACTCGAGGGCGATGGTCCCTTCCGGGTGCATCTGTTCGCGAAGGCCCTCGGCATCACCAGCCGCGAGTTCCTCGACCGCTGCGCCGCCGAAGGCATCGAGGGCGTGCGAAGCGCCATGAGCTCGCTCGCCGGAGAGGCGCTCGCCCAGGTGCGGGGATGGTTCGCGACCGTTCCCACTTCCAGCGTGGGGGCGGCGGAGGCGGAGTCCCCCGCCGAGGAGCCTTCCGCCGATGCGGCGGAGACCTCCCGCGACGGCGAGGGCGACGCCCCCCGCAAGAAGCGGCGGCGGCGACGACGGCGAGGAGGCGGACGCGGCGGCGACGAGTCCGCGGCCGCGGAGACGCCCCGCGACGCAGCGGCGGCGGATGCCTCCGAGGTCGCCGTCGTCGAGACGATCCCGCCGAGATCCGATGCCGCCGACGGCGATCGCGAGGATCGCGACGACGGCGGCGGCGGCGAGGGCGACGCCCCCCGCAAGAAGCGGCGACGACGGCGGCGGCGTGGCGGCGGCGGACGTGGCGACGCCGGGGCCGATGGCGAATCGTCCGCCGCGTCCCCTTCGCCGGAGTCCGCGTCCCCGCAACCGGTGGCGGCATCCCCCGCGTCGCCTCCCGCGACGGCGGCAGCGCCCCGCCCCCGCTCGCTCTACGCCGGCGCCCGCTCCCGGAAGCTGCCGACGGTTCGCCGCGACGACGACCGCTGATGCGCCGTCCGAGGCCGGATCGGCGAAACTCCGTCGTCGCCCCTCGCCCGCCGCGCTTCCCGGAGGACCGACCCCTGTGCGGATGCCTGACGCTGTGAGCCGTCCGTCCCAGACTCGCGTGCACGTGCTCGGCTCCACCGGCTCGATCGGGGTCGCCACCGTCGAGGTCGTCGAGCACCTCGCCGCCGGCGGGATGCCCATCGAGATCGTCTCGCTCGTCGCGGGCCGCAACGCGGAGCGTCTCGCCGAGCAGGCGCGGCGTCACCGCCCCGCCGCGGTGGGCCTTGCCGATGGCGACTCGGCGGCGTCGCTTCGCGCCGGCCTTCCCTCCGCCGCCGCCCTCTTCGATGGCCCCGACGCGGCGATGGAGATCGTCGAGCGGTTCGTCGAGCCGGGAGACGTGGTGATGGGGGCGATGGTCGGCGCCGCGGGGATCGAGCCGACGCTCGCGGCGATCCGCCGCGGGGCCCGCATGGCGCTCGCCAACAAGGAGACCCTCGTCGCGGCGGGCGAGATCGTGATGGCCGAGGTCCGCCGCCGGGACGGCCTTGCCGGGGCGGCGATGCTGCCGGTCGACTCCGAGCACAGCGCCCTCTTCCAAGCGGTCCGCTGCGGCGATCCGCAGCGGGAGATCCGGCGGGTGGTGCTGACCGCCTCGGGAGGGCCGTTCCGGACCTGGCCTCTCGAACGGATCCGCGCCGCCCGCGTCGAGGACGCCCTGAACCATCCCACCTGGCGCATGGGCCGCAAGGTCACCGTCGACAGCGCCAGCCTCATGAACAAGGCCCTCGAGGTGATCGAGGCCCACTGGCTCTTCGGCCTTCCTGCGGAGTCGATCGAGGCGATCGTGCATCCCCAGTCGGTGGTGCACGCCTTCGCGGAGTTCATCGACGGATCGGTGATCGCGCAGCTCTCGCCGCCGGACATGCGGCTGCCGATCCAGCTCGCCCTCACCTGGCCGCAGCGGACCGACGGCTGCGCCCGCCGCCTCGACTGGGCGTCGCTGCGAAGCCTCGAGTTCGAGCCGGTCGATCCCGAGCGGTTCCCGGCGGTCGATCTCGCCCATCGGGTCATCCGCGCCGGCGGCACCGCCGGTGCGGTCTTCAACGCCGCCAACGAGATCGCCGTCGAAGCGTTCCTCGACGGACGCCTCGGATTCTGCGAGATCCACGAGCTCGTCGCCGAGGCGCTCGACGCGCTGCCGCCGCGGCCGCTTCACGGCCTCGCCGAGGTCGTCGCCGCCGACGCGGAAGCCCGCGAGTGGTCGCGGTCGCGGGTGGCTGCGGCGTCGCCGCGGTGAGCGACCGGACTAGCGAAGCCCGATCGCATCGACGGTGAGGCCCGGGCCGAACGCCACGAGGTCCGCCGGAAGGGGCACCCCCCGCTCGATCGCCCGCGCGAGCACGAAGAGGATCGTGGGGCTCGACATGTTGCCGTGCTCGGCGAGGATCTCGCGGGCCCAGACGAGGCCGCGGCCGTCGAGGTCGCCCTCGCCGCGGTCCGCGATCGCCGCCTCCACCGCATCGAGGATCCCCGGCCCGCCGGGATGGGGAAGGATCGCCCGGGGCGGCGGCGAGGCCTCCGCAAGCAGTTCGCGGATCGATCGCCGCACCGCGAGCGGCACCTCGCGGGAGAGGGTCATCGCGAAGCCCTCGTCGGTGATCCGCCAGGTCATCTCCTCGAGGGAGTCCGGGAGGGTGCGGCAGCGGCCCCCGCCGAGCCGGACGCCGCCCGCCCCCGCCGACGCTGCGGTTCCCTCCACGACCGCGGCGGCGGCGCCGTCGGCGAAGAGCGCCGACGCCACGAGGTTCTGCGGCGAGGTGTCGCGGCGGAGGTGCAGCGAGCACAGCTCCACGCAGGCCGCGAGCACCACCGCCTGCGGATCGGCGGCGGCGAGCGCCGCCGCGGTGCGGAGGGCCGCCACGCCGCCGAAGCAGCCCATGAAGCCGAGCTGCAGCTGCCGGACCTGCGGCGACAGGCCGATGCCCCGCGGGCCCACCATCCTGGCGCCGAGGCCCGGGGCGGCGAAGCCGGTGCAGGTCGCCACCACGAGGTCGGTCACTTCGCGCGGCTCGCGCCCTGCGTCCGCCAGCGCCCGACGCGCCGCGGCATGCGCAAGCGCGGGCGCGTGCGCCTCGAACCGGTCCATCCGCTCCGCGGTCGAGAGCCGCGGAAGATCCGCGGGATCCGCGGCGATCGCTCGGAAGGACACCCCACTGCGGTCGATGATCCGCCACCACCGCGCCTGTTCCTCGCCGCGGAGTCCCCACAGCTCCGCCTGCACCGCCGCAAGTTCCCGCTGCGGCCAGCGGGTCGGCGGCGTCGCCGTGCCGAGGCCCCGCAGCGTCGCCTTCGGTCCCGCCGCCATCTCGATCGTCGGACGGCCCTTCACGACCGCACCAGCCGCTTCGCGATGGCGCGAGGCACAAAGCCCGCGACGCTTGCAGCGCGGCAGGCGACGCCGAGCAGACGCGGGCGTTCCACGATTCCCGCGATCCGCCGGCAATCCCGCTGCCGCGACGCGACGCCTCGCCGATGGGCGTCCGCGAAGGCGGCCGCGGCCTGGCTCGACCAATCCCCGAACCGCCCGAGCACGCCCGCGAGCAGATCCGCGGACTCGAACGCCCAGGCCATGCCTTCGCCGGTGAAGGGCTCGACGTAGCCCGCCGCGTCGCCCACCAGCGCCACCCGACCCCGCACCACGCCGAGCGGACGCCACGGCATCGGACCGGCGGCGACCAGTCCCGCCAGTTCCGTCCGCTCCACGCCCCAGGCCGCGAGCATCGCCGCCGCCATCGCCTCCGGCCGCCGCGGCAACGGGCCGGCGGCGTCGACGAGTCCCGCCGCATGCACCCGGCCGCTCGCATCGCGGGCGAGGCCGAGATAGCCGCCCGCGGAGACGAGCATGGTCACGCCCTCCGCCGCGACCGGCAGCGACGCCCCGGCATGGAGCGGCTGCGCCGAGAAGCCGAACTTGCGTCCGCTGCCTCGCGCGGCGAGACCCGCCGCGCGGGCGATCCCGCTGCCGAGGCCGTCGGCCGCCACCACGATCTCGGCCTCGATCCGCTCCTCGCCGCGGGCATCCCGGATCGTCACCACCGCCGCGGCGCCTTCGGCATCGCCTGCCGACTCGAGCGTGGCCGCCGCGGGGCGGCGTCCCTCGACGCCCTCCGCGACCGCACGCGACCAGAGCCGCGCGTCGAGTCGGTCGCGGGGCACGAGCCAGCCCCCGCCCGGCCAGGGCGAGACCGATGCGAGATCGACCCCGACGCCGCCGAGGCGCCGGTTCGACTGGACTTCGATGCGGGCGGTCCGCAGGCGTCCCGTCGCCGCCGCCTCGATCTCACCTCGCCAACCGTGCCGCTCGAGCAGCGGCGCCACCCGCGGGTTCAGGCAGCGGCCGCAGCACTTGTCGCGTCCGACCTCCGCCCGCTCGACGAGGATCGATCGCCATCCCCGCCTCGCGATCGCCGCGGCCGCGAGGCAGCCCGCCGGACCGGCTCCCACGACGACGGCCGTTGGCCGGCGGCCGCTCGACCGGAGAAGGCGGGGAGTCGAGGCCATGCCCGCGAGGATAGGAGCCTCGCCTCAGGACCCCGCCGGCGGCAGCGGCGCCATCGCGGACTCGCCGAAGGTCTCGACGATCGGCGGTTCATCGGCCTCACGAGGCCGAGGGGCGGCGGCGGGACCCGCCAGATGCACCCGCGGAATCCGCCGATGCAGGCGGCAGAGCAGTTCGTGGGGAATCAGGCCGGCCCGCGACGCCACCCGCGGCAGATGCACCGGCGAGTCCGGATCGGGCGAGAGCAGTTCGACCTCGAGATCGAGCATCGCTTCGGGACCGAGGCCTGCGGCGAACTCGGTCAGGTCGATGGTGATCTGGTCCATGTTCACCGCCCCCACCACCGGCGCCGCGACGCCCGGCCGCTGCGAACCGCGACGCCGCACCACCACCGAGCCGGCCTCGCCGCCCACGCGGCTCGACGGAAAGCCGTCCGCGTAGCCCACCGGCACGAGGCCGATCATCGACGCCCGCGGCGCGATCCATGCCGAGCCGTAGCCGACGCCGCTGCCCGCAGGCACGCGCTTGGCGTGGATCACCTCGCTCGTCCACCGCAGGATCGGGCGGAGCGACGCGGCCTCGGGCAACCGCGATGCCGGCGGAAGATCCTCGGGGCCGTAGCCCGCCCACGCGAGTCCGAAGCGGACCATGCCGCGATGCAGACGGCGATCCCGCAGCATCGCGTAGGTGCTCGAGACGTGCACCACCGCGTCGGAGGGCAGCGGCGTGCCCTGCAGTTCCGACTCGAGCCGCAGCCACTGCGACTCGGTGAGGTCGGCATCCCCTCGGGCATCGGAGAAGTGCGTCATCACGCCGGCGAGGCGAAGGTGGCGGTCGCTTCGGACCGCTGCGACCGCCGCGGGGAGCGACGCGAGCTCGAGGCCTCCCCGCCGCAGGCCGGTGTCCGCCTCGAGGTGCACCGCCACGCGGATGCCTCTCGCCTTCGCATCGCGGGAGATCGCCGCGAGTTGGGCAAGGTCGTGGATGGCCAGATGCACCCGGCCCGAGGCGATCTGGGGCAGGACGCCCGCGGCGTCGGCGAGGCGGCGGATCGGCCGCAGCACCAGCAGCGGCACCTCGAACTGCCGATCGACGAGTTCCGCCGCCTCCTCGGTGCCGTAGACCGCGATCAGATCGGCCGGAACGGATCCGCCGGGGACCGCCGGACGCGTGAAGCGACGCACCAGGCGCCTCGCCCCAAGCCCGTAGGCGTCGGCCTTGAGGATCGGGCAGAGGCGGCACGAGGGACCGACCAGGCGCCGCAGGACCGACAGGTTGGCGGCGAGCGCCGACAGGTCGATCCACAGGACGCTCGAGGGACGCATCGTCGCACCGGTCTCCTCGCCGCTCCGCCCGAAGGCTCGCGACTGGTTCCGCTGGGCATCGCCGGGACCCGGACCGGAGCCGCCGGAGGAAGCGTGTTGTATCGGCGGGCGGGGTCTCCTACCATCACGGTCGTCAGGACGAACACCCGACGCCCCGGGGATGCGATGCCGAGACCCGGTCTCGGCCGACGGACCGGGCGGCCCGCCCGATGGCGGGGCGCCTCTCCGCCTGCTTCACGCTCATGGACGACCCGCGCCTTCGCGACGACATCTTCGACACCTCCACCACCTTCGCCGAGATCGGTCTTGCGGAGCCGCTCGCCCGCGCCGTCGCGGCGATGGGCTTCGTGCATCCGACCCGCATCCAGGCCGCCCTGATCCCCGCGGCGCTCCAAGGCGGCGACGTCCTCGGGCAGGCGAAGACCGGCACCGGGAAGACCGCCGCCTTCGGCCTGCCGCTGCTGCAGCGACTGCTCGCCGAACCCAACCCCTTCGGGGCCCTCGTGCTCGTGCCGACGCGGGAGCTCGCCATCCAGGTCACCCGCGAGATCCGCGAGTTCGGCAAGCACACCAACCTGCAGGCGGTGGCGATCTACGGCGGGCAGCCGATCAAGATCCAGGCCGCCCGCCTCGAGAAGCGTCCGCCGATCGTCGTGGGGACGCCGGGGCGGGTGATGGACATGCACGGGCGGGGCCTGCTCCCCTACGACGGCATCCGCATCGCGGTGCTCGACGAGGTCGACCGGATGCTCGACATCGGCTTCCGCGACGACATCCGGCGGATCCTCGGATCGCTGAAGCAGCACCCGCAGACCATCTTCGTCTCCGCCACGATCTCGCCGGAGATCGAGAAGCTCGCCCGCTCCTACCTGCGGGATCCGCGGAAGATCGTGACCACCGCGGCAAGCCTCACCGTCAACCAGGTGCAGCAGCACTACATCACCGTCGAGCCGTGGGACAAGCGCCGCCTGCTCACCCACCTGCTCAAGCGGGAGCAGCCGAGCCTCGCGGTGGTCTTCTGCCGCACCAAGCGGACGGTGGACACGGTGACGCAGTACCTCAACGACAAGGGCGTCGAGGCCCACGCGATGCACGGCGACATGTTCCAGAACCGCCGCGATCGCGTCATGGAGAAGCTCCGGGCCGGCAAGCTCTCGGTGCTGGTGGCGTCGGACCTCGCCTCGCGAGGCCTCGACGTCGAGGACATCACCCACGTCATCAACTACGACCTGCCCGACGATCCCGAGGCCTACGTGCACCGGATCGGCCGCACCGCACGGGCGGGGCGTTCGGGCGTGGCGTGGAGCTTCGTGTGCCCCGACCAGGGGCCCCTGCTGACCTCGATCGAGATGCTCGCCAACGTCGAGATCCCCCGTCTCGACTACGCCGACTTCGAGCCGGGCCCGGTGCCCGCCGAGGTGCGGGCGCAGCGGGAGCTCGACGAGCAGCGGAAGCAGCAGCGGGACGCCGCGGCGAACCGGTTCGCGCCGGTGGTGCCGGTGGTCGAGACCGCGGATCCCTCGAGATTCCCCGGCGGGATCGTGCCGGTGGAGATTCCCTCGCGACGCCTCGGCGGGCGAACCCGCACCCGGCGACGCTGAGGACTCCCCGCCGCCCCGCGACACCGCGGGCGGCTCGCCCGCCGAGGCCGGCGGGATGGACGCACCACTCGCGGTCGCCGCCTTCGGGGCGACGGTCGGCAGGAGCGGTGCGGATCGACTTCCCCCTGGACTTGGGCATGGCGGATCGGATTCGGATCGGCGACGAGGTGCAGGACGCGCTGGCGAACGGCCGCCCGGCGGTCGCCCTCGAGACCGCCGTCCTCACCCACGGCCTGCCTCGGAGTCCCCTGGCCGATGCCGGCCGTCTCGCCGCTTGGCGTCGGTGGGTGGAGTCGGACCCCGCGGGCCCGCGTCTCGAGGGCGGATGGCCCGCGGACCGGCCGCTGCACCTCGCCGCCTCGCTGGCGATGGCCGAGGCGGTGCGGACCGGCGGCGGCGTGCCCGCGACGGTGGGGATGATCGACGGGACGCTCTGGATCGGCCTCGACGAGCGGCAGCTTCGGCACCTCGCCGCCGCGGACGAGCCCGCCAAGCTCTCCGCCCGCGACCTCGCGCCGGCGATGGCGGGCGGGCGCAGCGGCGGCACCACCGTCGCCGGGACCCTCGCGGCCATGGCGATCGTCGAGGGCCACGGCCTGCGGACGCTCGCCACCGGCGGCATCGGCGGTGCCCACCGGGGATGGGCCGCCACCGCCGACGTCTCCGCCGACCTGCGGTCGATCGCGGAGACGCGGGCGTGCGTGGTGGCCTCGGGCGCCAAGGCGATCCTCGATCTTCCGGCGACGATCGAGATGCTGGACACCCTCGGCGTGGCAGTGCTCGGGCACCGCACCGCCGCCTGGCCGAGGTTCGTCCTGCCGCCCGATCCCTCGCTCGCCGTCGAGTGGGTCGTCGACGATCCCCGGCAGGCGGCCGCCACCGCCACGCTGCACTGGGAGGCGTTCGGCCGCCCCGGCGGCGTGCTGCTGCTGAATCCCGTCCCGCCGGCGTGGGCAGTCGCCGAAGAGGCCCGCTTCGAATCGGCGCTCGCCGCGGCGATCCGCGATGCCGAGGCTCGCGGGCCGCTCGGCCCCGCGGTCACGCCGATGCTGCTCGGCCGGATCGCCGGCGAGGCCGCCGGGGCGCTCGAGGCGAATCTCGCGCTGCTTCTGGCCAATGCCCGCCTCGCCGCCGAGGTCGCGGCGGCCATGGCGCCGCCGTCCGCGCGTCGGGTCGAATCGAGGGCCCGTGACGCCGCCCCCGCCGCCTCGGACGCGTTCGCCCTGCCGCCGCAGGGGGCTTGAGCCCTTCCTGTTTCGCCGGACCTGCTTCGCACGCTTCCGCTCCCCCGCTGTGCCGTTCACGCCAAAGGCCAAGAGATGACCGAAGAGACGCCCCTCACTCCCGCCGCGACCGAAACGCCTCCCGAAGGCGAAGGTCCCCGCCGAAAGCGGCGGCGCCGCCGCTCCCGCCGCCGCGGCGGCCGCGGCGAGAACGCCGTGGCGGAGCCGTCGGCCAACACCGAGGCGTCGGGCGAGGCCGAGCCGGCTCCGCCCCCGGAGGTCCGCGAGGGATTCGTCGATCTCGATGGGCCCGACGCCCGCCTGCGGGCGTTCGCGACGGGACTCGTCCGCGGGGCCGACGACCCGCCCATCCCCCGCGAACTCGTCGAGTCGGCCCGGCTTCGCCAGTGCCAGCGGGTGCTCGCCGAAGTCGGCCTCCGCGAGGGCGGACGACGCCGCGGCGGCGGCCGGCCGGAGGTGTTGGGGGTGCGGGAGGTCGAGGGGCTTCCGCTCGAGGCGTACCTCGCCCGCCCCGCCTACGCCGAGCTGGTGCCCCTCGATCCGCAGCCTCGAATGAGCCTCGAGTTCCGGGGCTGCCCCGCCTCCAACCGCCTCGTGGACCTCTTCTGCCCGATCGGCTTCGGCACCCGCGGCCTGGTGGTCGCGCCTCCCAAGGCCGGCAAGACGGTGCTGCTGAAGGAGATCGCCGCGGGCATCAAGCACAACCACCCGCAGGTGGAGCTCGTGGCCCTGCTGATCGACGAGCGGCCCGAGGAGGTCACCGACTTCAAGCGGAACGTGCC
>CAZQUA010000030.1:0-17242 GCA_964596455.1 uncultured Isosphaeraceae bacterium
AGAGGGTCGGCTCGTTGAGGCAGTAGGTGGTGCCGGCGCTGGAGACCACGTTCTCCTCCATCATCACCGAGCCCATGTCGTTGGCCCCGTACCTCAGGCCCACCTGCCCGACGAGGGGACCCATGGTGACCCAACTCGAGCCGATCGACCAGACGTTGTCGAGGTAGAGGCGCGAGACCGCCTGGGTCCGCAGGTACTCGCTGGAGCCGGCCATCCGCACGCGGCGGCCGAAGCGGGGATCGGACTCCTTCTCGCCAAGGCCGTCGAGGCGTGCGACCGCATCCCCGGGGAACGGAGCGGAGAGGTCGTCGCCCTCGCCGCGGCCCCACTCCGGCACGCGGCCGAGGGGCGTGTTCTCCCGCTGGAAGGGCCAGCTGATGAAGGCCTTGCAGGAGCCGCCGCCGTCGCGGCCGAAGTCCGCAAGGTCGCGGTCCTGCCAGGCGCGGACCAGCTCGAGGTGGTGGATCCGGTCGGCGATGCCCTCGATGTGGCCGAACATCATGGTGGCGGAGGTGTTCATGCCCAGTTCGTGGGCGACCCGCATGACCGTCAGCCACTCCTCGGCGGTGCACTTGCCCAGGCCGATCTTCCGCCGCACCGCCGGTGCGAAGATCTCGCCGCCGCCGCCCGGAACCGAGTCGAGGCCGGCTTCCCGGAGCGGGGCCATCACCGCGCGGATCCGGGCGTGCAGGGAGTCCCCGGGAGGATCGAAGAACCGCAGGAACTCCACGAACTCCGGGGGACTGAAGGCGTGGATGTGCACCGACGGGAACCGCTGCCGGATCGCCTCCAGCAGTTCGACGTACCAGGCGAAGGGAAGGCCCGGGTGCATGCCCCCCTGCATCAGGATCTGGGTGCCGCCGATCGCCACGAGCTCCTCGATCTTGCCGAGCAGCGCCTCGCGGTCGAGCACGTAGGCGTCGGACTCGTCCCCGTCGCGGCGGAAGGCGCAGAAGGTGCACCGCGCGGTGCACACGTTGGTGTAGTTGATGTTCCGGTCGATCACGTAGGTGCGGATCGACGGGCCATGCAGGGCCTCGCAGCGGAGGTCCGCCCAGCGGCCGAGTTCGGCCAGCGGCATGCGGCGGTGGAGATCGAGGCCCTGCTGCGGCGTCAGGCGGGCCTCGCCGTGGACCACCGCCTCGAGCAGGCCTTCGTCGAGGGCATCGAGTTCCGGGCGGGTGGGAGGCGGCAGGCGCATGATCGGATCCTAGTTCCTTCGCCCCCGTCCCGAGACCCCCGCTGCAGCGGGCGGCGAGGCGGTCAGACCCGGATCTTCGCCCATCCGCCCTGCAGGAAGCGGGCGGCGAAGAGGCTGCCGCGGATCGCCAGTTCGCCGCAGAGCCCGATCCAGATGCCCACGAGGCCGTGGCCGAGCTGGACCCCGAGCAGCCATGCGAGCGGAAGGCGGACGCCGTAGCTCGAGAGCACCGTGATCGCGAGCACCGCCTTGGCGTCGCCCACGCCGCGGAGGGCCTGCCGCACCACCATGATCAGGGCGAAGAAGACCTGCACGCCCCCGGCGATCAGCAGCAGCTTCGGCACGATCTCGAGGTGGAGGGGATCGTCGCTGATGATGCCGGTGAGGAAGCGGCCGAACAGCATGAACACGATCCCGAGCACCCCCATGAAGGCCATCGCCACGACGGTGCAGGCCACGATCGCTCGCCGCGCCATCGCGGGGTTGCCGGCGCCGAGGTACTGGCCCGCGAGCGCCGCGGCGGCGGTGCCCATCGCGAAGCCGGGCAGGAAGCTGAACGCCTCCCACTGCACCGCGATGGTGTGGGCGCCGACGAGGCCCTCCCGCGGAACGCCGTCGCTCGCCTCGGCGAGGGCGATGAGGCCGATGAAGGCGAGCACGAAGAGGTTGACGCCCCACATGGCAAGGCCTTCGAAGAAGTTGGGGATGCCCAGGCGCACGATCCGCCAGGCGATCGACCGGGACGGACGAAGCGTGTGCGGCCGGACCCGGAGATCCCGCACCCCCCGCAGCAGCACCATGGCGGTGGCGATCCCGCCGACGAGGTAGGCGACCGCGGTGCCGCCGGCGATCCCCAGCACGCCGTAGGTGCCGGGATCGATCGGAAGCAGCGCCGGCAGGCGGCCCTCGCCGACGCGAAGCTCGACCCCGGAGAGCGCGATCGATGCGGCCAGGTTGACCAGGTTCACGGCCACCGCGATCACCGAGGGGCGGATGGTGTCGCCGGCGCCGTGCAGGGCCATCGAGCCGACCATCATGACCGCGCAGAACGGCATCGACACCGCCATGACCTGCACGTACTGCCCGCAGAAGGCCGCGGCGTCGGGGGAGAGGCCCGTCACCTTCGCGAGCGGCGACACCAGCAGCCACATCGCGATGCCGACGATCGCGCCCCATGCCAGGCCCAGCCCGAGCAGGCCTCCCGCGGCCCGCTCGGCGAGCACGCGGTCGCCGGCGCCCATCGCTCTCGCCACGATCGCCTGCCCGCCCATGCCGAGGCCGCCCATCGCGACCGCGATGAACCAGCCCACGAACGAGCCGATCCCGATCGCGTCCATCGCCGGCTTGACGATTCCCGCGGGCAGGCTGCCGGAGATGATCTTGTCGACGAGGCCCACCACCGCAGTCAGGGCCTGCTGCAGCAGCACCGGGCCGGCGAGGATGGCGATCGCTCCCGCGAGGCTGCGACCCGCGAGGCGGCCGGAGCGGATCTGCCCTTGCGCCTCCGTGGAGGCCTCCTGCTCGCTCAGCGCCAGCACCGGGTCGAGCGGCTCGTCGAGGCCGCCGATGCCGGCGGACTCGATGGCGGCCGCCTCTGCCTCCGCCGGGACGATGCCCGCGGCGACGGTCTTCGCCGCGTTGGCGGGCGGCGTCGTCGGGTCCTCTGAGGATGGGCTGGTCATGCGGTCGCGGCGGACGCAGCCTCCGCTGCGGAGGACGGATCCTACGGGAGCGATCGGAGCCGCGGCGGAATCCCGCCAAACTCCACGACGCCGAAGCGTCCCGGCGAGGCGGCGAGTTCGAACGGCGCGGATCGCCCGCGGGGCATCGGCGTCGGGACCGCGAGCAGCGATGCGAGATCGAGCGTTCCGCGACGCAGCACCTCGAGGCCTTCGCGCGGGGGCACGAGGCCGCCGCCGATCGCCGCCTGCTGCCGATCGACCATCGCCGCCGCCACCGCCGCCGGCACGCCCTCGAGTGGAGCCGCGAGCAGGCCGAGGCTCCCCCGCGGACGGAGCATCTCGACGGCGATCTCGAGCAGGCCCGGCTCGCCGCTGGCGACGATCACGGCATCCTGATCGAGGCGGCGGCCCGCCTCCGCGAGGGGGCGGTGCCGCAGCGACCACTTGGCGGCAAGCTCGGCGACGAGCGGATCGTCGCCGACGATCCGCACCCGCGGCGACCACTCCCGAAGCACCGCCGCGGCGAGCAGCGAGAGGGGCGGCGGCCCGAGGACGGTGACGGTGCTGGCCGCATCGAGATCGAGGCGGCGGCCGATCTGCACGATCGAGGCGATGGGGACCGCCAGCGGGGCGATCCCGAGCAGCGTGTCGGCAGCGGCCAGCGGCAGCAGATTCCCGATCGGCACCGCCGCCCGCTCGGCGAAGCCCCCGTCGCGGCCGCGAAGGCCGAGCACCATCCGGGTGGGGCAGACGCCCGCGAGGCCGCTGCGGCACTGGCTGCAGGCGCCGCAGGGGATGACCGGATCGACGAGGCAGGGCGTGCCCGGCGAGACCGCGATGCCCTCGCCGCCCGCGGATCCTCCAGCGGCAGCCTCGACGATTCCGCAGAAGGCGATGCCGCCGGCGAGGCCGTCCTCGCCGCGGAGGCGGAGCGACGCCTCGATCGAGCATGCCCGCGTCACCCGAAGGAGGACTTCGCCCGGTGCGGGCACCGGCTCGGGTCGCTCGGTCCACGCGAGCGATCCGCCACGCCAGGCCGCGGCCCTCACGGACCCTCGCCGATGTTGCGGAACGGCTCGGGGTCGTAGGTCCGTCGCAGGTTGCCCTCGGCGAAGCCCCGCGGCGGCGCCGGCACCTCGAAGATCACCGGGTTCCAGAAGGCGAGGCGATCCCAGAAGGTGATCGTCCGCGTGAACACCGGGTAGAGGAAGACCTCCTCCGCCGCAAAGGGGGCCGAGGTGGCCGCGTACCAGGCGAGCCAGCGGCTGCGGTCGAGACCGAAGTCCTCGCCGGTCAGGATCCGCAGACTGTCGGCTGCCGCGAGGTTCACGAGCAGTTCGCGGGCATCGAGGGCGGCGCAAAGGGCCTGGAAGGAGCGGTCGCCCGGATACTGCGCCATCGCCACGGCGAGTTCCGCCCGCACGAGCGGATCCTCCTCCTCGTCGACGAGGCGGAGCCAGATCCGGTCGGAGACCGCCGGGTTGTGCAGGCGCTGCAGCGCCTTGGCGGCCTCGATGCGGACCTGCAGCAGGGGGCTCGTGAGGTACTCGGCGATGCGGGGGGCGTCGGAGGGTTCGCCCCAGCGACCGAGGGCGCGGATCGCGATCGCCTTCACCTGCGGATCGGTCGGCTCCTCGACGTAGAGGCGATAGAGGCGGACGTAGGCCTCGTCGCCGCCCCAGACCGCCGTCGAGAGCAGGGTGATGCCCCGCCGCTGGTTCTCGGGGTCGTCGAGATCGCTCGCCCATGCCGCGGCCTCGGCGGGAGTCGGGGGCGAGAGGCCGCTGAAGAGGTTGTCGATGTCGCCCATGGTGTCGCAGCCGCCGAGGACGGCCGCGAGCATCGCCGCCGCGGCAAGGCCGCGGCAGCGAGGCAGGTGATGGGCGAAGGCGTGCAGGCGCTGTTCCCCTAGGAGCGAGGGCGTACTCTACCGATCTCGCCTCGCCCCTCCCGAGAACGGCCATGCACGATGCCGGCGCCGCCGCGGATTCCTCCACCTCCGACTCGAGCCCATCCGCCGGATCGCCCGCGGGGATCCGGATCCTCGCGGTGCCGCTGGGGGAGACCGCGACCAACGCGTACGTGGTGGCGGTGCCGGAGGCGCCGTCGCAACCCTGCTGGATCGTCGATCCCGGGGTCGAGCCGGCGACGCTCGTCGCGGCGGTTCGCCGCGAGGGATGGACGCCGACGGCGATCGTGCTGACCCACGCCCACTACGACCACATCGGTGGCGTCGACGAGATCGAGCGGGCCTTCGGGCGCCTGCCGATCCTGCTGCATCGGGAGGAGGCCGCCTGGTGCGGCGATCCCTTGCTGAACCTCTCGGCGTTCGGGCCGCGGCGGATCACCTGCCGAAGCGCCGATCGGATGCTCGAGGAGGGGGATCGCCTCGAACTCGGCCCCACCCGATGGCGGGTGCTGCACACGCCCGGCCACAGCCCGGGGTCGGTGTGCCTCGTCGACGATCGCGACGAGGTGGCGCTCGTGGGCGACCTCGTCTTCGCCGGCAGCATCGGGCGGACCGACTTCCCCACCTCCGATCCGGGGGCGATGCGGCGTTCGCTTGCGAGGATCCTTCAGGAGCTGCCCGACGCCATCACCCTGCTTCCCGGGCATGGCGGGGCGACGACCCTCGGCGAAGAGCGGCGTGCCAATCCCTTCTTGGCGCCGGGGGCGGCATGGTGAGCGGCGACGCCACGGTCGAGCTTCGCCTCGGGCACAGTCCCGATCCCGACGACGCCTTCATGTGGTGGCCGCTCGAGGCCGACGGCAGGCCGGCGGCGGTCTCGGACCCTCGCTTCCGATTCCGCAGCGTCCCGCGGGACATCGAGTCGCTCAACCGACTCGCCTGCGGCGATGTGGCGGGGGAGGCTCTCGAGATCACCGCGCTGAGCTGCGCGGCCTATCCCGCGGCCGCGGAGCGGTACCTGCTGACCGCCTGCGGCAGCAGCGTGGGCGAGGGATACGGACCCAAGCTCGTGGCGCGATCGCCCGTGGCGGCGGAGGCGCTTCGCGGGGCGAGGATCGCCGTGCCGGGGCGGCGGACCACCGCGTTCACCGTCGCGAGCCTGCTGCTCGGGCCGGAGGCGTTCACGCCCGTGGAGATCGACTTCGATCGGATCGAGCAGGCGGTCGCCGCGGGCGAGGTGGAGGCGGGCGTGGTGATCCACGAGGGGCAGCTGACCTTCGAGAGCAAGGGACTGCACCTTGTGGAGGATCTCGGGGCGTGGTGGCGGTCGCGGACCGGCCTGCCGCTGCCGCTCGGGGCCAACGCGGTGCGGAGGGACCTTGCCGGGACGGTGGGCGAGGCGGGGTTGCGTTCGATCGCGGGCCTGCTTCGCCGAAGCGTCGAGCATGCCCTTGCCCACCGCGAGGAGGGGACCCGCCGGGCGATGGGGTTCGCCCGCGGCCTCGACGCGTCGCTGGCCGACCGGTTCATCGGCATGTACGTGAACCGATGGACGCTCGACTACGGGCCGACGGGCCGGGCGGCGGTGGCACGCCTGCTCGGCGCCGCTGCCGCCGCGGGCCTCGTGCCGCCGCTGACGGAGGTGGAGTTCCTCGACGCCGCGGGCCGCGAACGGGTGCCGGTGGCGATCGAGGGCCTCTGAAGGCATCGATATACTCGCCACCGCATGGAGCCGACGAGCACGCCGGAGCGGTCCGCATGAGCGCCGCCTTGCCGCCCCAGACCGAACAGGGCTACGCGCCGCCGACGGTGCGGCAGTTCGGGGTCTTCCTCGACAACAAGGTGGGCAAGCTGCTCGATCTCCTGCAGGCCTTCGAGCAGTCCGCGGTGGTGCATGTGCGGGCCCTCTCGGTGGTGGACTCCTCCGACCACGCGGTGGTCCGCCTGATCTGCGACAACGCGGACGCGGCGCGGCAGCTGCTGCGGGCCCGCGACTTCTCCTTCTCCGAGGTCGATCTGCTGGTGGTCGAACTCGACGAGAAGCACTCGCTGACGGGTCTCTGCACCTACCTGCTCGGGGCGGAGATCAACATCCGCTTCGCCTACCCGATGCTCCCGGCTCGACTCGTCGAGAGCGCCGTGGCGATCGCCGTCGACGACCACACCTTCGCCGGGCAGGTGCTGCGGCGGAAGGGCTTCCGGGTGCTCGGCGAGGAGGATCTCGCCTGAGGGTGCCCGGCCGGCCTCAGGCCGGCTCCGGCTCCTCGGCGACCACCGCCTTGGTCTCAGGGTCGTAGCGGTAGATGGTGCCGGACTTCTCGTCGCGGCAGGCCTTGTGGGAGCCGTCGCAGAAGGGCGGCTTCGAGGTGAGGCCGCAACCGCAGATGAAGACCGGCTTCTCCTGCGGGTCGATGCGGATCGGTCCGGTGCCCTCGAAGCGGACGAGTCTGGCCATGGCGGGATCTCCAGTCGCAGGGTGAGGAGGGGGCTCGGAAGGCGGTTCAGCCGCCCGCGGGCGCTTCGCCGCCGAGTCGGATCGGCGTGTACTCGCGATCGCGCTTGCGGATCACCGTCGCGGACTCGAGGCGGTCCTCGGGACGGAGGGAACGGACGATCGCCTCGCCCTCGAGCACCCTCCCGAAGACGGTGTAGTCGGTGTCGAGGTTCTCCGCCTGCGCCACCGTGATGTAGAACTGGCTGCCCGCGGCATTGGCCTTGGCGCGGCCCGGCGTCGCAGGATCGCCCGGCTTGGCCATCGCGAGGCTCCCCGCGAAGTGGCGGCGGCGATCGCTCCGGGTGTGCTCGTCGGGAATGGTGTAGCCCGGTCCGCCGTTGCCGGGGATGCCGGTGGCGCCATCGCGGGTGTTGGGATCGCCGCCCTGGGCCACGAAGCCGGGCACGACCCGATGGAAGCGGGTGCCGTCGTAGAACCCGCTCTCGACGAGGGTGATGAAGTTCGCAACGGTGTAGGGGGCCTGCTCCTCGAAGAGTTCGAGGACCACCTCTCCGCGATTGGTGACGAGGCGGACCTGCGGCAGGTTCATCTCCGCCTCGCGGGCCCGGATCTCCTGCTCGGTGGCCCAGGCGGCGGCGCGGCGCTCGATCTGCCCCTCGAGCGACTCGAGGCGGCCGGCGACGCCCGGCTCCGATCGCTGCTCCGCGGGGATCGCCGCGAGGCGGGCCGCCGCCTCCTCGAAGGCGTTGAGCTGCATGAGCGCCCTCGCGGCCTCGAGCTGGTCCTCGCCGGCGGCGCCATCGTCGCCCCGCAGCGCGACGATGCCCGGCCAGTCGTTGCGTTGGGCGAGCACCTCGCTCCAGCGGCGGCGGATGGCCCGGTTCTCCGGCTGCATCTCGACGAGGCGTCGGAACGAGTCGTCGACCCGCTCCTCCTCGCCGAGCCACATCGCGATCTGAAGATCGAAGGCCACCCCGCGCGGATCCTCCGGCTGGGCCTGCGAGATCGCTTCGAGGCGGGATCGGAGGCGGGCCAACTCGGCACGGTCCTCATCGCCGACGCCTTGGCGACCGAGCAGGTAGCGGTGCAGCTGGGTGAGGTCCCGCTGGATCGACTCGAAGGAGTCCGGCGCGTCGCTCGGGGGCGAGGCGAGCGTCAGGGAGAGCAGCAGGGCGGAGAGTGCGGCAAGGGGACTCATGGGTGGCCTCGTGGGGAGTCGGTCGCCGGCGGCGGGGAGCGGATGCGGACCGGTCAGCGTCGCGATTCCGCCGACCGGGTCAAGATCGGGCGTCGGGGCGGGGGGGATTCATCGAGGCGGCGGCGCCGGATAGGTGCAGCTGGTCTTCTCGGTCTCCCAGACGGTCACCTCCCGCAGGATGCCGCCGATCGCGGCCACCGGGGATGCGAGCAGGCCGTGGCAGACCTCGGCGATCCCCTCGACGGAGGGGTTGCGGTCGCGGAACTCCTCGGTGTCGAGGTTCAGGTGGCGATGGTCGAAGCGATCGATCACCTCGCGGCCGACGATCGCCTCGAGGCGGTGGGAGATCCCGTCGCCGCCGGTGCGGGGAAGCTCCACCGCCACCTCGAGGCGGTAGTTGTGGCCGTGGCCGTTGGGATGGTTGCACTTGCCGAAGATCTGCCGGTTCTCCTCGTCGGAGAGCTCCGGGCAGTGGAGACGATGGGAGGCGGAGAACTCGAATCGCTGCCGAAGCAGCGGGGCGCTGGCGGGCATGGCGTCTGGGTCCGTGCAGAGCGGGTCGATCTGAAGCGAGAGTTCATGGAAGGGCGTCAGCCGGAGCGAGACCTCGCGGATCGGGACGGGCACGCCGCCCGCGAGGCGTCGGGCGATCTCCGGCAGCAGGGCGGATGGCTCGAGCGGCGGCTGGCCGTCGGCCACCTGGTGCTGCAGCTGCGACGCGAGCCACGGAACGACCCGGTCGCGGACGGCCCGGTCAAGATGCTGGATCCCGATCAGGTAGCCGCTCTGCGGATCGGGGCGGCCCTCCACGGTGACGGCGATCTCAAGGTAGGTGGGGATCCCCGACGGCGCGGGCACGCCGCCGAAGCCGCTCGCCCGCGGCATCTCGCTGCCGCCGGAGCATGGGGAGATCCAGAATCGCACGAGCCGGGTCAGCCGCAACGGCGGTTCGGAGGGGCGGTCGCCGGGCGAGTTCACGGTGCAGATCTCACGGTGCAGATCCTCGGCATCGTCGCGGCGGCGCGTCGCCGGCATCGGCTGGGGCGGGCGGGGCCGGTCGGGCACCGTCGGTCCGTCCGGTCGAAGGGCGGCGGGGGGGGGAGCAGGGTATTCGGGTTGGCAAGGTCGGGGAGCGGGATCGATCGAAGTGACAATCAGTGACAAATCTTTCTGGATTTCCTCCTTCGAGCCCTTGCGGCGGTCGACTCCGGGGGTACATTTCCCGTTAACTCCTTTGCCCCCGGAAGGGCTCGGCGGACGGCTTCGGTCTCCGCCGGGCCTTTTTTCTCGCCGCCCTCCTGCCTCATCCAGACCGCTACCGTCAGCCATGCGGATCCTCGATCGAGCCGGCGAAGGCCTGGGCGAACCGGCAACGACCAATCGAGACTGGGGTGTCTTCCCCATGGCGATCCGGGAGCGGTGCCCCTCGCGAGCGGTGATGCCTCGCGACCATCGCGATCGCGGCAGGCTCGGCGGCATCGGCGGAGCGGCGAGGCGTGGGGGTTGGCGATCCTGGCGTTTCGCAGGGATCGCCGGACTGGTCCTCGCGGGAGTCGTCGGATGCGGGCAGTCCTCGAGGCCCGCCGGGGGCGGGCCGATGCCCGCGTCGCCGCCGTCATCGTCCCGTGTCGATGCGGCGATGGAGATCGGCGGCTCAGCGGCCGCGGGCGAGTCGAGCCATCCGCCCCGCGAAGCCGGAGCCGGTCCGGATCGGCCGATCCTTCTCGCCGGCGGCATCGAGGTCGATCGCGCTGCGGGCGAGGTTCGAGTGGCGGCGCAGGTTGCCCTCGATGCGGGCTGGCTCGAGCAGGCGGTTTGCCGGGCGGGCACCCGCGAGCATGAGAGCGTGCTGGTGGTGGATCTCTCGCCGCGATCGCTGCATGCGGCGCTGCTGCTGCTCGGAGCCGAGCCGGGAACGCCCGGGGCGTGGCGATGGGATGGCGATCCGCCGCAGGTCGTGCGGGTGCCGCCCCGTGGCGATCGCCTTGCGATCTTCGTCCGCTTCGAGGGCGATCCGGTCGAACGGCCGCTCTCGGACCTGATTCGCCGCGTCGATCCCGAGTCGAGACTGCCGGAGCAGCCGTGGGTGTTCGCCGGATCGCTGGTCGAGCAGGGGGCCTACGCGGCGGAGTTCAGCGGCTCGGTCGTGGGACTCGTGACCTTCGGGGACGAGGTGATCGCCTTCGAGGCGGTCCTGGCGGACCAGGAGGCGGCCGAGGAGCCCTCCTTCCTGGTGCGGGAGGGCGTGGTGCCGCCGCCGGGCACGCCGGTCACGCTGGTGATCCGTCCGGCGGGGTGAGGGTGCCGCCGCCGCGGGCGATCGCCGCCTGCGGGACCCGACTGCGGGCGAGCAGCGTCGCCAGCTCCACGCGGGGCCGCGATCGCGGAAGCAGGTCGGCATGGAGTCGCAGGCCGAGGCGATTGGTCGCCCGACGCAATCCGCAGAGGGCCATGGCGATCGCATCCGCCACGTCGGCGGGCTCCGGCGGCGCTGGCAGGCCGCACGCCGCCATCGCGGCCCGCTGCATCTGCTCCTTGGAGGCGCGGCCGTGGCCGGCGAGGTTCTTCTTGATCTCCGCGGGGCTCAACTCGTCGACGAGGATGCCGGCCGTCGCCGCCGCGAGCAGGATCACGCCGCGGGCATGGGCCATCTGCACGCTGCTCCGAACATGGCGGCGATGCACGAAGATCTGCTCGACGGTCATGCGTACCGGGCGGAACTCGCCGATCACCTCGAGCAGGTCGCGATGCAGGCGTTCGAGGCGGACCGGCAGGGTCTCGCCGCGGCCGGGGCGGATGGCGCCGGCCTCCACGAGCGTCGGGTCGCCGGTGCCGTCGCCATCGAGCACGGCGTAGCCGGTGATGGAGAGTCCGGGATCGACGCCGAGGATCCGCATGAGGTGATCCGGTGCCGGGCACGCCCGGCGAGGGGTTCGGGGAAGCGGTTCAGAGCGCGGGTTCAGGCGCCACCGGGGTTCCGTCCGGGCGAGGGTGCGAACCATGCGGCCGCATCGGCGGCAAGGGTCTCCTCCGGGGCCACCGCCGGCCCGCGGCCGCCGCGTTCGTCCCGCTCGATCATGCCGTCCCGCAGGCGGATGACCCGCTCGCACCGCTCCGCGATCCGTTCATCGTGGGTGACCATGATGATCGTCAACCCCGAGGCGTGAAGTTCATCGATCAGCTCGAGGATCGCGAAGCCGGTCGCGGAGTCGAGGTTGCCGGTGGGCTCGTCGGCCATCAGGATCGCCGGCTCGGTCACGAGGGCCCTTGCGATCGCAACCCGCTGCTGCTGCCCGCCGGAGAGTTCGCCGGGCCGGTGGGTGGTCCGCTCGCCGAGGCCGACCCGCTCGAGCATCGCCAGCGCCCGCGGCTGCCGCTGCGGCCTCGGGACCCCTTGGTAGAAGAGGGGGACCTCGACGTTCTCGAGCACCGAGAGCTCCGGGATCAGGTTGAACGCCTGGAAGACGAACCCGATCCGCCGTCCCCGGATCCGGCTCAGATGCTCGTCGTCGAGGTCGGCGACCTCCTCGCCGTCGAGGCGGTAGCGGCCGGCGGTGGGGCGGTCGAGGCAGCCGAGGATGTTCATCAGCGTGCTCTTGCCCGACCCCGAGGCGCCCATGATGGCGAGGTACTGCCCGTGGGGGATCTGCAGATCGACGCCCCGCAACGCCTCCACGAGGACCGTTCCGTCGGGCCGGAAGTAGGCCTTGCGGAGGCCCTCGAGTTCGGCGGCGGCGGCGCGGTCGGCGGGGCGTCGGGTGGTGATGGCGGGATGCATAACCTCGGTCGCGGCGACGGGGCACGAACCTTTTCCGTCTATAACGGTACCACCATGCTCCCGTGTCTTCGCGGTCCCGTTGCGGCTGCCGAGATGCCGGCTCGAAGCCGATCTTCCGCGGAGATCCGCGGAGATCCGCGGCGACGGCCCGGACGGACGGCCACGCCTGGTGGCGGCGGGGCGGCGGGAGAGCGAGAGACGCGGGCCGCGCGGCCTGCGAACGATCGATGGTCACCCTGCGGAGGCGAGCACCCGATGCATCCCACGGCGAGAACCGCGGCACGCGGCGGCATGAGCCGCACCCTCTCGATGATGGCGGCGGGACTGCTGCTCGCAGCCTCGGCCGGGGCGGCGGGGGAGGATGACGCGGGCGTCGGGACCCTGCCCCTGCCGCAGTGGTCCGAGGCCGTGTGGCGGGCGGCGATCGACGGCCGCGAGGACGCCCTCGACGCCTACCTCGAGGCGGTGCCGGCCGAGGCGGTGGGATCGTCGGCGATGCGGCTGCGGCAGCGGGTCGCCGACCGCGAACGGCATGCCGACAGCACCGACGCGAGTCGACGGGAGGAGCGGGCCGCGGCGATCGAGCAGCTGCAGGACTCGCTTGCCGCAGGCGAGATCACCAAGGCCCTCACCGCGGCGGTGCAGGCCCAGACCCTCTCGGAGGACTGGGGCGAGGCCTTGGAGGAGCCGCTCGTCCGCGACCTCGTCGCCGCTGCCGAGCAGGCCGCCGCTGCCGCCGCCGAGGACGGCGACTGGCTGCTCGCCCAGGAGATCCTCTTCCGGCTCCGGACGCTTCACGAGGACGTGGGCCGCAACGACTCCTTCCGACGCTACCAGGCGGAGATGGAGCGGGTGAACCGCCGCATCGGCCTGCTGGCGCAGTACGCCCCGCGTTCGCTGCATGCCCTGCGGGCGAAGGCGGCGGCGAGGATCGCCCCCGACGAGTCCTTCCCGGAGTTCAATCCGGAGTTCGCGGAGGATTGGCAGGAGCAGGTCCGCGGGATCAGCCAGCCGATGCTCGCGGCGGCGCTGCGGACGGTGGTGGCCCGCCACATCGCGAACCTTTCGTGGCGGACCCTTCTCGACGGCGGTCTCGACGCGGTCGAGATCTTCGCCACGACCGACGCGCTCGCGGAGAACTTCCCGACCCTCGGCGATCCCGACGCCGTGGCGGCGTGGCAGGCGGCGGTGGCCCGCTGCCGCGAACTGCTCGCCGCCGCGCCGGAGAACGAGATCGGCCGCCGCCACTACGCCCGCGTGCTGGGCGAGCTGCAGATCGCCAACCGGTCGAGCCTGCAGCTTCCGGAGGCGGTGCTCTTCCGGGAGTTCGGCGACGGGGCGACCTACGCGATCGCCGCGGGGCACGAGGACCAGTACACCGAGATCATCTGGCCCGAGCGGTACCGCCGCTTCCAGCAGCAGGTCGACGGCCGCTTCGTCGGCGTGGGGATCCTGATCCGCCACGACGAGCGCCGCGACATCGTGGTGGTGAATCCGCTCGAGGGATCGCCCGCGTGGCGGGGCGGCATTCGTCCCGGCGACGTGATCCTCGAGGTCGACGGCGTGCCCACGGTGGGCTGGAGCCTCAACCGCGCCGTGGACGAGATCACCGGGCCCGCCGGGCAGCCGGTGGTGCTGACCCTCAAGCGGGGCGAGGAGGAGGATGCCCGCAAGGTCCGCCTGCTGCGGGAGCAGATCAAGATGCGCTCGGTCAACGGCTGGTGGAAGCGGGGCCTCGACTCCGGGGGCGAGCCGCAGTGGGACTGGTGGCTCGATCGCGATGCGGGCCTCGGCTACGTCCGCCTGACCTCCTTCAACGACGAGAGCTTCGACGACTTCCGGGCGGCGATCGCGGCGATGCGGCGGGAGGGCACGCTTCGGGGGCTCGTGCTGGACCTGCGGCACAATCCGGGAGGCCTGCTCAAGAGCGCCGTCGACTTCAGCAACCTCTACCTCCGCGGCGGCACCGTGGTGACCGGGGAGGACCGCTTCGGCCGCGAGGAGATGCGGATCGAAGCCCAGGCGAACCGCGCCGAGCTTGCGGGTCTGCCCACGGTGGTGCTCGTGAACCAAGGCTCCGCCAGCGCCAGCGAGATCGTGGCGGGGGCGCTGCAGGCCCACGGCGCCGCGGTGGTGCTCGGCGACCGCAGCTTCGGCAAGGGCAGCGTGCAGGAGGTGCACGACGTCTCCGACCGCAGCGGCCCCGCGGTGCTCAAGCTCACCACGCAGGTCTATCGCCTCCCGCCGGCCCCCGGCGAGGAGAAGGGCCGCCTCGTGCATAAGCGGGCCGGCGGGGAGGACTGGGGAGTCCTTCCCGACGTCGTCGTGAAGATGACCCCCGCCCAGATCGAGAAGGCCCTGTCGCTTCGCCTGCAGGCGGATCAGGTCCCCGAGGCGGTCGAGGGCGAAGCGATGCCGGAGCGGCCCCGCATCGCCGATCTGGTCGAGGAGGGACTCGATCCGCAGCTCGAGATGGGCCTGCTGATCCTTCAGGCACGGACCCTCCGGGACGTCGAGCGGGAGCAGGCCCTCGCGGCCCGCGGGGGCTGACTCGCCGCCGCCGCCGTTGTCGAAGGGGTCTCGAGCGGTTTATAGTGACCGGCTCGGCGTTCCCCGGCCTCTCGCGGGACCGCCTCGCTGCGCCCCACCCCGTGGCGGGTGGGCGGACCTCCCGACGATGCCCCCAACCCCCGTGTCCGAACCCGACGGCCCCGCCGTGCCCGACGGCTCCGCCAAAGGCGGGGCGTCCGCCGTGCCCGCGGCGGGTCGCCTTCCCAAGGGCGTGCCGCCCGAGACCCTGCGGCAGTGGCTGCGGGACATGCTGCTGATCCGCGAGTTCGAGGTGCGGACCATGCAGGCCTATCAGGAGAAGAAGATCGGCGGCTTCTGCCACGTCTACATCGGGCAGGAGGACGTGGCGGTGGGCTGCATCGCCGCGGTGCGTCCGGAGGATCCGGTCATCACCGCCTACCGCGACCATGGGCACGCCCTCGCCCGCGGGATGGACCCGAAGCACTGCATGGCGGAGATGTTCGGACGCATCGGCGGCTGCGCGAAGGGCAAGGGCGGCTCGATGCACATGTTCGACCGCGCCAACAACCTCTTCGGCGGCCATGGCATCGTCGGGGCCCAGACGCCGGTGGGCGCCGGCCTCGCCTTCGCCACCAAGTACGAGGACGAGGTGCTGCTCGGGGGCCGTTCCCGTCGGGTCACCCTGTGCTTCCTCGGCGACGGGGCCCTCAACCAGGGGGCCCTCCACGAGGCCATGAACCTCGCGGGCCTGCTCGACCTGCCGGTCATCTTCATCGTCGAGAACAACGGCTACTCGATGGGCACCGCGATCCACCGCGGCACCACCATGGCGGACAACCTGCTCGTCAAGGCGGCCGCCTACGGCATCGACGCGATCGAGGTGCAGGGCATGGACGTGGTCAACGTCTACGAGCGGATGAAGGCGTTCGCCGATCGCTGCCGCGAGTCGTCGCGGCCGGGATTCGTCGACCTCAAGACCTATCGCTTCAAGGGCCACTCGATGTCCGACCCCCGCAAGTACCGCACGCGGGAGGAGGAGCAGCAGTACGAGTCCAACGATCCCATCGGCAAGTTCCGCGACGCCCTCGTCGCCGGCGGCGTGATGGGCGAGCCGGAGATCAAGGCGATGGTCGGCGAGGTCCGCGAGCAGGTCCGCGAGGCGATCCGCTGGGCCGACGCCTCGCCGCCGCCGCCGGAGTCGGAGCTGTACCACGACGTCTATGTGGAGCGGTGGGGCCCCTACACCGGCACGAGCCTTCCCGAAATGCTGCAGGGCGAGGGCGAGAACCCCGGAGGTGCCCGATGAGCCGCGTGATCGAGTTCCGCGACGCCCTCCGCGAGGCGATGAGCGAGGAGATGCGGCGCGATCCGCGGGTGTTCCTTCTCGGCGAGGAGGTGGCGGAGTACGACGGGGCCTACAAGGTCAGCCGCGGCATGCTCGCGGAGTTCGGCGACCGCCGCGTCATCGACATGCCGATCTCCGAGAACGGCTTCGCGGGCATGGCCATCGGCGCCTCCATGATGGGCCTCAAGCCGATCGTCGAGTTCATGAGCTGGTCGTTCAGCCTGGTGGCGGCGGACCAGATCCTCAACAACGCCCCGAAGATGCTCTACATGTCCGGCGGCCAGTTCGGCTGCCCGATCGTGTTCCGCGGCAACGACGGCGCCGGGGGGCAGCTCGGTTCGACCCACAGCTGGTGCGTCGAGAGCCTCTACGCCAACGTGCCCGGCCTGAAGATGGCGATCCCCTCCGATCCCTACGACGCCAAGGGCCTGCTGAAGACGGCGATCCGCGATCCCGACCCGGTCTTCTTCCTCGAGAGCGAGCGGCTGCTGGCGCTGAAGGGCGAGGTGCCCGAGGAGGAGTACCTGATCCCCTTCGGGAAGGCCCTCGTCCGCCGCGAGGGCCGCGACTGCACCATCGTCTCCTTCGGCCGTCCGGTGCACTTCGCGATGGAGGCGGCGGAGGCCCTCGCCTCCGAGGACGGCATCGAGTGCGAGGTCATCGACGGGCGGACGATCCGCCCGCTCGACCTCGAGACGATCGTCGCGAGCGTCCGCAAGACCAACCGCTGCGTGGTGGTGGACCAGTCCTGGTCGTTCGCCTCGGTGGGGTCGGAGGTCGCCGCGCAGATCTCCGAGCACTGCTTCGACGACCTCGACAACCACGTGCACCGCGTCCACGCCGACGACGTCCCGGCCCCCTACGCCTACGAGCTCGAGCAGCGGATGCTTCCCAACCCCGGCAAGATCCGCGCCGCGGTGCGGAAGGCCTGCTACCGCGATTGAGTCGCGGCCCCGAACCGATCCGAGGAGCTTCGCGGCGATGCCGATCGAACTGACCATGCCCCGCCTCTCCGACACCATGGAGAGCGGCACCATCATCCGCTGGAACGTGAAGGAGGGGGACGAGGTCGCCTCGGGCGACGTGGTGGCGGACGTCGAGACCGACAAGGCCACCATGGAGATGCAGGTCTACGACGACGG
>CAZQUA010000031.1:0-16609 GCA_964596455.1 uncultured Isosphaeraceae bacterium
GGGCCGTGGCCTTCGCGGCGAGCCGGCGCCCGGGTCGCATCGACACCGTTGTCGAGGATCTCCCCGCCCTCGCCGCGCTCTCCCGCCTCGCCCGCGAGGCCGACCTCGTCGTCGGGGCCCTGCCGAGCCGCCTCGGCTTCGAAGCCCTGCGGGCGGTGATCGAGGCGGGGCGGCCCTGCTGCGACATCTCCTTCATGGCGGAGGATCCCCTCGAGCTCCATCGCCTCGCGAGGCGACGCGGCGTGCCCGTCGTCGTCGACATGGGCGTGGCTCCGGGCCTGAGCCACGTCTTCGCAGCGGTCGCGGCCAAGCGGCTCTCCCGCCCATCCCGGCTCGACATCTGCGTCGGAGGCCTGCCTCGGCACCGCGTCTGGCCCTTTGAGTACAAGGCGGGCTTCTCGCCCCACGACGTGATCGAGGAGTACGTCCGGCCGGCCCGCCTCGTCGAGGGCGGGGAGGTCGTGGAGAAGGAGGCCCTCAGCGAGCCGGAGCTCCTGCACTTCCCCGGCGTGGGCACGCTCGAGGCCTTCAACACCGACGGCCTCCGGACGCTGCTTCGAACGCTCCGCGTGCCTCACATGCGGGAGCGGACGCTGCGCTATCCCGGCCACATCGAGCTGATGCGGGTGCTCCGCCAGACCGGCCTCTTCGGACTCGACCCGGTGAAGGTCGCCGGCGGCGAGGTCCGCCCCCGCGACCTGCTCGCGGCGCTGCTCTTCCCGCACTGGACCTACGCCCCGGAGGAGGAGGACCTCACCGCCATGCGGGTCTCCGTCGAGGGACGCCTCGACGGCCGCCCGGCGCGGATCGAGTGGACGCTGCTCGACCGCTTCGACGCCGCCGCCGGACACTCGAGCATGGCGAGGACGACCGCCTTCCCCGCCGCTGCGGTCGCCCGAATGCTCGCCTCCGGCGAGATCCACTCGCCCGGCGTGCATCCCCCGGAGCGTCTCGCGGACTTCGGCGGATGCGTCGAGAACCTGCTGCGTCAGCTGGCGAGCCGCGGGATCCGCCCGCAGCTGCAGGTGCTCGTGCAGCCGCCGGGGACGTCCGCACCGCCGACGAAGCGGCCGTCGAAGCGGCCGCGTCGCTCGGTTCGGTCGGATGGACGGGCGAAGACCGGCCGATCCGTCGGATAGCACCGAGGCCGAGACCCCTCGCCCGCCTTTCCGGCGATGGATTATGCGTCGGCGACGGTGCGGGACGGGTCAGGGATTCGTCAATTCCGATGCCGTGTCCTCGATGCCGGCGGCGGGTGCGACGATCATTGCCACGGCGGTGGTGCTGGTGGTGCCAGCGACGATGCATCCGATGGGGGGCCGCCTTGTGCAGCCCATTCGACCCCGCGACGGTCCGTGCCGTCGCGTCGGATCTCCGTCCCCGTGCGAACGCTGCTGGCCATCCTCATCGGCTACACGCTTCTGCTGGCGACCGCCTACGGAATCTTCATCGCCTTCGCGAGCGTTGCGGGGATCGAGACCATGCTCGTGCCGGAGGAATGGCGGCTCCGGACCTGGTTCGCGATCGTGGGGCCGCTGCTGCTGGTGCCCTGCGGCCTGCTCGCTGGAAACGCCGCCGGGCGGATCGGCCGCCGCATGTCCGCCGGTTGGATGCTCGCGGGCATCGTGGCGGTCGGCGGGATGAGCCTGGGCGTCTCGTCGATCCCGCGGCGGGGCGATCTGCCCGAACGACTTCGGCCCATCAGTTTGACCGAGTCGCTTCGCCGTGTGCGGGAGCCGCTGCCGGCGATGCTCGCGGGGCCCCTCGTCACGGCGGCGGCGGTCCTGTTCGGCTGCGGACTCGGGGTGACCGCCGGCTCGCGGCGTCGCCGCCCGCCGGCGGCTGTACCGTTCCGCCGCAGCGACGCCGCCGCCGACTGAGGCTGCCGCATCGCCATCGGCATCCTCCTTGCATCGCTACCGTGGTCGGGATGGCCTCGCTGCGAACGGCCCCCCTCCTCACGGACGCCGCCGACGGGCATGCCTCCATGCCGACGCCGCGGGCGCTCGGCACGGAGCGGCCCGGATGAGCGGATCGCCGGAACTCGCCGACCTCGCGGTCGTCGGAAGCGGCGCCGCCGGGCTGATGGCGGCGATCTTCGCCGGACGCACCGCATCCGCAGCGGGGCGACGCCTGCGGATCGTGGCGATCGACGGCGCGGCGTCGCTCGGGGCCAAGATCCTCATCGCCGGCGGCGGACGCTGCAACGTGACCCACCACGAAGTGGCGACCCGCGACTTCAGCGGCTCGAGCGCTGCGGCGATCGCCAAGGTCCTCCGCCGCTTCGGCGTGGCCGAGACCTGCGCCTTCTTCGAGTCGCTCGGGGTGGAGCTCAAGCGGGAAGGCACCGGCAAGCTCTTCCCCGTCGCCGACGATGCCCGCGTCGTGCTCGAGGCGCTGCTCGCCGCCGCCCGCGACGCGGGCGTGGAGCTGCGGCATCCCTGCCGGGTGCAGGGCGTCCTGCGGCGATCCGCCGATCCGGCCTTTCGCCTCGAGTCGGCAAGCGGCGAGATCCTTGCCCGACGGGTGATCCTCGCCACCGGCGGCCGCAGCCTGCCCCGCACCGGCTCCGACGGCACCGGCCACGCGATCGCCCGATCGCTCGGGCACTCCCTCACGCCGCTCGTGACGCCCGCCCTCGTGCCGCTGCTGCTCGCGGAGGGGCACTGGATCCGAGGCCTCTCCGGCGTGGCGACCCCCGCGGGACTGACCCTCCGCAGCGGCGGCGGCAAGGTCCTGCGGAGGATCGAGGGAAGCCTGCTCTGCACGCACTTCGGCCTCTCCGGCCCCGCTGCCCTCGACATGAGCCGCTTCTGGATCCACGCCGCCGCCGAGGACCCTGCGGCGACGCTCGAACTCTCGTGGCTCGCCGGCGCGACCATGGACGAGGTGGATCGATCCCTGCTCGCCACCGGCCGCAACGGCGTGCTCGCCTGGCTGCGGGAGCGGCTCCCAGAACGAGTCGCGAGGGCCCTGCTCGCCGAAACGGCGGTGGATCCGGCGATCTCCGTGCAGCAGTGGCCGCGAGAGCGACGGCGGCACCTCGCCGCGCAGCTCGTGGCCACGCCGCTGCCGATCGTGGGCGATCGGGGCTTCGGGCACGCCGAGGTGACCGCGGGCGGCGTGCCGCTCGCGGAGCTGCATCTCGCGACGATGGAGAGCCGCCTCGTTCCCGGCCTGCACCTGTGCGGCGAGATCTGCGACGTCGATGGGCGGATCGGCGGCTTCAACTTCCAGTGGGCGTGGGCGAGCGGCTTCGTGGCCGGCACCGCCGCCGCAGCGGCGTGACGGGGCGGGGCGGGGCGACGCCGCGGCCGCTCGGAACGGGGGCCGCTTCCGACACGCGACGACCGCGCGATCGCCTCCCGCCTCCGCCTACCCTTGACCTGCGGCCTCCCCGTCGTTCCCGAACCGCCCTTCGCGGAGCCTCTCCCGATGCGACGCCCTCTCCGTTGGCGGATGCGGCTGCCGCTGCTCGCCGTGCTGGCGGCGGCGGCCTGCCAGGCCGTTCCCGACACCGATCGCCGTCAGTACAACCTGCTCTCGCTCGACGCGGAGCGTTCCCTCGGCGAGGAGACCTACGCCGAGGTGCTCGCCTCGGCGAAGGTCGTCCGCAGCGGCCCCGCCAACGACCGCCTGCAGCGGGTCGCGGCGAGGCTCGTCGAGGCGGCCCGCGGCCGCTATCCGGGGATCGCCGACGCCTTCGATTGGGAGTTCGTGCTGATCGAGGATCCGACGGTCAACGCCTGGGCGTTGCCCGGCGGCAAGTGCGCCGCCCACACCGGCCTGCTCGAGTTCACGCAAAGCGACGACGAACTCGCGATCGTCGTGGGGCACGAGATCGCCCATGCGATCGCCCGCCACGGCGCCGAACGGATGAGCCAGTCGCTCACCACCGCGATCGTCGCGGAGATCGCCCTCGGGGGCGGCGATCCTCGCCTCCGCAGCGCCGTCGAGCTCGCCTACGGCCTCGGCGTGGGCCTGCCCTTCAGCCGGCAGCATGAGCGGGAGGCGGACCGGATCGGCCTGTTCATCGCCGCCAGCGCCGGATACGAACCCCGGGCGGCGCCGAGCCTCTGGCGACGCCTCGCTGCGACGGGCGGCGGCACCCTCGAGTTCCTCTCCACCCACCCCGATTCCGAGGACCGTGCCGACGCGCTGGAACAGCTCATCCCGGAGGCCGACGCGATCCGGTCGGCCGCATCGCGGCCGGCAGGTCGTCCTTGAGGCGGCGGCCGATCCGCTCGGCATCCGGAGGATCGAGCACCGACCGCCCCGGCGTCCACGTCCGCTGCTGCACCCGCACGCCCTCGACGGGGCGGATCGCATCGGTCCAACCGTCCGCCCAGCGGATCACCGCCTCGCCGCCATCGAGCGTCCAGGTGCCCGAGGGCAGGCCCGGGATGGTCTTGAACGCCAAGCCGTTCGACTGCACCGCTACGTAGAAGGGCGAGTCGTCCTGCTCGAGGTGCAGCTCGAACACGCCGACGAACGGCGCCACCTCCGCGGCGGTCCGCACGGCTCGTCCCATCGCCGACGGCGGGCCGGCCAGCGGCCGGTCCGGCGCGAAGGAGACCTGCTCGAAGCCCGCGGCACCGAAGCGGATCAGGTCGATCCAGCCGCTGTCGTAGTCCACCCGCACCCCATTGCCGTAGACCCGCCACCGCCCCCACTCGCCCCTCGCACCCGCGGGGCCCTTGGACCAGTTGCTGCGAGCGGCGCCGCCCCGGAAGAGCACCACATCGAAGGCATGGTTCGACGCGTCCACGAGCGTCCACACGCCCTCGAACGCGGCGGCATCGACCGCCTCGGCCGCGCGGGGCAGTCCCGGCATCGCGACGAGGCCGGGGCGAACCTCGCCGCCCGGCGGCATCGGGGGTTGCGGCGGGATCGCGGCCGTCGCGGCCGTCGCAACCGATGCGGGCGTCGTGGCGGCAGGCCCGGCCGGCATGGCGAGGCTCAGCAGGATCGGGAACGCGGCGAAGGCAGGCATGCCTTGACTCCTCTCGGGGCGGCAGCGGAACGGACGCGACGCCGGCGGCACGGCCGCATCCGGCGCCGGCGACGACCTGCGGGTCATCGGATCGAATCGGCGGCAGCCTCCACGATCGGCGTGGCCCGACCGCGGGAACGGGATCCCATTCACGACGCGGCGAAGCCCAGGAGCGAGGCGATCTCGACCGCCGCGATCGCGGCCCCCATCAGCAGCACCGCCACCGCGAAGATCCGCTTGAGCCGCCGCTCGTCGATGCGGCTGCCGAGGTGCGATCCCACCACGCTGCCCACCGAGCCGATCGCGGCGAACAGGCCGACGGTGAAGGCATCGATCGGCGTCTCGAGGGTCGCCAGATACTCCGCGAAGCCGCTGGCGCTCTTGATGGCGATGATCACGAGGCTCGTGCCCACCGCCACCGCCATCGGCAGGCCGCCAAGCATCACCAGGGCCGGCACCACGAGAAAGCCGCCGCCCACGCCGACGAAGCCGGTCAACGCGCCCACCGCCAGGCCCTCGCCCACGATCCTGGCGAGGCCGGCGCGACCGCGGCGCCGCGGCGCTGCGGCGGCGTCGAGGCGTGGCGGCCGCAGCATCGCGATCGCCGCCGCCACCATCACCGCCGCGAAGGTCAGCAGCTGCACGATCGGCGTCACCCCCGCGCCGAGCCAGGCCCCGAGGACCGTTCCCGCCATCGCGGGTACCCCGAAGAAGCCCACGCTCCGCCAGTCCACGCGGCGGCGGCGGATGGGGCCGATCGATCCGACCGCCGCGATCGCCCCGACGATCGCGAGGCTCTCCGCGATCGCGGCCTTCGGCTCGTGCCCGAGCAGGTAGACGAGCACCGGCACCGTGAGGATCGAGCCGCCCGACCCGAGCAGGCCGAGGCATCCGCCCACGACGAGGCCGCCGAGGACGACGGTGAGCGTCATCGCCGCGCCGCTCCTCCGGCGGCGACGCAGCCGGTGCGATCCCCGCTCACGCCTTCGCGCCAGCGACGGCCCCGGCGCCGGGCCCCTTCGCCCACGCGGCGTAGCCGCCCGCGAGATTCACCACACGGCGTCCCTGGCGCTTGAGCGCCGCCGCCGCCATCGTCGATCGCTGCCCGCTCTGGCAGTGGACGATCAGGGACTCGCCGGCGGGGACCTCGTCGAGCCTCGGGAGCAGCCGGGTGTGGGCCACGTTCACGCCGCCGGCGATGGCTCCAGCCTGGTGCTCCGCGGCCCGGCGGACGTCGAGCAGCGGCAGATCCGGCGCCGCCTCGAGCCTCGCCGCAAGCTCCGCGGGGGTGATCTCGGGGATCGACTCGGAGGCGCCGCCGGCGGCGAAGTGCCTCTCAAGGGTCGCGGGATCGATCCACGCCTGCACGCGATCGAGGCCGATGCGGACGAGGTTGCGGACGAGCCGGTCGACCTCCTCCGCCTCGCACACGAGCAGCAGGGCGTCGGACGGCTCGCAGTAGCTGCCGATCGCCATGAGGAAGGCCGGCCCAGGGCGGCTCCACAGGCTTCCGGGCAGGTGCCGCTGCACGAAGGCCGCCTGCGGGCGGACGTCGATCGGCACGCTGCCGGCGTCGAGGGCGGCCGCGATCTCCTCGGCCGCGAGCCTCCGCGGCGAGGGCAGCTCGCCGAGCAGCGGCACCCCGTCGCGGTTCCACGCCTTCATGCGGGCGAAGTAGACCGGCGGCTCCGGCTGCCCCTCGAGGATCGTGCGGACGAATGCGGACTCGTCCTCCACGAGACGGAGCATCGGATTGAAGCGTCGCTCGTAGCCCATGGTGGACTGCGGCACGGCGCCGAGGGCCTTGCCGCAGGCCGATCCCGACCCGTGCGCCGGCCAGATCTGCAGGTGGTCGGGCTGGCTCATGAATCTCGCGGTGGTGCGATGAAGGTCGTGCGCGAAGCCCTCGGCGACCCCCGCGAGCCCCGCCGCGGACTCGAGCAGGTCGGGCCGTCCGAGATCGCCCACGAAGAGGAAGTCGCCGGTGATCGCCCCCATCGCCTCGTCGGCGCCACCGCCCCGGTCCTCGACGAGGTAGACGAGATGCTCGGGCGTATGCCCCGGGGTGTGCATCGCCCGGAACCGGATGTTGCCCACGGTGAAGGCGTCGCCGTCCTTCAGGATGGTGTGCCGATAGGGGCCGACCCACTTGGACTGCCACTGCGGACCGCCGAGGCCGGAGACGAAGACGTGGGCACCGGTCCGTTCGGCGAGCTCGCGGGCTCCCGAGAGGAAGTCCGCGTGGATGTGGGTCTCCGCGACCGCCGTGATCCGGAGGCCGTGGGCCTTCGCCGCGTCGAGATAGCGGTCCACGTCCCGCTCGGGGTCGAAGACGATCGCTTCACCGGTCCGCTGGCATCCCACGAGGTAGGCGCCTTGGGCGAGGTCCTCGTCGTAGATCAGTCTCCAGAGCATGCGGGTCTCCTTCGGGTCCGGAGGGCGGAAGTGCGAGCGGGAATCGTCTCGAGGGAGTCCGGAACGGGCGTCGCGGCGTCACTGGCGATGCCGACGCAGGCCGGGCGGTTCCCGCCGCGATCGAGGGTTCGAGGATAGCTCGCGAGAGGAAGACGATGAGAGCCGCGATCGCCGCGATCGGTTCCCGCCTCGCCGAACGATCCGGCACGACGCCTCGCCGGCGGGACCTGCTCCGCGACGCCTTGAACCCCGCACGGCGGCCTTGTACTATGCGACACATAGCATGCAGGACTCGCCCCCATCGCCCCCCGGCGCCTCGGCCGCGAACCCATGCATCGCGACGGACCCGTCACCGACCTCGAGTTGCCCGAACGCGGCGATCGCCACGGCGGCGAGTTCGCCAAGGCCGGCGAGACGGTCCGGCAAGGGCGGCCGTCGGTTCCGGGCACGCGGCGTTCTCCCCGGTCGGCTCCTGCGGCGGGGACTCCAACCTCGATACAGTCTGCCTTCCGCTGACGCGAAGCATCCCCTCGCCTTGCCGCCGCTGGAGTTGCTGCCATGTTGAGCGTTCGTTCCCTCGCCTCGCTCCGGCGCCCCGCCGGGGCGGACTCGCGACGCCCCCTGCTGCTCGCGATGGCGGCGATCGTCGCGATCCTGCTGCCCGCCGCCGATGCCTTGCCGCAGGGCACCGCCGGCTCCTTTCCCTCGCCCCGCAGCGGTCGGGAGCTCGACCGGTGGCTCGGCGAGGCCGGCGTGCCGGACGATCGCCTCGATGCGGCCTTCGAGGTCCATGCCCGCTATCTCGGCGAGGTGGCACGCCTGCGGGACGGCGAGATCGAGGCATGGCTGCGGGCGGTGCCGCCGCCCTGGTTCCACTCCGAGCCCGAGACGATGCGGACGCAGGTCGCCGCCGCGGTGGCCCGGATCGACCAGCAGCGACGCCTCGTCGCGCGACTCGACGCCCTTGAGGAGCAGATGTGGAACGAGATCGGCGCGGCGGCGGCGTTGCCCCCGCCGGCCGTGGCCGGCCTTCTCCAGCGGGGGCGGCTGGCGCGGCTCTCCGACTTCGAGGCCTCCGGGGCCTTCTGGTCCTTCGGGACCGCGAGGCCTGCGAGCCTCGCCACCCTGCTCGAAGCGGCCAAGGCATCGCCTGCCGAAGCGGCGAGGATCCGCGAGGTGCTCGCAGGGCACGACGCATCGCTGGCGAAGCTCCTCGAGGAGCAGCGGGACCTCGCCCTTGACCAGGAGCGGCGGCAGGCCGAGGCAAAGCTTGTCCAAGCCGAGGCGTGGGCGGAGACCCGCCGTCTCGTCGAGGAGGAGATGGCGGCCGCCAACGCCGAAGGCCGCGAGGCCCGGACGCAGGAGATCTACGAGGACGCCAACCGGGCACCCTTCAGTTTCGGCGGCAACCCCGAGCAGGACCGCCTTCGGGCAAGGATGCTCCGCCTGCAGCTCGCGGCGGTGCGGGCGATCGAGCCGGTGGTGGGCACGCCCGGCCGCCTCGCCAAGGTGCTCGTCGCGGCGGGAATCGGCCGCGACGGCTCCGAGGAGTTCTTCGAGATGTTCGAGGAGTTCGGCCGCAGCGGGAAGATCTCCCCGGCGCAGCTCGAGCGGGTTGCGGAGATCCGGCAGCGGGCCTTCGCCGAGAACCTGCCGCAGCGCCTCGCCATCGCCGAACTGCAGGCGCAGCGGCTCGAGCTCGGCGGCGGATGGGGTCCCCGCGACGACGGCTCCTTCGGTCCCTCGCCGGAGCTCGAGGAGATCGATGCCCAGATGCAGGCGCTGCAGGGCGACGACGCGGAGCAGCGGCAGATGGCCATGATCGTCGAGCTCGGGCAGGCGGTGGGATCGGGCGTCTTCGGCGAGGCGATGCGGGCGTACGGACGCAAGTCCGGCATCCCCGAACCGGTCATCGAGCAGATGGTCTCCCAGCTCGTGGCGGGGATCGATGCGGGGGCGATCGATGCCGAGGAGATGCAGAAGGGCCTGATGCGGAGCCTCTGGTCGGCACCGCCCTCCTGGCGGGTGATCGACGCGGAGACGCTGGCGGCGATCTTCGACGACCTCGGGGTCGCGGCGGAGATGCGCCTGGTCGCGTCGCAGCTGATCGCGGACGGCACCCCCCGCTTCGAGGCGGCGATCGCGGCAACGGCTTCGGAGTTGGCGCCGCAGCAGGACGCGTCGCTCGACCCGCAGTCGGTCGCGACGGCCATGCTCTCCGGGGCCGACGGCTCCAGGCTCGCCGCGATCGACGCGGGCCTGCAGCGGGTGCTGGCCGCGGACGAGGCGTTCTTCAACGACCTCACCGATCTGCTCGGCGAGGAGGTCGCTCCCTCGATGGCGCCGTGGCGGGCGGTTCGCCGCCGCCAGATGATCGCGGCGGCCTGCGACGGCGGCGGCATCATGCATTGGGCGGTGATGGCGATGCAAACCGATCACGGCGACTTCGCCGGCCTCGACCTCTTCCCGATCGCGGCGTCCTCGATTCCCGAGGCGTTGGCGGATCCGGCGGTGCGGGCGGCCTTCGCGGTCCAGGCCGAGCGGATCGCCGAGCTGCAGCAGGCGCGGTGGTCCTCCATGCGCTCCCTGCTGCCGCAACGGCATGGCCTGATGAACACCGACACCACCGGTGCCCCGGTGCCGGTCGATCCCGAACTCGCCATGCGGGTCATGTCGATCGACCGGAATCTCGGCTTGGAGCGGCAGGCCATCGGCCGGTCGATCCGCGAGGACCTGGTCCGCCTGCAGGCGTCGCTCGATCCATCCATGGCGTCGGAGTTCCGCCGCGCGGCGCTGCTGGCGGCGTGGGGCGACCGCTTCGGCGGCATGCCCGCACGCGAGGCGATCGCCGATGCCCGCGCCCGGGCCGAGGCCTCCGGCGATGCCGCCCGCGTCGCGGCGCTCGATGCACTTGCGGCCCGCTACGCCGCCGCCACCGACGCGTCGCTCGACCTGCTGTGGCGGACCAGCGACGAGTTGCAGTCCGCCGCACGCGAGGGCGAGGCGACCGACGACGGGCGGATCGCCGTGGAAGGGAACCGCTGGTGGGCCAGCGCCGTCGAGCGGGCGGCGTTCCGCCAGGCCGAAGCCGACTTTGCGGCGACGCGGGCATGCCGAACGCCCTGAGCCGGCGACGCGGCGGTTCGCCGCCGATCGCCAGCTTCGATCGCCAGCGTCGATCAACGATCGGTTCCGCGACCCTCCCTGCACGGAGCGACCATGCCTGCGAAGCCTCCCGCGAACGTCGCGAATGCCTGCCCGTTTCCCACCGCCTCGCCGAGCCGCGACGTCCCGACGGCCGGCGGGCATCGCCGCTGGCGCCGAAGCCTCCGGACGCTGATCGCAACGCTGCTTGCCGCCGGCACCGCTTCGTCCGCGGTGGCGCAGGGCAGCGGCGGCAACTTCCCCGATCCCCGCAGCGGCGAGACGGTCGCGGCCTGGCTCGCGGCGGTCGGCGGCGATGCGACTCCCGAGTCGCCGGTGTGGCCGCTGCATGCGGCGTATCTCGATCGGGCGACGCTGCTGCGGGACGGCGAGATCGAGGCGTGGCTCGGCCGATCGATGGGCGGCGGCTTCCTCGTCGCCGGAGGCGATCTCGAGGCTTCGGCCCAACGCTCCGCCGAACGATCCGCATCGCAACGGCGTCTCGTCGATCGCCTCGGCCTGCTTGAGAGTGCGTTCTGGAACGAGGCCGCCGCGGCGCTTCGGCTCGACGCGGCCGCGCTCGCGACGCTCCAGGCCCGGGGCGTCCGCGAGCGGGCCCTTGACCTGCGGATCCGCCAGCGACTGCTGGGATCGGAGCCGCCGGCGGATCTGCTCGAGGTGCTCGCCCGCCTCGGGGCCGGTCCCGAGGAGGCGGCGGCGATCCGCGAGGTGCTCGCCGACCACGACCAGCGCCTGACCGATGCCGTCGGCGATGCGATGGAGGAGGAGCTCGACCGCCCCGCGCGGCTCGCCGCGGCGATCGCCGCCCGCGCGGCCATCGAGGCGTCGCGTCGCGAGGCCGCGATCGCCGAGGCGGATGCCGCCGCCCGCGAAGGCGAGGCGCCGCCGGCGATCGCCCTCGAGGCGGCCTTCGACGGCGACGATCCGGTGCTGCGTTCCTTCGCGAGCGACCGCGGGGTGCGGGGCATCGTCGAGCAGCAGCTCGACAGCCTCGAGCGCCTGCGGACGATCGTCGGCGAGGAGCGTCTCGACGGCCTGCTCGTCTCGCTTCGACTCGTGCCCGGGGACGGCATCGCCAACCTGCTCCGTCGCCGGGTCGATCCGCGGATCCGCAGCGGCGAGATCGGCTCCGAGGCCGCCGCCGAGATCGCGGCGATCCGTGCGGACCACTTCCGCGAGCGCCTCCGCATCGGACTCGCCTACGCCCGCGGGCTTGCGGCGACGGACGGGGCGATGGAGTTCGACGTCGCCGGCGACCTGCCGGAGGTCTCCGGGGCGGCGAGGCGGATGGAATCCCTCCGCCGCGAACTGCTCGAGGAGCTGCCCGACCGCACCCGCGGACGGCTCGCGTCGCTGGTGGACCTCGGCGAGGAGGGGCGAGGCATCGAGGCGCGATCCGCGGGAACGGACCCGGGGGACGCTTCGATCGCGATCGAACGCGGCGAGGAGTCCGCCTCGGCGACGATCACCTTCTCCGCGGTGGCCATCGTCGCCACCGGCATCGACGGCGAGGAGACCGCGATCGAGGCCGAGATCGCAGCGCCGCTTGCGATCACCTTCAGCGGCGAGGCCGGCCTCATGATGCTCGGAGACCTGCCCTCGGCAGCGCCGCCGCTGGCGGCCCTCGACGCATCCAGGCTCGCCGCGATGTTCGCCGAGGCCGGCGGCGACCCCGAGATGGCCCCGGTCGCGGAGCAGCTTCGCCGCGATGCTGCGGAGTCGTTCGACGCCATCCTGTCGGAGCTTGCGGAGCGACTTGCCGCGGCGGCGACGCGGCGAGACCCCGGAGACCCCGGAGACCCCGCGGGGATCGAGGCGATCCTCGCCCGCGCCGACGGCGTGCCGTCGGCCGCGATCGACGCCGCGCTGACCCGCGGAATCGAGGCGGACGCGCAGATGTTCGGATCCCTCGAGGACCTGCTCGGAAGCGATTCGGCAACGACGCTGGCACGGTGGCGGGAGGCCCGGGCGATCGAGCTCGTGTCCATCGCCGCGGGCCTGCGGGGCGGCAGCGGCGAGTTCTCCTTTTCGCCATGGCGAGGGCGGCACGCGTCGCTCGATCTGCTTGGCCTCATCCTCGAGACGGTGCCCGAGGTGCTCGCGGATCCGGCGATCGCCGCATCGGCGATGGAGCGCCTGCGGGAGATTCGCCGGGCCGTCGAAGGCCATTGGTCGGAGCAGCAGCGTCTGCGGCCGGCGCTCGCCGCGGCCCGCCGGGCGTCCTTCGTGATCCCCCCCGCGGTGGGCGATGGGGCGAAGGCGGCACTGGATGGCCAACAGACTCTCTCCCGTCTCGAACTGCAGCGGGACGACGCCGATCGCCGCATCCACCGCGCGATCCGGACGGCGATCGAGGAGTTCCAGCGGTCCCTCTCCCCGGAAGCCGCCCGGACCTTCCATGCGGCGGTGCGGCGAGAGGCCTGGCCGGATGCCGTGCCGTCGATGCCGGCCCTTGCGGCCATGAACGAGGCCATGCGGATCGTGCAGGCGGACGAGGCGGCGGCCACGGCCCTCGCGGAGATCGAGCGCCGCTATCTCGCCGAGAGCGATCGCCTGTTCGCCCGCCTCGACGCCTTCGAAGCCGGCGATGCCGGGGGCGACGCCGGCGAGTTCGGCGACTTCTCTCCCCGGCGGGTGCAGCGTTGGGAGAGTGCCGCGGGCCGTCTTCGGTTCCTGCACCGCGAACTCGACCATGCCACCGTGCTCGAACTCCGCCGCCTCGTCGGTCCGGATCGCGCCGGCCGCATCGAGTGGCCGAGCCGGGAGGCGTCGGGGCGGCCGACCATCACCTTCTTCGGCACCTGACGCCCTCGGGGAGCCCGACCCCCGCATCGCCCGCCTCCGGGAACGCCCCCGCGGGGCACTTGGCCCCAGCTTCTCGCGAAGACGGCAACGGAGGCTCCACCGCGATGACGGACCGGTAGAATCCGTCGGTCGGGTCCCGCACGCCCCCGGCAGGAGGCCGTCCGGCGATCCCGAGTCGCCCGCGCGAAGGATCGCTCGACGGCGAACCGAGGTGCCCCGCGATCCGATCGACACAGGACCGCCGCGTGCAGCCCTCAGGCGAACCTCCCGAATCCTCGCCCGCCAGCCTCTCCGAGGCGACCGCGGACGAACCTCCCAGTCCGTCGCTCGAGCGTTCGCGTCCGATCGCGGAGCTGCTGGCGGCGGCGCCCGCCCGCCCCGATCGGCACGCCCCTCCCACGGTGCTGGTGGTGGTGGACAGCCTCAAGTTGTGGCAGGAGCAGTTGCCGGCGCTGGCGAGCGACTCGATCGAAGCCGTCCCGGCACGCCGCTACATCACCGACAGCCGTTTCGCTTCATTGCCGCGGGCCAAGGTGCTGAACCTCTGCCGGAGCTACCGCTACCAGACCTTCGGCTACTACGTCAGCCTGCTCGCGACGGCTCGGGGGCACCGCCCCCTGCCCTCGATCGACACCATCCAGGACCTCAAGCTCGCTCCGCTGATCCGCCTTGCCGCCAACGAACTCGCCGAGCAGATCGGACGGTCGCTCGCGGGCGTCGCGGAGGCCCGCATCGAGGCGACGATCCACTTCGGCCGGACCGCCGATCCCCGCCTGCATCGCGTGGCGGCGGCGATCTTCGGACGCTTTCCGGCGCCGTTCCTGCGAGCGGTGTTCACGCGGAACGGCGCCTGGAGCCTCGAGTCGCTGCGGATCCTCGGCAGCGGCGAGGTGGTGGACTCGGAGCGGGCCTTCGCCGTCGAGCAGGCGCGGCGGTTCCTCGCCAAGCCGCCCCGCCCTCGCCGCAGTCCCCAGCCCACCCGCTTCGAACTCGCCATCCTCCGCGACGAGAAGGAGCCTCGGCCCCCTTCCAACGAACGCGCCATCCGCCGCTTCCTGCAGGCCGCCGCCGACCTCGGGGCCTCCGCCGAGGTCATCGGACGCGACGACTACGGACGCCTTGCGGAGTTCGACGCCCTCTTCATCCGGGAGACCACCGCGGTCAACCACCACACCTACCGCTTCAGCCGTCGCGCGGCCGCGGAGGGTCTGGTGGTCATCGACGATCCCGAATCGATCGTCCGCTGCGGCAACAAGGTCTACCTCGCGGAGCTGCTCGCCCGCCACCGCATCGCGACGCCGCGGACGATCGTGATCTCCCGCGAGTCCGCCGGCAGCGTGGCCTCGGAGCTCGGATTCCCCGTGGTGATCAAGCAGCCGGACAGCGCCTTCTCGATGGGAGTGGTCAAGTACGACTCGCCAGAGGCGTTCGACGCCGCGGTGCCGCAGCTCTTCGACAGCTCGGACCTGCTGATCGCCCAGGCCTTCACGCCCACCGAGTTCGACTGGCGGATCGGGGTGCTCGACGGGCAGCCGCTCTACGCCTGCCGCTACTTCATGGCCAAGCGGCACTGGCAGATCGTGAAGCATCATGGTCCGCGGATGGAGCCGGGCAACGCCGAGACCCTTCCGATCGACCGGGCCCCCTCGGCGGTGGTGGGACTTGCGGTGCGGGCGGCGAGGCTGATCGGAGACGGCCTCTACGGGGTGGACCTCAAGGTGGTCGACGGCCGCCCGATGGTGATCGAGATCAACGACAACCCCAACATCGACGCGGGCATCGAGGATGCGGTGCTCGGGGACTTCCTCTACGAGCGGATCCTGCGACTTCTCAGCGATCGCGTCGAGGCGATGCGACGCCGCGACTGAGCCGGCGGAACCGCCCGCCGATGCGTCTGCGGCCCGCGGCAACCTCGCTCAAGGAGACCGTGGGGGCACCGGCCACGCCGGGCGAAGCGAGGCGGTGGAGGAGCCGGAGCCCGCGGATCCGCGTGGCCGTGTCGCGTCCGTCACGCAACCTCGACCCGCCGGCGCCGGCTGGGCATCAAGGCCGCGGAGACAACCGTGGGAGTTCGTTCGCGCTTCAGCAGGCGGTGTACCGCCCGCGGCTCACCTTCTTGAACAGATGGGTGTGCTTGCCGAGCGCGTTGGTGATCACGGTTCGGAAGTTGCGGCTCGAGGTCTCGTAGCCGATCGCCCGCACGGCATCTCCGATCTCCGCCACCGACATGATCGCGTTCGGAAGCACCTGCTGCATGGCTTCGACGAGGCTCATGCCGTTGCCCGCTCGCCGCCCGCGGCGTCCGCCGGCCGCAGCGACCTGGTGGTTGCCGCGACCGAAATGGTTGCCGCCGAGTCCCGCAAGCGTCTCGTCGAGCGATGCCATGGCGTTGGCGAGGCGGACCCGCTCGATCTCGAGCGCGGCCAGCTGCGACTCCCGCCGGGCGATCTCCTGCTGCAGCTGTTCGATAGAGGCGTTCCGCAGCGTGGTCGAACCACCCCGCCCCGAGGCGCGTCCGTCTCGCCCGGCGGCTCTGCCGCCCGCGCGGCCTTGTCCGCGGGCAGTCCGCTTCGCTGCCCTCTTGACGGCGGTCCGCGTCGCCTTCTTGGCGGCCTTCCGGCTCGCGGACTTGCGGGCCTTCTTGCGTCGCACCGCCGCGGCGGTCCCGGCACGCTTGCGGGAGGCCTTCTTGGCCCGCTTCGATCCGCGTCGTGCGGGCGTCCGTCCCCGGGCAGCGGTTCCGCCCTCCCCGTCGATGCCCGCAGCGGAGCCCTTCTCTTCCTCGCTTGAGGAGGCGTCTTTGCTCGCTGGTCCCTTCTTCAAAACGCGCGATCGTGCCATGAGTCCGGATTCCTCGCCTGCTCGCACTGGACCTGCTGAATGGGAGGCTCAACCGTGCCGCTGAACCTTCGCATGAAGTGACGAAAGAGCGGAGGGTACGGCATGGCGATGCAGCATGCAAAGTAATGAATAGTCGCCGGCCACGCTTCGCATCCACCGTGCGGTGCAGCCCGGGCACTGCGACGAAGGCGTGCGGAGGCTCGGGCGACTGCGGATCTGTCCGCGCATCTCTCGTTCTAGTCGAGACTTGCATGCACTCCGCCGGAGCCTCTGCAGGCGATCGATGGACGGCTCGTCTCTGCTTCGGAAGCATTGCTCTGCATCGCTCCGCTCGGCGGCTCCCCCGCGAGCGGGGGAGCGGGCCTGGCGGGGCGATCGCAACGCCGCGAC
>CAZQUA010000032.1:0-16357 GCA_964596455.1 uncultured Isosphaeraceae bacterium
GAACTGTACCACTGCTTGGGAACGGCACCTGTGTGACACAAGGCATTCGCGGGCCTGCGGTGGGAAGGCGTTCAGGACACGGTAGAGTAGCCTGAATGATTCACGCGCACCGTCACGAGACGTCGCAGTGCGCTGTAGGTGAGCGTGTTCCGGCAGCCGGGCGGGCACAGGTGTGCTGAAGCACATCGACGGTCGCGCGGCAACGGAACGCGCACAGGTGCAGTGCAATACGGCGTCGCAGCAGGTTCCTCGTGAACTATGCAGGTTAGCGTCGCCGGACAGCAACCCTCGATCAGCATCCATGCGGGAGGCGTTCGCGGCACCGCCCGCGAACGCGACGCTCCGTTCGTGGGAAGCCCTCGAGGGCGACTTCGGCCGCGTCGAGGCGTCGGGCGTGCCCGCCGCCGGCGTCGAGGCGGGCGAACTTGTCCGGCAACTCGTCGATCTCGGCTACCTCGACCGCAGCGCCCTCGCGGAGCGGATCGAGCGGGATCAGCACCTGCGGCAGGATCGCCACCTCGCCCTCTCGCACCTCGAGTCGCTCGAATGGGCAAAGGCGATCGCGCCGCTCGAGCGGCTCGTCGCGGCACGCCCGATCGATGGCGGGTGCATCCTGCTGCTGGCGGCGTGCCGCCTGGTGGCTGGCGACCTCGCACGGTGCCGATCGCTCGCCGAGCAGGCGCTGCGGCTCGAGGGCAGCGTCGGCCACGCCCGGCTGCTGCTGGCGGCGCTCGCGATGCGGGAGCGACGCATCGCCGATGCGGCCGCGGAGTTGGAGCGGGCCGAGGCGACCGGCGAGTCCGGCCTCGCGGAGAAGCTCGCGTTCGGCTACCTGCAGCTGGGTCGCGTCGCGGAGGCGGAGCGGCTTGTGGCGGTCGCCTTCGAGGAGAACCAAGAGTCCGCCACCGCATGGCTGCTGCGGGCGATCCTGCACCTCGAGCGCCGCGAGGATCGGGAGGCGGCGGAGGCGGCGCTTCTGGCCACCGGGAAGCGGTTCCACTGGCCCGAGGCGCACGCGGTTGTCGGGGTGGCGCTGGGGCGGATCGGGCGGATCCCCGAGGCGGTCGCGGCGCTGGAGCGGTCGATCTCGCAGCGGCCGACGGGACTCGCCCACGCCGCCCTCGCGACGATCCTCGAGCAGGCGGACTGGGCACCCGAGACGGTTCGAGGGCATCGTGCGGCCGCCGAAGCGCTGGCGCGTTCGGCGAGCGGGGCAATGGCCGGGCCGACACCCGGTCCGACGCCATGAGCGGCCGCCTCGACCGCGATCGGATCTCCCTTCGCATCGCCGAGGGTGCGGAGCGGCGGGCCTGCCGGATGCTGCTCCCCGACGGGGATCGCCTCGGGCATCTCGGTGATCTGCTGATCGCAACGACCGCCGAGCCGTCGCCGCAGGTGCTCGGGGCGCTCTCGCTGCTCCCGCTTCGCGACGCGGAGGGCGCTGGCGGCGTGTTCGCCTCGGCGCGGGTCGTGCGGAGCTGGCGTCGTCGCGGAGTCGGCACGCTGCTGCTCGAGGCCGCGGTCGCCGAGGCCCGCCGCCTCGGCGCTGGCTCGATCGTCGTGCAGGCCGATGCCGGCGCATCGCCCGAGGGGGCCGCGTTCCTCGCGGCGAGGGGCTTCGCGCCGGCGGAGGTGCTGACGACCTTCGAGGTCGCGACCGATGCCGTGGTGGCCTACCTCCGGCCGCTGGTCGATCGGCTGAGATCCGCCGATCGGATTCCGCCGGAGGCGCGCATGGTTCCGCTGCGGCACGCCCCCCTCGTCGCCGTGGCCAGGCTGCATGCCGAGCATCTTGCGGGGAGCGTCCGGGGGGTGTGCGAGACGCTCAACGACCTGCTGGCGCGAAGCGACGCCGACGACAACGCGGTGCTCCTGATCGGCGAGGAGGTCCACGGCCTGCTCATCGGGAACACCTTCGATGGTCTCACCGTCGTCGATGCCGAGGTGCTCTCGCCCGCCTGCCGAGTCTCCGGCGGAAGCTCCGGCTGGGCGAGCGTCTTCATGCTCGCGGAGCGGCTCGAGTGGGGGCTCTCGCGGGGCTCGCGGATCACGCGGTTCTCCTGCACGTCGGGCAATCGTCCGACGCGGCGGCTGGCGCAGCGGCTCGGGGCGCGGCCGATCCGCGAGGAGGGGGTGTACCGGCTGCGGGTGCCGGTGGATGGAGGTGGGTGGCCACTACTCGCCGGGGAAGGGGACCGGATGGCCCCGATGGACCCGATGGACTGAATGGACAGGATGGCCGGGTGTCGCCGCCGTCGCGCACGCCCGCGACCCGTGTGGACCGCGGGTCCAACCCCACTCCGCGAGCCAGATGCCGGCCCGTCCGGGCGGTCAGACGCCGAGTCCCGCGATCGTGGTCGCGAAGACCAGGGCCATCCCCACCACGCTCGCCGCCATCGCGAAGCTGCCCAGAAGCGCCCACCACCAGCCGCGGCGGCGATCGAGCAGGCCGAGCACGCCGCATGCTGCGATGGGCGGGGCGAGCAGCGCCCCGAGCCACGGCGTCGCGGCGAGGGTCGCCGCCGGAACCGGCAACTCCACGTCGAGCTCCGCAGCGAGTCCGCGAAGCGAGAACGCCAGCAGCATCGCCGCCCCGCCGATCGCCGGACCGATCAGCAGCAGCGACGCCAACTTGACCTTCTGCACGATCCGCAGGGCCTCCGCGAGGCCCGGCGACGTCGCGGATGCGGCGGGTGTCGGCATCAGCGACCGAAGCCGCGGCCGCCGCCCATGCCGCCCCCCATGGCCGACATCATCTCCTGCTGCATCGCCGCGAGGGCTTCGTCGGCGCTGCCGAACTCGCCATCCTCGATCCGCTGCGAGAACATCCTGAGGAAGGTGCCGAGCTGCCCGGCCATGCCTTCCATCATGCCCGCGAGCATCGGCAGCGATCCGGGATCGACGCCGCTGCCCTCAAGCATGGCGTCGTAGTCGACCCGCCACTCCCCGCCCTGCGACCGCAGCGGCACCTGCGTGCCGCCCACCTCGACCAGGGCCGAGTCGCCGTCCTGCTCCACGAGCACGGCCGAGGCCCAGCCGGAGATCATGCCCATCGCGTTCCCGCCGGCCATGGCCGCCATCGACTCGTTGGCGGCAGCGGTTGCCTCCGGGCCGAACGCCGAACGCATCGCGGCATCGACCGGCTCCATCGCCTCCGCGAACCGGTCCATCGCCCGCAGCATCTGCCGGCCACCCGGTGAGGTCGCGGCCATGAGCTGCGTCGGCGGCAGCGAAGCCGCGCGGCCCTGCTCGATGGCGGCGAGATGAAGCAGCAGCGACTCCGCCGTGGCGAAGGGCGGTCCCGACGGGGCCGGTGCCTCCGCCATCGGCGCGGCTCCGCCGCGGGAATCGTTCATGGTGGCGGGCGCCGTTCGATCGATGCCGGCGGCCTTGGCGATGTTCGCGATCGCGGCGGCCCGAAGGGAGGCGGCGATCGAGTCGCCGTCGGAGACCGCCTCGAGCCGCTCGATGGCCTCGCCGAGGCGGGTTCGGGCCTGCTCGATCGTCTCGGCCCGCCGCTCCGCGACCACGGCGAGACGGGACTGCAGGGACGCCGTCTGCGAGGGCGGCTCGCGAAGCTCCGCGAGCACCGCGAGCATCGCCGCTTCCGCATCGAGTCGATTCGTCGCCGCGAGCAGGAACTGGCCCCATCCCTGCAGCGCCGCAGCGGCGAGCAGGCGTGCCGAGGCGGCGGCGGCCGGATCGGAGGCGGCGGCCCGCTCGGCGGTCGAGACCGCCTGCTCGAACTGCCGCACCACGTCGTCGACATCGCCCTCCTCGGAGGGCAGGCTCGCGAGATCGCGGTCGAGCTCCTGGCGGATCGATGAGAGGTCCGAGGCGAGGGCTCGGCCCTCCGCCCTCCAGGCCTCTGCGGCGGCGGCGGCCTGCGAAGCCGCGAGCGTCGCCGACTCGGCCACGAGCTCGGCACCGGACGCCTGCCGCTCGAGCGTGGCCGCCTCGGCCTCGCGGATGATGGCCCGAAGCTCGTCGATCTCGGCTTCGCTCTGGAACCGCCCGGCCTCGCGGAGGAACTCGCGGGTCTCGGCGATCAGGTTCCGCTGGTCCTCGCCGCGGGAGCGCGAGGCCTCGAGACGCGCGAGTTCGGCCTGCTCGAACTCGATCTCCGCCGAGGCGAGCGACTCCTCGGCGCCCCGCCGTTCGCTCGACGCGGCGAGGCGTGCCTCCCGCATCTCGCGGCGGAGCGATTCCGCGGCCGCGACGCGGGTCTGCTGCAGGCGCTGCAGCATGGCGAGATCGGAAGGGGGGTCGGCTCGCTCGAGCGAGGCGGCGAGGGCCGCGAGGCGGGAGGCCGCCGCGGCGGCCTGCACGATCTGCCGCCGGAGCGCGGCCTCGCGGAGGCTCTGCCGCTCGAACCGCTTCGCCGCCACGTCGCCCGCGGTGCTGTAGACCTCCGCGAGGAGCATCTGCGAGGGGCCCTTGTCGCGGGCGTCCCCGGGCACCGCCGCAAGCCGCACCGCCAACTCGCTCAGTTGCGCGAGCGTTGCGGCGTCGCGGGCCTCGAGCAGCTCGGCATCGCTCGCCGGGGCGTTGATGCGGGCGGTGCGGATCTGCTCCAAGGAGACGATCGCTTCGCCCACCTGCCGAGAGGCGTCGCGGGACTCGCCGAGACCCGCGTCGCCGCATCCTCCCAGCAGCGCGAGGCCGGCAAGGCCGACGGCGGCGAGGGAGCCCCGGACGCAGCGGAGGCGGCCGTTGGGGGAGCGATCGGGAAGGGGGGCGGAACGCCGGCGGGGATGGGATCGGTTCATCGCGGATGGCATCGGCATCGGTCGGGACGCTCCTCGGTCGGCGACCGGGCGGCGCGAAGGGCGAAGTGTAACCGCCCCCGCAGAGCGGGCATCCCCGAGCGGCCCGCCCTCAGCGATCCGGCCCGGATTCGGCGGCGGCGTCGGATTCGCCCTCGGCGAGAGGACGCCCCGGCAGCTCGGGGGGCTCGTAGTCGACGGGGTAGGCGGGGCGGGGGCGATGCATCTGCTCGATCCATCGCAGCGCGTCCGCGAGCAGGCGCTGGTTGGCGTTGGTGAAGACCGGCCGCCATCCGGGGACGTCCGGATGGGGGAACCTCGCCTCGCTCCTCGGCAGGGCGTGCTGGAGGATGAGCGAGTCCGCGGGCCGGTCGAAGTCGACGAGCGGCTGCTCGCTCCAGCCGCTCCGCAGCAGGATGAGCAGGTTGGTGAACCGCACCCGCTCGTCGCGGTGGTTGCGGCGGTGCAGGAAGAAGCGTCCTCCCTCGAGGCCGCCGTGGCAGCGGCTCGTGGCGCAGTTGCCGAGCAGCCACGCGTCGTGCACCCGCTGACGGAAGAGGTTGAGGGCGTAGGGCTCGCTCAGGACCTCGATCTCCCCGTAGAGGTCCCTCGCCTTCAGGTCGAACATGAGGCGGACGAGATCCGCCGGATCGGCACGGAACATCCGCGTGCGGCCCTCGCTCGTGGGGGGAATGCGGGGGTCGGCGCCGTGGGCTTCGATGAGGCGGCGAATGGTCTCCGGCTCCACCTGCAGGCGGGGAGGGCGATCGAAGTCGATCTCGAAGACCCGGATCAGGTTCACGTCCTCGCGGGAGAGCAGCCGCTGCGGCAGGAGGTCCCGCAGGTGCACGGGGCCGCTCGCCGCGGCCTCGCCTTCGCGAGGCTCGGCGTCGGCCTCCTCGACCGGCGTGCCGAGGGCAAGCTGGGCCTCGACCATGGTGAGGAGGCGAGAGGCCTCGCCGAGGTCGTGGTCGGCCAGCAGGCGGCGCAGCTCGTCGCGGGCCTCCTCGTACATCCGCCGGTCGAAGAGCCATCGGCACAGCGCGAGGCGGCGGACATGGTCGTCGGCCGGGATCGCGGCGCGGATCCGCCGGTACTTCTCGGCGTCGGAGTCCTCGAGGACCACCTGCAGCACGCTTCCGCGGGGCACGAAGGTGCGGATGCCCGCGATCTCGTAGTGCACGCCTTCGAAGGCGTCCTCGAGGATCGTCGCGCGGAACTCGGTGCCGTCCCGCATCCGCACGACTCCCTGCTGGCCCGGCGAGGGCTCGACGAGGGGGACCATTCGCAGGAGCAGGGCCTTCGAGAAGCTGCGGCTGCGTTCGCCATCGTCGATGACGATCGAGTCGGCGTCCTCCTCGAGGACCACGCCGCCGACCTCCGTGAAGCGGTCCACGATCAGGTGCACCCGCCGCGGCGAGGCGTCGCCGGCATCGGGGGCCGGGGGCGTCTCCGCGGGCGGCGGGGGGGTGTCCCGATGCGGCGCCGGGCCGGCGGCAAGGGGCGCTGCGAGCAGGCCGAGCAGCAGCGCCGCCGCGGCGCCGCGGGTGGTGGGCATCGCGGTCACGGGGCGAGCATAGCGCCCGCGAGCCCGCCGGGAACGCCGGCCGATCAGGTCCACCACGGCGTCGCCGGCGGATCCACGATGATGCACTCGGAGAGGAATCCGACCGCCCGCTCGAGGCCCTCGGCCATCGACATCATCGGGTCCTCGTGCTCGATCGAGAGCACGTGGTCGTAGCCGTGCCGCCGCAGTTCGCTGACGAAGGGCCGCCAGAACTCCGCGCCGTGTCCCCAGCCGCAGGCGCGGAAGCTCCAGGCGCGGTTCGCGAGGTCGCCGTAGGGACGGGCGTCGAGGTAGCCGTTCACCGGGCCTTCGGTGCGGGAGAGCTCGGTGTCCTTGGCATGCACATGGAAGAGCAGTCCGGCGGCGGCGATCGGCCCGACCGCCTTCACCGGATCGATCCCCTGCCAGAAGAGGTGCGAGGGATCGAGGTTGCAGCCGAGCAGCGGCCGCTTCGACTTGATCCCGGAGGCCTTCATCGCCCGCTCGGAGAGGCGGATGGTGGTGTCGGGGTTGTAGACGCAGAAGCCCGGATGCGGCTCCCATGCGATCCGCACGCCGTGCCGGTGGGCCAGCTTCGCCTGCCTCGCCCAGTAGGGCACCAGCACCGAGTCCCACTGGTAGGCGAGGACCTCGAGGAACTCGCCCGGCCAGGGGCAGGTGACCCAGTTGGGCTGCCGATCGCCCTTGGCCCCGCCGGGGCAGCCGGAGAAGGTGATGACGACGTCGGTGCCGAGCTTGGGGGCGAGCTTGACCGCGGCCTCGAAGGCGGCGTGATGGGGCTTCGCGGTCCTCGGATCGGGATGCACGGGATTGCCGTGGACCGCCAGCGCCGAGAGTTCGAGGCCGTGGTCGGCGATCATCGCCCGGATCCGCTGCTGCTCCCGAGCCGAGGCGAGGACCTTGCCGGGATCGAAGAACGGTGCCCCGGGGTAGGCGCCGACGGGGAGTTCGATGGCATCGAGGCCGATCTCGACGCAGAGGCCGAGGGTCTCCTCGAGCGAGCGGCCGGCGAAGAGCGCCGCCATCACGCCAAGCTTCATGGGCGTCCTTTCAGGGTGGGGCCTTCGCGGGGCTCCGGGCAAGGGGTCCCGGCGGGGAAGGCCGTCGTGCGGAAGCGGGCATGATGCCACATCCGCATCGCGTCGAGCGAGGTCACTCCGGGATCGGCGTGGTCTCGGTGTCGGAGGCGTGGGAGACCCGCACCTGCCACGAGACCGACGCCTTGGCCTCGGGCGTCCCCGCGGGGCCGAGGGCGATCGTCCACTTCAGCAGGCCCGTCGGGGCCTCGTTGGCGAGGTAGGAGGCGTCGTTGTCGAGCGGCCGGGAGAGGTTCGCCAGCGTCACCTCGATCCGGTCGCTGCGGGAGACCGGTCGCCGATCCCAGAGTTCGACGAGGACGCCGCGGGGCAGACGGTTCTCGAGATCGATCCCGCAGTCGAGGGTGGTCAGGCGTCCCCCGCCGAAGAGGCCCGTGGTCGAACTCTGCCGGATCACCGGGCGGCGGGTCGCCACGACGCGGGGATCGTTGCCGAGGAAGAGTTCGAACTCGCCCGCCCCCGCGACCTCCGGCAGGCGGATCTCGCCGATGAAGTCGCCGTCGACGAAGAGCGACGCCGGGCCGGGCAGCAGGATCATCGGCGTGGTGTTGGCGACCCGGGCCCGAAGCGCCGGCGGCACGCCGGTGACGGGACGGGCGAGGAACGCCAGTCGCGGCGACGCCTCGAAGCCGCCGATGCGAAGCCGCCTCGTCTCGTCGCCGCTCGAGGGGACCGTCACCGCCTGCGGAAGGCGGTAGGCGACCGCGGTGGCGGTCTCGACGACCGCCGCCTCGGGGGCAGCGCCTCCGCCCCCCCTCGCGCCCACGGGCGCCGGGAGCGACAGGGACGCATCGCTCCCGACCGTGCCGCGAGGAGGCGCCGCCGGCCGCAGGTCGACCCAGATCGGGCGGATCCGCGGCGGGACCGTCGGGGGCGAGGGGTCCGCGGTCGAGAGCTCGAGGCGAACCTCGTTCCAGTCCTCGCCGGTCGCCTGCTCGACGATCGCGTCGTACTCGATCGACATCGCACCGCCTCGCCGATCGGTGCGGACCCGATAGGCCGGCGACCAGCGGGGGCCGGCGATCCGGTAGGTGAACCGCAGCTCCGCCGGCCCCGCCTCCGCGGCGTCGATCGCGAGATCGGCGACGAGTCGCTGCCGCACCGCCGGTCCGAGGGAAGCCCGCTCCCGCCGCAGGGCCTCGAGCTCGCGGCGCATGGCCTCGAGGCGCTCGCTCGCCTCGCCGCGGAGGCGAAGGATCGCCGCCCGCCGCTCCGCGAGGAAGCGGAGCGACGCCTCGATGGCCGCGGTGTCGAGCGAGCCGCTCGCCGCGGCACCCTCGGCGGCCTTCTCGCCAAGGCGGTCGAGGAAGTCCCGTTCCGACTCGGCGATCTCCAGACGCTCCTCCTGCTCGCGGATCGCCTTCGCCTGCTCGCCGATGCGGCGGTCGAGATCCGCGGCCCGCTCGCCGGCCTGCGGATCGGCGGTGGGGATCTGCCGCAGCTCGAGCTCGACGAGGCGTCCGCTGCCGGAGACCCTCGCCTGCACGCTGTCGCGGTCGAGCAGCGGCGGCAGTCCGGCGATCCGGACGCGGCTCGGGCCCTCGGGCAGGTCGAGGGTCGCCGCGCGGGTCACCGCCGCGACGCCGTTGCGGCCGCCCCGGTCGGCGAACAGCACGACCTCGGAGATCGTCGCCTCGAGGGTGCGGGGCGGCGGTTCGGAGACCTGCCCGGTCGCCGATCCGATCGCGAGCAGCGTCGGAAGAAGAAGGACGGCGGCCGCCGGCGAATCGCGCATGGCACGCTCCCTGTCGGTGGGGTCGGGAAGCGGTCATGCTACCTGCCGCCCGCGGCAGGATCGCGGGGCGGAGGACGAACCTGCCGCGGGGCGAAACCCGCGGCTCACACGTCCTGCAGGGCGCCGCGGGCACCGCTGCGGCGAAGCAGCTCCGCCACCCGCTCCCGCTCGGCGAAGTCGCTCGACGCGACCTTGGCCACCAGTTCGCGGATCGCCAGCTCCTTCTCGAGGTACCGCCGCGCCAGCGAACCGGTCGCGGCCCCCTCGAGGCCGTCGAGGAAGTCGATGCCCTCGTGGTAGAGCATGGTCGAGGCGAGGCGGTTGGCCTGCATCCAGCCGAGGTAGGCCGCGGGCATGCGGGTCCAGATCCGGTCCCCGGCGGTCTCGAGCAGCACCGGCGGAAGGTGGTCGACCACCAGCTGCCTCGCCCGGACGCGGTCGGCCTCGGGCCACTGCGGGATCGCCGCCGCGATCGCGGCGGCGGCGCGGTTGGCCACGCGGCTGAGGTGCGTGCTGATCTCCGGCAGCGGGGTGGCGTCGCGGCGGCGGCTCTCCTGCAGCAGCAGCAGCGCCTCCGCGCGGGCGAGGGACCGCAGCCTCGCGAGCACCTGCTCGACGAAGGTCGTCTTGATCGCGAGGAACTCCTGCTCCTCGAGCACCATGCAGGCGCAGATCTCGAAGCTCGAGGTGATCACGCCGCACTTGTTGGCGGAGCTGTCCTTCACGATGATCGCGCCGCAGCGGGAGAGGTTCGCGCGGGCCCCCGGGGTGAGGAAGAGGTTGGCCCCTTCGACGATCAGGCGGCTCGAGGGCGTCCCGTCGGCCTTGAGGAACTCCCGCCAGTTGCCCTCGTGGATGGTGGCGGGGCGGCCGCCGGCGGGCACGAAGGCATCGGCCACGACCCGGTTGTGCATGGTGTTGCGGAGGCTGGCTCCGTCGGGGTCGGAGACCTTCGCGATGCGGCCCTTCGGCCCGAGCTTCGCCGGATCGAAGTCCGCGATCGGCAGCGATCCCGCGACGAGGCGGAGCAGCTCGGCATGGTCGAGGCCGTCGGGATCCTCGCCGCAGCCGCTCCCGTCGGCGATGCCCACGATGCGGGCGTGCCCGCCGTAGTCGCGATCGAGGATCTTGATCATGTTGCCGGCGACGTCGCCGTCGGGGCCGCCGGTGATCTTGACGCTGAAGGGGCGGCTCCGCGGATCGATCCCGATCGCCTCGAGGGCGGTCTCGAGGAAGACGTTGACGCCCTCGCTCGTGACCCCGTAGGTCTTGTGGTTGATGCCCGCGCCGGGCTTGCTGCTCATGAAGGCGCTCGGCATCCCGTAGCCGCGGCGGGCGGCCCGGTCGACGATCCACTCGATGTGGGCCGGGGTGATGTACTCGTCGGGGCCGAGGTAGACGATCTCGTCGGCGCCGAGCCGGTCCACCACGAGCCCCCCGGTGCGGTCGGCGGGCACGATGAGGTCGAGGATCCCGTCCACGAAGCTCTTCACGCAGCGGGTGGTCTCGACGGAGCTCTCCACGAGGATCGCCGCCTTGGCGCCGCCCTCGGGGATGTCCTTGTTCTTCAGCTGCTGCGCGAAGGCGAGGCCGTACGCCTCGTTGTAGAGACGCTCGCTCTCGTGGGCGTGCTGGGCCTCGCTCTGCGGCCGGACCACCCGCAGGCCGCCGCGGGCGATGTCCTGGAAGCGGACGTGGAAGCCCGCGAATCCGCGGCCGTGCACGAAGAAGACCCCGTAGGGCAGCTCCGGCCGCTCGTCGTTGCGGAGCAGCGACGGGTCGAGGCGCATGGCGAGGCCGAAGCGGCGGGGCAGGTACCAGTTCATCCGCAGCACCGCCGCGGCGGCGTCGGCGAGGGCGAGCAGCACCGAGCGGTCCGGATCGACGGTCACCGACTCGGCGAGGCGTTCCCGCACCGCGGCGAGGCGGGAGGTGAACGCCGCCTCGTCGAGCGGCTGCGCCGGATCGAAGCGGGACAGCAGCAGGTCGAGCACCTCGAAGGTCCGATCGAAGTTGGACTCGAGGGTCTGCTGGATCCGCTCGCGGGTGAAGGCGAAGCGGTTGACCTTCGCGAGCACCTGGTGGATCAGCTGCGACATCGCCAGCAGCAGCTCGGCCTTGCCGAGGTCGAGGCCGCCGTGGCGGGCGGAGATCTCGAGGCAGCGGAAGTCCAGCCACTTGATGCGGAGCAGGTCCGCCTGCACCCGCCGCCAGAGCTCGCTGGCGGGATCGATCGCTCCGCCCTCGGGCGACTGCACCACGAAGCCCACGAAGGTGACCGATCCGTGCGGGGGGTCGTTGACCACGTCGAGGTAGGCCCGCTCGATGCCGATGCGGTGGCGGGCCATCAGCCGCGCGGTCCGCTCGAGCATGGTGCGGGTGCGGGCGTTCGCCACCGCCACGACGATGCGGCTGAGGCTGGGATCGCTCTCCGACTCGAGGGCCACCGCCGCGGTGTCGGTGCCGCTGACCTGCAGGAAGAGGCGGCGGTGGTTGCAGATCCGAAGGGGCGTCAGCGTCGAGACGTAGTCGGCGGTGCAGCCGCGGAAGTAGGCGTCGAGCTCCGCGGCGGTCCAGGCGGGGTCGTGCTGCTTCGCGAAGGCGATGGTCTCCCGCAGCTTCTCCGCCTGGCGGGGGTCGCCGGCGTCGAAGGGATCCCGCTCGCCGAAGACGAAGGTGTCCAGCACCAGCTCGCCGTCGAGGGTGGTGTGGATCTTCGCCGCCCGCAGGGAACGGTCCATCGGCAGCGACGCCACCAGCTCCGCGAGGACGCCGGGGTAGTTGTGGGGACGCATGAAGGTCCACTCGTTCCCGTCCTCGCTGCGGAGGGAGAGTTCGAGGGTGCGGCCCGAGGCGCGGGCGGCGATGATCGCCCGCAGGTGGGAGAGCCGCGTGGCCGCGTCGGTGTCCTGGAAGTACATCGGCGGCATCTGCCGCAGGAACCACGGCACGGTGCGCTCGGCGGTCTCTCGAAGGCCCCGGACAAGCTCGTCCACCAGCGCCTGGGAGTCGGTCGGTCGCTGGGATGCGGCGGTCGAGAGCGTGCTCATTCGATATGTCTACCTCGCCTTGCAGGGGCGATCAAGGATGCGCCTCGCGGTGGGCGCCGAGCCGCGGCATCGGCACCGCGCCGACGCCCGATATGCTCCGCGTCGCCCGCGGCCGCCGCAGGGGTGCGGCCGCGGGTTCGAGGCACCGGAGTCCTTCTGCATCGGCCATGCTCGCAGCCTGCATCGGAAACTTCGATGGAGTGCATCGGGGGCATGCCGCCCTGCTCGCCGAGGCGAGACGCCTCGCCGGCGCGGGCGGGCGGGTGGTGGCGGTCACCTTCGATCCGCCGCCGGCGGTGGTGCTGGGGCGTCCCGGCCCGCTTCGACGCCTGTGCGGCGTGGAACGGCGGGCGACGCTGCTGCAGGCCTGCGGCGCCGACGAGGTCCTGCTGCTCGAGACGACGCCGGCCCTGCTGGCGCTCGAGCCGGAGGCGTTCATCGGGCACCTCCGCGGCCGGATCCCCTTCGGCGTGGTCGTCGAGGGCCCGGACTTCCGGTTCGGGCGGGATCGCCGCGGCGATCTCGTCGCCCTCGCGGCGATCGGGGAGGCCATGGGCTTTCAGGTGGCGACCCTGCCCTCGGTGGAGGTGCCGCTTCCGGACGGGACCCTGCTGCCGGTCCGCAGCTCGCTCGTGCGCTGGCTGCTCTCGCAGGGGCGGGTCTCCGAGGCGGAGGTGCTGCTGGGGCGGCCCCATCTCCTCGCCGGGCGGGTGGTGCGGGGCGACCAGCGGGGGCGATCGCTGGGATGCCCCACGGCCAACCTCGAGCCGACCGAGTCGATGCAGCCTCGCGAGGGCGTCTACGCCGGCGAGGCCACGCTGCCGGATGGGCGGGCCGTGCCCGCGGCGATCAGCGTCGGCCGGAAGCAGACCTTTGCGGCCGCGGATGCGCCGCCGGTGTGCGAGGCCCATCTGCTCGGGGTGGAACTTCCCCTCGACCAGTATGGATGGCCGATGGAGCTCCGCTTCGGCCGCTGGATCCGCGGGCAGATGCCCTTCCCGTCGCCGGAGGCCCTCGTGGCCCAGATGGCGAGGGACCTCGAGCAGGTGGCGTGCTGGTGGCGGCGATCCCGCCGCGGCTCGCCGCCGCCGGCTTCGCGACAGGCGATTCCCTCATGAGCACCTACGCCAGCAACCTCTCGATCGACGCGGCCGCCGCGCGGATCCGCGCCGCCTCCCGGATCCTCGTGACGAGCCATGCCAAGCCGGACGGCGACGCCCTCGGCTCGGCGGCGGCGGTGGTCCGCGCCGCCGCGGCGGTGGGGGTGCCCGCGGAGATCTGGATCGGCGGCCCGATCGATCCGTCGCTGCTCGCCGCGATCGCGCCGACGCCGGTCCGCGAGTGCCCCCCGGGGGCGGGCGACGCCTCGCCGGCGGGCGACTTCGACACGATCGTCGTCGTCGACACCGGCACCTATCCGCAGCTCGAACCACTGGCGGCCTGGCTGCGGCCCCGCCGCGAGCAGGTGCTCGGCTTCGACCATCACGCCCGCGGCGACGAGCAGGTGGCGGCGAGCCGCATCGTCGATGCGTCCTGCGCCTCGACGACGGAGCTGATCGTGCGGCTCGTCGATGCCCTCGGCGTGCCCCTCGGCCACGGCGGCGGGGACGCCGCCCGCGGCAGCATCGCGGAGGCGGTGTTCATCGGCCTCGCCACCGACACCGGATGGTTCCGCTTCGCGGCGGCGGGCCCGCGGCAGTTCGCCCTCGCGAGCCGCCTGCTTGCCGAGGGCGTCGACAAGGACCGCCTCTACCGGGAGCTCGAGCAGAACCAGCGGCCGGCCCGCCTCGCGCTGCTCGGTCGGGCGCTCGCTTCGATCGAGCGGGTGCCCTTCGGGGGAGACGCGGACCTCGGGGTCGCGGTGATGACGCTCTCGCGGCAGGACTTCGAAGAGACCGGCGGTGCCACCCTCGACACCGCGGGCCTCGTCAACGAGCCGCTCGCGGTCCGCGGGATCGCCGCCTCGGTGCTGCTGACCGAGAGCGAGCCGGGGCGGGTGCGGGCGAGCTTCCGAAGCGCCTCGGGCGACGGGGGCGAACCGGCCATCGACGTCAACGCCCTCGCGGCCCGCTTCGGGGGCGGCGGGCACCGCGCCGCCGCCGGGGCCCGCTTCGATCCGCCCTTCGCGGAGGCCCGACGCCGGGTGCTCTCGGCGATCGCCGAAGGCGCGGGAGGCGCTGGAGGCGCTGGAGGCGAAGCAGCGGCGGGCTAGGCAGAGCCGCCCGCGGCGGCAGGGCAGCCTCAGCCCGCCGCGTCGCCGCCGGCGGCGGCCTCCGGCGTCGCCTCGGGCTCGGCGGCCGGAATCGCCTTCACGGTGTAGCCGAGGCGGGCGATCGCTTGGGTCACGCCGTCGGGCGAGGCGGGATGGTGCATCGTCACGGTGGCTTCGCCCTTCTCGAAGGAGACCTCGCAGGCGCTGACGCCGTCGATCTTGGCGACCCGCTCGCGGATGGCGTTGGCGCAGCCGCCGCAGTGCATGCCCTCGACCGACAGCGAGACCGTGACCGCCTCGCCGGCGGGCATGGTGGGCGTGGCGGCGGAGGCGGGCTCGCCGCCGCTGCCGGTGTCGCTGCGGCCGCAGGCGGGAAGCGTCGCGAGGATCGGAAGCATCGCGAGCGTGGCGAGGGTGCCGAGATGGCGAAGGGGGCGGGGGATCCGGTCGTGCATGGCAAGGTCTCTCGAAGGGAACGGTGCGGAAGGTGGAAGGCGACGCGGCGGCGCCGCCGTGCCGACGCGGGCGGCGGTCATCGCTTGCGGCGTCGCCACTCGTCGAGGCGCTCGGCGGTGAAGCAGTTGATGCAGCGGTCGGGGGCGAGTCCGCCCCGCCGGGCGGTCAGGATCCCGTAGCGGAGTTCGTCGAACTGCTCGCGGGCGTGGACGTCGCAGTTGATCGAGATGAGGCAGCCGTGCTCGAGGGCGAGGCGGACGTGCCGATCCCGCAGGTCGAGGCGGTAGTGGTTGGCGTTGATCTCGAGGGCGGTGCCGGCCTCGGCGGCGGCGGCGCAGATCGCCTCCATGTGCGGCTCGAGGCCGGGGCGGGCGTTGATCATCCGCCCGGTGGGATGGCCGAGGACGTGCACGAGCGGATGGCGGACCGCCGCGAGCAGGCGCTTCGTCGCCACCTCGGGATCCTGCCGAAGCGAGGCGTGGGGCGAGGCCACCACCCAGTCGAGCGAGGCGAGCAGTTCGTCGTCGTAGTCGAGGGAGCCGTCGGCGTGGATGTCCACCTCGCTGCCCGCGAGCAGGCGGATGCCCGGGTGCCGCGACGCGGCCTCGCGGATCGCCTCGACGTGGCGGCGGAGGCGATCCGCGTCGAGGCCGTTCGCCTGCACGCTGCTTCGGGAGTGGTCGGTGATCGCAAGGGTGTGGAAGCCCCGCGCCTTCGCGGCTTCGACGAGGGCGTCGATCGAGAGCAGGCCGTCGCTCGCGGTGGTGTGGCTGTGGAGCTCGGCGCGGACGTCGCCGATCTCGATCAGACGGGGGGTCTCGGAGCGTTCGAACTCCCCGCGATCCTCCCGCAGCTCCGGGGGAATCCACGGCAGGCCGAGGGCGGCGTAGATCTCCGCCTCCTCGCGGGCCGCCACCGGCGCGACCCCGCGGTCCTGCGGAGGGGTGGCGTCGCCGTCGTCGGGGAAGAGGCCGTACTCGTTCAGGCGCATCCCCTTCGCCTGGGACCGCTCCCGCAGGCGGACGTTGTGCTCCTTGCTGCCCGTGAAGTAGAGCCACGCCGCCCCGAAGGCCCGCTCGTCGACCACCCGCAGGTCCGCCTGCATGCCGTTGTCGAGGCGGACCGAGCACTTGGTGGCGCCGGCGAGGAGCACCGAGGAGACGCCCGGGGCGGTGCGGAAGCTCTCCACGATCGCGGCGGGATCGCGGCCGCAGGCGAGCAGGTCGAGATCGCCGATCGTCTCGCGGCCGCGGCGGACGCTGCCGGCGATCTCGACGCGGGTGGCGCCCGGCACCGTCCGCAGCCGCTCCGCCAGCCGCTCGACGACGGGGAGGGCGTCGCCAAGGCGGGATCGGCCGCCGCTCCGCTCCATGAACTCGAGGCTCTCGCGGATCCGCTGCAGGCTCTTCTCGCCGAGCCTCGGGAGCTTCAGCAGCTCGCCCGAGTCGAGCTTCGCCCGAAGCGTGGCGAGATC
>CAZQUA010000033.1:0-15463 GCA_964596455.1 uncultured Isosphaeraceae bacterium
GCGATGCTCACTCGCCTCACCTGGCCGTCGAACGTCAGCAACTACCAGATCTTCACTGGATCGGAGCGATCGCCGCGGAGTTCGTTCCGTCTTCGGGCGCAGGACCTGATCGCCGTCGAGATCTCGTCGCAGCGGCAGCGGGCGGGGTCGCGAGTGATGGGCCTCGTCTATCTGGCGTCCGGTTGGACGACCGACATTCAGGCTGACACCATCTACGGCGGCGATCCCGACGAGGTGGTCGGTCTGGCCGTTCAGAACCGCGCTGCGGCGAGCGCCACGGGAGTCTTCCGCCTCGTCTACGCCTTCAACTGGGCCACCCGACGGTGGACGCTGCTCCAGGGCGGCAACTACTTCGTAGGCCCGAACTATCCGCCCGGGGCCGACATCTTCACGCTCGGCCCCTTCGAGGATCCCGAGGATCACATCGAGGAAGGCAGCGGACGGGTCCGCGTGCGGATCTGGACCTGCGGCATCGGTGCCGTCCAGAGCCATGTCGTCTTCCACGACTTCATCGCGGCGACGCCGAACGAGTTCGTGCCGACGGGCGGCGGTGAAGAAGGCGCTCCCTGACCCGCCCCTGATCGCATTGCCTCATCCCCCGGCCCGGCGACATCGCCGGGCCGGTTTGCTTGGGGGAACCGCCCGCAGCTGCCGTCGCCCCATCCCGACGACCGCCGCCGATTCGTCTGCTGCCCAACACCAGGCGTCGCCGATGCTGCATCGCCGCAGACTTCGCCGCGAGGCCGGCTGACGCCTGTCCGCAAACGGGGCGAGGATCGAACCGCCCGAGGCTAGAACTGCCTGAGGAACCTCGCATCGTTCTCGAACAGGCGGCGGATGTCGCCGAGTCCGTGCCGCCGCATGGTCACCCGCTCGATGCCGAGGCCGAAGGCGAAGCCGGACCACTCCTCCGGATCGATCCCCACCGCTTCGAAGACCGCCGGATCGACCATGCCGCAGCCGCCGATCTCGACCCACTGCCAGGTGCCCTTCACGGGCATCCGCATGTCCACCTCCGCCGAGGGCTCGGTGAAGGGGAAGAACGAGGGCCGCATCCGCACCTCGGCCTCGGGCCCGAAGAAGGCACGGGCGAACCCGAGCAGCGTGCCCTTGAGGTCCGCCATGGTGATGCCGCGGTCGACCGCAAGGCCCTCGACCTGGTGGAACATGCTGTAGTGGGTCGCGTCGTGGTCGTCGGGGCGGTAGACCCGACCCACCGCCACCACCCGCAACGGCGGCGGCGTCGCCTCCATGGCCCGGATCTGGACCGTCGAAGTCTGGGTGCGGAGCAGCAGGCGGCCGGCGGCCTCGCCGCCGAGGAAGAAGTTGTCGTTGGGGTCGCGGGCCGGATGGCCCGCGGGGATGTTGAGGGCCGTGAAGTTGTGCCACTCGTCCTCGATCTCCGGCCCATCCGCCACCGAGAAGCCCATCCGCCCGAAGACCTCGACGATCCGGTCGATGGTCGCGGTCAGCACATGCCGACGGCCCGGGGCCGCATCGACGCCCGGCTCGGTCAAGTCGATGCCGCTCGGCACGCTCCGGACGCCGGCGCCGCGAGCCGCCGCGAACGCCGACTCGAGCGACTGCTTGAGGGCGTTGAGCCGCTGCCCAAGCGCCGGACGCTCCTGCGGCGAGGCGTCCTTCATCAGGCTCATCAGGCCCTTCAGGGTGCCCTTGCTGCCGAGGTGGCGGATCCGCCAAGCCTCGATCGCCTCGGCTCCGCTGCAGGCGGCGAGTTCGTCGAGGGCCTGCCGCTCGATCGCTTCGATCTGTTGGACGCTCATCGGCGGCAGTCTAAAGCCTCGGCAACGCTGGACCGAGACCCGCTCGGATGAATCGCCGGATCGTCCTCGGCGGGTCAGTCGGGCGTGCCTCGCGCCGCCCCGCCCTTGCCGAACCAACCGCGCGGCCGCCCAAGGTCGCGGAGCGGTCTGCGGGGGTCGCGGGAGGCGCCTGCCCGGTGCCGGGCAATGCGTGCCTTGATCTCAAGATCCCGTCCCTGCCCTCGATCGCCTGGTTCGCCGGCCGATCCGCCGGCTACGGCCGCTCCGCTTCGACTCGGCCCCGGCGTCGCCAGGACCGCCACAGCAGACGCAGGCCGAAGGGGATGTCGTGGACGAAGTACCGCTTGAAGAGGCGGCGGGGCTCCTGAAGGGTGCGATGCACCCACTCGAGACCGAGACGCTGCACCCAGCGGGGCGCCCGCGTCACCCGGCCCGCAGCGAAGCTGAGGCTGATGCCCACGCCGATCCACCAGGCCTTCGGCGCCGCCTCGCGGATCCGCTCGATCAGCCGCTCCTGCTTGGGGAAGCCGAGGGCGACGAAGACGATCTCCGGCGATGCCGCGGCCACGCCGCGGGCGATCCGATCGATCTCCGCATCGTCGCGGTCGAAGCCGTAGGGAGGGCACTCGATGCCGGCGATCCGAAGCGATGGGTGCCTCGACCGCAGCACCGCCGCAGCGGCCTCGGCCGCTCCGGGATCGCCGCCGAGCAGGTAGATCGAGCGGCCTGCGGCGGCGGCGGCGGCGGGCAGGGAATGGATGAGGTTCGATCCGCAGACCCGCTCCGGCAGCGGCGTTCCGAGGATCGAGGCCGCCCAGAGCAGCGGCATGCCGTCGGCGACCCGCAGGTCCGCGCGGTCCACCATCGCCCGGATCGACGGGTCGGCCACGCACTGCCGCAGGATGTCCAGGTTGACGGTGACCATCCAGCCGCCTCGGCCCGCCCCGAGGCCCGAGAGCACCAGATCGATCGCCTGCGACTCGGTCAGCGGCGAGATGCCGACGCCTTCAAGCAGCACCGGCGGAGCGTCGAGGCATGCGGCGGCAGCGGCATTGCGAGACGGCGAGGCGAGCGTCGCATCCATCGGTCGAGGTTCCTCGCGTCTGCGGTTGCCCGCGCCCTCAGGCCGTTCCCACCGCGGCCGACGACGCCTCCGCACGACCGGCCGATCGCGGCAAGACCGCCCCGTCGCCGCTCCCGTGCCAGGCCGCCGCCATCTCCGCCTCGATCGACTCGGCGGCCCGCATCTTCCCTCGCCGCAGCGCCATCCACTGGTACCGCCGGACGAACCGCTGGAACGCCGCGTCCACGGTGCGGTGGGGCCGGGTGACGCACGCGGAGAGGTATCCCCAGAGCGAGGCGAGGGCGCCGACCACCAGCGGCGGCTTGAAGAGCCGATAGGCGCAGCTCGCAAGCATGAAGACCGGACTGCTGCCCATCAGGTACTGCCCTCGCCCATGGCGGGCGCGTCCGTGCAGGATGCCCCGGTGGCTCGATCCCATCGGCCGAAGATGCAGGAACTTCAGGTCCTCGTCGCGGAAGCTGCGGACCTTCCAGCCGAGCATGCGGCAGCGATGGCAGTCGATGCCGTCCCACATCACCTGCCGGGCGAAACCGCCGATCTGGCGGAAGCACTCGGTGCGGAAGAACTTGCTGGCCCCGACGGACATCTCGTCGCCGATCGCCTCCATCACCAGATGCCCGTCGCCGGGATCGGGGTACCACGCCTTCCCGCTGCAGGTGCCGAGCCGAGGATCCGCCTCCATCCGCTCCATGAGCGTCTCGAAGTAGCGGGGCGGCAGGTCGAGATCGAGGTCGAGCTTGCAGAGATAGTCGAAGCCGCCGAGGTCGAGTCCTTCGATCCCCGCGTAGAACGCCTCGATCACCCCCGGCCCGACGCTGCGGACCCCGCGGTCGCGGCGGGTGACCACCTCGATCCACGGATGCTTCGCGGCAAACTCGGCGAGGATCGCGGGGGTCTCGTCGGTGGAGCCGTCGTCGACCACGATCCACTTCGCAGGCAGGATGCTCTGCGACGCCACGCTGTCGAGGGTGCGTCGGGCGAACTCCGCCTCGTTGCGGGCGGGGGTGACGAGGAGATAGCGGCGACTGGGCGAACTCATCGTGGGAGGGAGCCTGGAGGACCGGGCATCGGCGGCCTTCGCCGCCTTGCCACGCTATGCCTCATCGGCCACATCGGGTCCCCGCTCGCGGCACCGGCGGCAGATCCGGGGCGAGACTCGGACGGGGCCGGCAGGGGCCACCAGTTGATGGGCGGGGGCGGGGGCGACCGTTGCCGGAGTCGCGTCGCACCCGACGGTGAGATCGGGACTCCTTTCCGAGTCGCCACGCAGTCGCCTTCGGAAGCACTTCCGGGGTCGGCACCGCTGACGCCGCGGCGGCCGGTTCGGGCCTCGCCATGCCGCCAACTGGAGGCGGCCCTTGGGGACCTCGTTGCCCACGCGGTTCGAAGGCGGTCGCTATCGGACCAGCGGTCCGGCCCTGGCATCGCCGAGGGATCGCGCCCGCCCCCGCGAGGCGTACGGCTCGCCGCATCCCCGCCGCGACCTTCAACCTTCTGCGGTCGCCCCCGTCACGCCGCCATCGTCCTGCGTCGCCCGATCCAGAGAGCGACACCGGCGACCCCTTCGGGCCGCCGGCGACATGCGTGCAATGGGGTGCCGATTCGGTCGGACACCGGAGCCGCGGCGGTTCGGGCCTCCGCGGCGGGACGGGTGGATCAGGCCTCGGCGGCCGCTTCTCCCTCCGCCGCCGGCGGTTCGGCCACCGCGGTGGCCGCCGCCCCTCCCTTGCGGAGCTTGGCGGCGAAGGCGGTGCGGCGATCCGCCGCCTCGCGTCGCCGCGAGATCCGTCCGCCAACCTGCGAACCCTGCTCGAAGCCGACGAGCTCGAGCATCACCAGGTCGGTGCCGTCGCCGAGGCGATGCTTGCCGAGCTTGACGATTCGGGTGTAGCCGCCCGCGCGGTCGCGGTAGAGCGGAGCGACCCGCGTCATCAGGTGCTGCACGAGCCGGGGAGCCTTGCGGACCTCGCCGTAGCGGTTGAACTCCACCTCCGAAGCCGACGGCAGCTCGAAGTAGGGGCTCGACTTCCGCTCCTCGGGCACGTTCGGGTCCGCCACCCAGGCGAAGACCCGCCGATCGGTGAGTCGCGACTCGATCCGGCGGCGGGCGGTGAAGGTGCCCCGCCGGGCGAGGGTGATCAGCCGCTCCACGAACGGCTGGACCGCCTTGGCCTTCGCCATGGTGGTCTCGATCCGACCGTGCTCGAAGAGGCCGGCGGCGAGGTTCCGCAGCATGGCGCGGCGGTGGTTGCTGTTGACGTTGAGCTGCTTGCCGGCGATGCGATGTCGCATGAGTGCATCCTCCTCGGCCGAGGCCGGGACGGGGTGGCGTGGTTCAGCCGATGGTGGTTCAGCCGATCGTGGCTCGGGCGGCCGGCTCGATGGGCGTGTAGCCCTCCGGCAGCGGGGATCCCATGACGAGGCCCATCTCCTCGAGCTTCTTCTTGACTTCGCGAAGGCTGGTCCGGCCGAAGCTGCGGATCGCGAGGAGCTCCTCTTCGCTGCGGGGCAGGAGGTCCGCCACGATGCGGACCCGAGCGCTCTCGAGGCAGTTGGCGGCACGGACCGACAGGTTGAGCTGCCCGATCGGGGTGTTGAGCTTGCGGATCAGCTCCTGGTCGAGGGCGCCCTTGGCGACCACCTCGGGAGCGACGGTGAGGCTGCCGATCTCGTCGGCCTGCACGAACGGATTGAGGTGCTTGCGGAGGATCTTGGCGGCCTCCACGAGGGCCATCTCCGGACGCACCGTGCCGTTGGTCCAGATGTCGAGCACCAGGCGGTCGTAGTTGGTCCGCTGGCCCACGCGGGTGTCCTCGACGCGGAACCGCACCCGCTGCACCGGCGAGAAGATCGCATCGACGGGGATCTCGCCGATCACCTGGTCCTCGCCGCTCTGGTAGTGCTCCGAGGCGGGGCGGTAGCCGCGGCCCCGCTCGACGGTGAACTCCGCCGCGAAGTCGCGGGTGTCGGTGAGGGAGGCGATGACCTTCTCGCGGTTGTGGATGACGATGCTCGGATCCGCCTCGATCAGCTCCGCGGTCACCTCGCCCGGGCCCTCCGCGGAGAGCTTCATCCGGCGGGGCTCGTCGGAGTCCATGCTGACCACGAGGCCCTTGATGTTCAGGATCACGTCGGCCACGTCCTCGTACACGCCCGGCATCGAGGAGAACTCGTGCTCCACGCCCTCGATCTTGATGCGGGTGATCGCCGCGCCCTCGAGGCTCGACAGGAGGATCCGCCGCAGGCTGTTGCCGACGGTGGTCCCGAAGCCCCGCTCGAACGGCTCCGCGATGAAGCGTCCGAAGGTCGGGGACAGGCTCTGCTGATCGGCCACCACCCGTGCGGGCAGTTCGAGGCCTCGCCATCTCACATGCATCGTTGAACTCCGCTGTCCGGCAGGACCCTGTCAGGTGGGTTCCGCATCCGTTCGGAGATTCGTCCCGGCCTGCCGGCCGCCGGGCGTCTCCTGCTGCGATGCGGCAAGGAAACTCGGTTCGACGAACTCAGACGCGACGCCGCTTCGCAGGGCGGCAGCCGTTGAAGGGGATCGGCGTGTGGTCCTCGATCGCGGTGACCCGAAGGCCGTTGGCCTGCAGGCCCGTCACCGCCGACTCGCGGCCGGGGCCGGGGCCGGTGATCCGCACCTCGACCTCCCGCATGCCCATCCGCTTGGCCTTCGCCGCGGCCCGCTCGCTCGCCCGCGTCGCCGCGAACGGCGTGGACTTGCGGGCCCCCTTGAACCCCGCGGTGCCGGCGGAATCCCAGCAGAGGGTCTCGCCGTTCACGTCGGTGATGGTCACGAGGGTGTTGTTGAAGGTCGCCTTGATGTGGGCGATCCCCTTGATGACGTTCTTGCGGATCTTCTTCTTGCTCGACATCTCGTTGGCTCCCGGGACGCGGTGCGGCCCGATGCGGTGATCAGCCCTTCACGCCCTTCTTGCCGGCGACGGTCTTGCGGCGGCCCTTGCGGGTGCGGGCGTTGGTGCGGGTCCGCTGCCCCCGGACCGGCAGGCCGCGGCGATGCCGCTCGCCGCGGTAGGCCCGGATGTCCTTCAGCCGCTGGATGTCCTGCTGCACCTGGCGTCGCAGGGCGCCCTCCACCACGAAGCCGCCGTCGATGGCGGCGCTGATGGCGCTGAGCTCCTGGTCGTTCAGGTCCGCCGCCTTCCGCTCCGGGTCGATGCCGGTCCGGGCGAGGATGTCCGCCGCGAACTTCGGGCCGATCCCGTAGATGTACTGGAGGGAGTAGAGGATCTTCTTCTTTTCGGGGATGTCGACGCCGGCGATGCGGGGCATGGGATCGCTCCGGAGGCTGGTTCAGCCCTGACGCTGCTTGAGCCTGGGGTTCTTCTTGTTGATGACGAACCGCTTGCCCTTGCGGATGACCACTTGGCAATCGAGGGTGCGGCGCTTGATGCTGCTTCGGACCTTCACTTCGTGTGCACCTCCCCGCGGCGCCGAGGCGACGCCGCGGAATCTGCGACCTCAGTGGCGGAGGATGATCCGCCCCTTGGTCATGTCGTAGGGACTCAGTTCCACGGTCACCCGATCCCCCGGGACGATCCGGATGAAGAACTTCCGCATTTTACCGCTCACGTAGGCGATGATGTGCTGGTTGTTGGGCAACTTGACGCGAAACATCGCGTCGGGAAGCGCCTCGGTGACCTCGGCGTCGAGGGTGATCTTCTCTTCCTTGCTCACGCCGCCACCTCGCTTCCGAGCTCGAAGCGGGGCCGCCGGCCGGCGACGCCGCGGGTCAGGACCGACGCGCCGCGGCGGTTCACCGCCACGGTGTGCTCGAAGTGGCAGGAGACGCTTCCGGAGGCGGTCTCGACGGTCCAGCCGTCCGCCGCGAGGCGGATGCCCACTCCGCGGCTGCAGGGGCCGTTCCGGGGCGAGGGCGCCTGCAGGACCACGATCGGCTCGATCGCGAGCACCATGCCCGGCAGCAGCGTGAAGTCCTCGCGGGCGAGCAGCGACTCGGTCAGGGTCGCCGGCACCGGCGGCCATTCGTGCAGGCTCCGGCCGATGCCGTGCCCCGTCCAACCGACCACCGTCGCGAAGCCCGCCGACTCGATCCGCTCCTGGATGAGGGCGGCGATGCGGCTCCACGGCCGCCCCGGACGGATCGCGGCGATCGCCTCCTCGAGCACGGACTCGCCCACCTCGAGCAGGCGCCGCCGAGACGAGTCGACCGATCCGACCGCGAGGGTCGTCGCCGCGTCGGCGCACCAGCCGTCGAGGCGGCAGGCGCAGTCGATCGAGACGAGGTCCCCCTCGGCGAGGCGACGCCCGCCGGGCACCCCATGGATCACCGCATCGTTGACGCTGACGCAGCAGCATGCCGGGAAGGCCCCGGCCTCGGCCTCGCCCTCCTCGAGCAGCACCGCCTCGGCCCCATGGCGATCGAGCACCGCGGCCGCCGCCCGCTCGAGTTCGACGGTGGCGGCTCCGGGCACCGCCGCCGACGAAGCCGCCGCGAGCGCCTCCGCGACCACCTCGCCCGCCGCGGCGATGGCGGCGATCTCGGCGTCGCTGCGGCGGGCCGCCCAGGGGCGTTGCCGCGGATCGCCGGAGAGGTTGGGGAGGGGTCGAAGCATGGGATTCGGGCGGCGGACGGCAGGTCGGAGAGAGGCGATCGGAAAGTGGTCGGGAGGAAGCCGCGTGAAGGTCATCCGCTGCGGCCGGAGCGGACCCGCGGTCCGCGGCCATCGGTGCCGGTCAGGAAGCCGGCGTAGTTCCGCATCAGCAGGTTGGCCTCGATGCGCTGGATCAGGTCGAGTCCGACGCTGACCACGATCAGCAGGCCGGTGCCGCCGAGGAAGCTCGAGACGAAGAAGGGGATGTTCATCCGGTCCGCGACCATCGTGGGGATGATCGCGATGACCGCGAGGAAGCCGGCGCCCACGAAGGTGATCCGCTCCATCACCGTCTCGAGGTACTCGGCGGTGCGGGGGCCGGGCCGAAGGCCGGGAATGAAGCTGCCGTTCTCCTTCAGCTGCCGGGACATCTCCTCGGGACTGAACTGGACGGTGGTCCAGAAGTAGCTGAAGAAGTAGATCATCAGGATCTCGATGACGATGTACGGGTAGGCCCCCATCAGGAAGTTGTTGGCGAGCCAGTCGCAGGTCGCGGCCCACCAGCCTCCGTCGCCCATCTGGCTCGCCCGCGTGGCCATCCACCCGAAGATCGTCGAGGGGAAGATCATCAGGCTGCTCGCGAAGATGATGGGCATGACCCCCGCGTGGTTCACCCGCAGCGGCAGGTAGTGCTTCTGACCGCCGAACACCCGCCGTCCGCGGGTCTGCTTGGCGGCCTGGATCGGAATGCGGCGCTGGGCGACGGTGATCACGATCGCCCCCGCGGTCACGAAGAGGAACGCCGCCGCGAGGAACACCACGCCGATCACGCCGATCTGCCCGGTGTCCTCCGCCTGGCTCGCGGAGAAGTTCGCCGCCACCCAGCCGATCGCTCCGGGCAGCTGGGCCAGGATGCCCGCGGTGAGGATCAGCGAGACGCCGTTGCCGATCCCGTACTTGTCGATCTGCTCGCCGAGCCACATCAGGAACACGCTGCCCGCGGTGAGGCCCGCGACGCCGGCGAGGTAGAAGATCATCAGGCTGCCGCCCCGCACGAACTCCGGCTGCACGAGGCCCGAGGTCCGCAGGAAGCTCAGCCACATCATCGCCTGCACGAAGCAGAGGCCCACGGTGGCGTAGCGGGTCCACTCGGTGATCTTCTGCTGGCCGCTCGCGCCCTCCTTCTTCAGCTCCTGCAGCGACGGCACCACCGACTGCAGCAGCTGGAAGATGATCGCCGCGGTGATGTACGGCATGATCCCGAGGCCGAAGATCGTCGACTGCTGCAGGCTGCCGCCGGAGAAGATCGAGGCGAACTGGAGCAGGCGGCCGAAACCGGTCTCCTCCTCGGCGGCGCTCTTGGCGGCCTCGGCGAGCGCGGTCTGGTCCACGCCGAGCAGCGGGATCCAGAACCCGATCCGGTAGATCACCAGCATCCCGAGGGTGAAGAGGATCCGATTCCTCAGGTCGGGGATGCGGAAGATGTTCAGCAGGGCCTGCAGCATGGGGTCGGCGTCGTCCCTTCGCTCAGTCGGTCACCGTCGCGGTGCCGCCGGCGGCCTCGATGCGGGCCTTCGCGGTCGCCGAGAAGCGGGCCGCGGTGACCTTGAACGCCTTGGAGAGCACGCCTTCGGCGAGCACCTTCAGCGGACGCTTCTCGTCGCGGATCAGGCCGACCCGGACGAGGATGGCGGCGTCGATCTCGGCGCCGCTCTCGAAGCGGTCCTCGAGCGCCTTGAGGTTGACCACATGGAACTCCCGGCGGAACGGGGCGTTGCTGAAGCCCCGCTTGGGGAAGCGCTGTGCGAACGGCTTCTGCCCGCCCTCGTAGCTCGCCCTCCGGCTGTAGCCGGAACGGCTCTTGGCGCCCTTGTGGCCGCGGCCGGAGGTCTTGCCGACCCCGCTGGCCTCGCCTCGCCCGACGCGCTTGCGGGCCTTGTGGCGGCCGACTCGGGCGGTGACGTCGTGGATCATCATGGCTGGAAGCCCCTTCCGGCACACGCTGCCGGATGCGAGTGGAAACTGGCGATCGACCCGATCGCGATCGTTCCTGCTGCGATCAACCCTTCGGTGCCCCCGCGGCATCGCCGCCCGGAGCACCACCACCGCCGCCCCCCCCGCCGCCGCCATCGCCGCGTCCGCGACGCGGACCGCCGCCGCCGCCGCCCCGACGCGGGCCCCGCGAGCGGCGATCGTCGCCCACCACGTTCACCGGCGCCGCGGCACGCTCGCCGCCGCTCGCGACCGGCATGAACGCCATGCCCCGCCGCACCATCGACTCCACGGCGCTCTCGCCGAGGTTCACGCCGCGAAGGGCCTCGATCTGCTCGCGGCGACGGAGGCTCGACAGCGCCTCGAGCGTCGCCTTGACGAGGTTGATCGCGTTGGTCGATCCGTAGCACTTGGTCAGGCAGTCCTTGATGCCGAACATCTCGAGCACCGCCCGGACCGCGGCGCCCGCGGTGATGCCGGTGCCGGGAGAGGCGGGCACGAGACGGACCGAGGAGGCCCCGAAGCGGCCCTCGACCTCGTGGGGAATCGTCTGGCCCTGCCGCGGGAAGCTGCGGAGCTTGCGGCGGCCCTCCTTCTGCGACTTCTCGATCGCTGCGGGCACCTGGTCGGCCTTGCCGTAGCCGATGCCCACGCGACCCTGCCGGTCGCCCACCACCACGAGGGCGCTGAAGCTGAAGCGGCGGCCGCCCTTCACCGTCGTGGAGGTGCGGAAGATGCCCACCGTGGTGGATTCGAGCGAGGTCGATTCGTCGAGAAGTTCGGCCATGGGAATGGATCCAGGATCAAGGTCGCGGGACGGATCCCGCGAGAGGTCAGAACTGCAGGCCGCCCTCCCGAGCGGCGTCGGCGAGGGCCTTCACCCGGCCGTGGTAGCGGAAGCCGTTGCGGTCGAAGGCGATGGCGGTCACGCCCGCGGCGGTCGCGCGGGTCGCGATGAGGCGGCCGACCGCCTGGGCCTGCGCCACCTTGCCGCCGTCGCCGGGGGCCTCGAAGCCGCGGTCCCGGGAGGAGGCCGCCGCGAGGGTGCGTCCGCTCAGGTCGTCGATGATCTGGGCGTAGATGTGGGTCAGCGAGCGGAACACCGAGAGCCGCGGCCGGGCCGGGACGCCGAGGACCCGCTTGCGGACGCGGATGCGCCGGCGGGCGCGGCGGACGATCTTGTTCTCGAGTCGGTTCATGATCGATTCCTGCCGGCTCAGCTGCCGGCGGTCTTGCCCTGCTTGCGGATGATGACCTCGTCGGAGTAGCGGACGCCCTTGCCCTTGTAGGGCTCCGGCTTCCGCTTGCTGCGGATGGCGGCGGCGAACTGCCCCACCGCCTGGCGGTCCGGACCGGTGATGGTGATCGTGGGGCCCTGGACCTCGCACTTGAGGCCCGCCGGCACCGGCATGGTGATGGGGTCGGCGTAGCCGAGGTTCAGCACGAGGTTCATGCCCTGCAGCTTCGCGCCCCAACCCACGCCCACGACCTCGAGCTTCCGCTCGTAGCCCTGGGCGGCGCCGCGGATCATGTTGGCGATGAGGGCCCGGGTGAGGCCCCAGTACGCCCGCACCTGCTTGTTCTCGCCGTCGGCGGGATCGATGGTGCACAGGATCCGCTTCTCCGACTCCGACCAGGCCACGCGGACCTCCTTGCGAAGGTCCTGCGACAGCTTGCCCTTGGGGCCTTCCACGGAGATCCGATGGGCGTGGGGGTCGATGGCGACCTTCACGCCGCTGGGAACCTCGATGGCCTTCTTGCCGATTCGACTCATGACTGCTGGCTCCACCGGCCGGCCCCGCATCGGGGCCGCACCGGAATCAACACACCGTGGCCACCACCTCGCCGCCGAGGTTCGCCTCGCGGCAGCGCCGGTCGCTCATGACGCCCTGACTGGTCGAGACGATCGCGATGCCGAGGCCCTGCAGCGGCCGCGGCAGGTCGGCGACGCCCCGGTAGACCCGCCGTCCGCCGCGGGAGACCCGCTCGATCCGGTTGATCACCTGCTCCCCGCGGGGGCCGTACTTGAGCTTCACGCGGATCAGGCCCTGCCGGCCGTCCTCCACCGTCTCGAAGCCATCGATGTAGCCCTCCTCGACGAGCACCGCGGCGACGCCGCGGTTGAGCTTGTTGCTGAGGCAGTTCACCGACGCCTCGCGGTTGCGGGCGGCGTTGCGGATCCGGGTCAGCATGTCGGCGGTCAGATCGTTCATCGGCGTGGGTTCCTCTCCGTCCGGCGGTTCACCAGCTGGCCTTGCGCATGCCCGGCACCATGCCTTGCAGGGCGAGCTCCCGCAGCAGGATGCGGCTGATGCGGAACTTCCGGTAGACCCCCCGCTTGCGGCCGGTGATCTCGCAGCGGCTCTGCCGGCGGGTGGAGAACTTCGGGGTCTGCTTCATCTTGGCGAAGGTGCGCTTGCTGGCCATCGGGGCGTTTCCGGATCGGGCGGTCGGTCTGGGGCAGGTCCGTCAGCGGGAACGGCGGGAACCGTCCTCGTCCTCGCGGGTGAAGGGAAGTCCCAGCTCCGCGAGGATGAAGCGGCTCATCTCGGGGTTGCTGCGTTCGAAGACGATGTTGATGTTCATGCCGTGGTTGAACACCACGTTGGCCATGTTGATCTCCGGCCACACCGCCTGCTCGGTGAGGCCCATGGAGTAGGAGCCGCCCTTGTCGAAGGCGTCCCTCGAGAGGCCGCGGAAGTCCTTGATGCGGGGCACCGCGAGGTTGATGAGGCGGTCGAGGAAGTGCCACATCCGCTCCCGCCGCAGCGTCACCATGAACGCCGAGGGGGCGCCCTCGCGGACCTTGAAGTTCGCCACGGCATGGCGGGTGGCGATCATCACGGGACGCTGCCCGGAGATCGTCGACAGCGTCGACATCACCGTCTCGCGGATCTCCGGCTTCAGCTTCTGGTTCTCGAGGAACCGGCCGACGCCGCAGTTGATCACGACCTTGGCGATGCGGGGCAGCTCGTTGCGGTTCCGCAGCCCGAACTGCTCCATCGCCTTGGCGGCGACGGAGTCGAGGTAGAGGGCCTGCAGGCGGGGTCGGCTGGCGGTGGCGTTGTTGGAGACCATGGCTTTCGTTCGCTGCAACTCGTTCACGCGGGGACGCTCGGTTCACGCGGGCGACGCTCGCTCGTCGCGGCCGCGGGTGCGTGCCGGGGCGGCGCTGGCCGCCCCGCCGCCACTCAGGACTCCGACTCCCGCGGGCCGCGAAGGGTGTGCAGGACCTTGCCGCCCCGCACCGCGACCCGCACCTTCGACCCGTCGGGACGGGTCTCGAACCGCACGCGGGAGGGCTTGCCCTCGACCGCGGGGCTGACGTTGCTCATGTGGATGGGCATCTCCGTGCGGACGGTCCCGCCGCGGGGGCGGTTGGCGTTGGGCCGCAGGCGGCGGGAGCGGATGTTGACGCCCTTCACCGTGCAGGTCCCGCTGTCCGGATCCACCGACAGCACCTCTCCGACGACTCCCTTGGAGTTGCCGGCGGTCACGACCACCGTGTCGCCCTTGCGAATGTGCCTCGGCATCACACCACCTCCGTCGCGAGAGAGACGATCTTCATGTAGTTCCGCTCGCGGAGCTCCCTCGCCACCGCTCCGAAGATGCGGGTGCCCTTGGGATTGCCTTCCTTGTCCACGAGCACGCAGGCGTTGGAGTCGAAGCGGACGTACGACCCGTCCTCGCGGCGGGTGGGGTACTTGGTCCGCACGATCACCGCCTGCACCTTGTCGCCCGCCTTCACGTCGCCGTTGGGCAGGGCCTTCTTGACGGTGCACACCACCCGGTCGCCCACCCCCATGCTCAGGCGGGTGAAGGCGCCGCGGGCGGTCGAGGAGCCGAGCACGCCGATCACCATGGCGACCTTTGCGCCGCTGTTGTCGGCCACCTCGAGCCTGGTTTCCTTCTGGATCATCGCGTCATGCTCCGGGCGTCGGCCGAGCCGGCGTCAGACCTGTCCTTCCGCCGCGATCGGCTCCACCGCCGCGGCACCTCGTTCGACGATCCTCACAAGCGTCCACCGCTTGGTGCGGGAGATCGGGCGGCACTCCGCCACCTCGACGCGATCGCCGCGGCGGCTCTCGTTGCCCTCGTCGTGCACCTGCAGCACCGTCCGCCGACGGATGTACTTGCCGTACTTGGGATGCCGCGAACTGCGGGCAATGACCACGGTGCGGGTCTTGTCGCGGGCATCCGACTCCACCACGCCCACCTTGCGGGGGCTGCGGGGCGGGATCTCGAGGGCGATCTTGCGGGGACGGCTCATCGGGCCGATGCCTCCTTACGGCGGCGGCTCGCCTCGGTCAGCAACCGGGCGATGTCCTTGCGGGACTTGGAGAACTGGGAGTTGTCGGAGATCTTCTCGGTGACCGCCTGGGAGCGAAGGTCGAGCAGGCGACGGCGCAGCCGCGCGGTCTCCACCACGATCTCCTCGTCGGACAGCTTGCGGACCTCTTTGGCGTTCATCGTCGGGGTTCCAGTCGCGTCGGGCGGGTCACACCGTGAGGCGGCGGCCGACGAAGCGGCACCGCACCGGCATCTTGTGGGCGATGCGGGCCATCGCCTGCCGGGCGATGTCCTCGGGCACGCCCGCGATCTCGAAGAGGACCGTGCCCGGCTTGATGCGGGCGGCCCAGAACGCCGTCTCCGCCTTGCCCTTGCCCATGCGGGTCTCGAGGGGCTTCTTGGAGATCGGCTTGTCGGGGAAGACGCGGATGAACACCTTCCCCTGGCGGCGCAGGAAGTGCTGCGCCGCGATGCGGCCGGCGTCGATCTGGCGGGCGCTGAGCCAGTGCGGCTCGAGGGCCTGCAGGCCGAACTCGCCGAAGGCCACGTAGTTGCCCCGGGTGGCCTCGCCGCGCAGCTTGCCGCGCTGCTGCTTCCGGAACTTGATTCGCTTGGGCATCATCGCCATGGGCGTCTTCCTGCACACGCGGCGCCGCGGCGCCGCGATGGTTCCTGAACCGCGATCAGCGGCGGCCGCGGGCGCGGGCCCGTCCGCCGGCGGCGGTGGAGGTGTA
>CAZQUA010000034.1:0-15146 GCA_964596455.1 uncultured Isosphaeraceae bacterium
CGCCCCCGCATTCGCCCGGTCTTCGCCCCGGTCTTCGCCCAACGAGTCCGCCCAAGGGGTCGGCTCCTGCCCTTCGCCCCGTCCCGTTCGTCCCGCTGCGGAGCTTCCATGAGTCCTCCCGTGAGTCCTTCGGGCAACCGCCCGCGACGCGTCGTCCTCAAGTTGAGCGGCGAGAGCTTCGCCCGCGCGGGCGAGACCGGCATCGATCCCGCGGAGCTCGCCGCCATCGCCGCCGAGATCGCCGACGCCTCGAAGACCGGCTCGCAGATCGCGGTGGTCGTCGGGGGCGGCAACCTGATCCGCGGCGCGTCGATGGCCGCCGCCGGCACGATCGACCAGTCCACCGCCGACTACATGGGGATGCTCGGCACGGTCATCAACGGCATGGCCCTCAAGGAGGCCCTCCGCGGCGCCGGGGTGGAGAGCCGGGTGATGTCGGCGATCGCCCTGACCGCGGTCGCGGAGCCGTTCATCCGGGCGCGGGCCCTCCGGCACCTCGAGAAGGGCCGGGTGGTGATCCTCGTCGCCGGAACCGGCAATCCCTTCTTCACCACCGACACCTGCGCCAGCCTGCGGGCGATCGAGCTCGGCGCCGACGCGCTGCTGAAGGCCACCAAGGTCGACGGCATCTACTCCGCGGATCCCCGCTCCAACCCCGCGGCGACGCTCTATCCTCGCCTGACCTTCCCCGAGGTGCTCGAGCGGCAGCTCGGGGTGATGGACCTCACCGCGATGACCATGTGCATGGAGCATGCCCTGCCGGTCCGCGTCTTCAACTTCCGGACCGCCGGCAACATCCGCCGCGCCGTCGCCGGCGAGGGGATCGGAACGGTGGTCACCGTCGCCTCCTGAGGCGTCGCGGCCCCACGACCCCGCCGGTTCCCAGGAGACCGCCATGAGCGAAGCCCCGGACCTCGACACGATCGAACTCGAGTGCCTCGAGCGGATGGAGAAGTCCGTCGACTACCTCGCCCGCGAGCTGCGGGGACTGCGGACCGGCCGGGCCAGCACCGCCCTGCTCGAGTACGTCAAGGTCGACTACTACGGCAGCAGCACCGACATGCGGGAGCTCGCGGCGATCAGCGTCAGCGAAGCCACCCAGCTGCTCGTCAAGCCGTTCGATCCCGGCGCCAAGCACGAGATCGTCAAGGCGATCGAGCGGGCCGGCCTCGGCCTCAATCCCCAGCTCGAGGGCAACGTGATCCGCATCAACGTGCCCCCGCCCTCGGCGGACCGCCGCAAGCAGCTCGCCGCCCAGGTCCGCAAGCTCGCCGAGGAGAGCCGCATCGCGATCCGCAACGAGCGCCGCGACGCCAACCGCCTCGTCGACAAGCTCGCCGCGGACCGCCAGAGCGGCCTCTCCGAGGACGACGCCAAGCGGGCCAAGGCGAGGATCGACGACCTCACCAAGTCGAGCACCGATCGGGTGGACCAGCTCGCCGACCGCAAGGTGGCCGAGATCGAGGAGATCTGATCGGCCGCGGTTGACGCCGCCGCGCGACCCGCCGACGATGCTCCCGTGCGCTGCCCCATCTGCCTCGTCGACGACGATCGCGTGATCGACAGCCGCAGCGTCGACTCCGGAGCGTCGATCCGCCGCCGCCGGGAGTGCAACGCCTGCGGGCGGCGCTTCACCACCTACGAGCGAAGCGAGAAGACCGGACGCCTCATGGTGGTCAAGCGGGACGGCAGCCGCGTGCCCTTCGAGCCGACCAACCTCCTGCGAGGCCTGCAGGCGGCCTGCGGCAAGCGGCCGATTCCCGAGGAGGCCAAGGCCCGCCTCGTCCGCGAGGTCGAGGACGAGCTCTACCGCGAGTTCGAACGGGAGGTCCCGAGCCGGGAGATCGGCCGCCGCCTCGCCCTGCGGCTGCGGTCGATCGACGAGGTCGCCTACATTCGCTTCGCGAGCGAGTACCACGACTTCCGCAATCTCGAGGACTTCCGGACCGAACTCGACGACCTGCACCAGCGGCCGGCGCCCACGCCCGGGCAGTCGCCGCTCTTCGAGGAACCTTCTGCCGGCGGCGACGCCCGCCGGGAGTGAACGATGCCGACCATCCGACTCCCCGACGGCTCCAGCCGGACCTTCGACGCCCCGACCTCGCCCGCCGAAGTGGCGCTCGCCATCGGCCCCCGCCTCGCCGCCGCCGCCGTCGCCGCCAGGATCGACGGCCGCCTCGCGGACCTCTCCACGCCGATCGAACGCGACGCCGACCTCGCGATCGTGACCCCGCGGAGGCGTGACGGCTCCGTCGACGAGGAGGCCCTGCAGCTGCTGCGGCACAGCGCCGCCCACGTCATGGCCGAGGCGCTGCAGCGGGCCTTCCCCGGCCTCGAACTCGTCTACGGCCCCCCGGTGGAGCAGGGCTTCTACTACGACGTGGCCCCGCCGCCGGGGGTGTCGATCTCCGGCGACGACCTGCCCCGCATCGAGGCGATCATGAAGGAGATCGTGGCGGAGGACCGGCCCTTCACCCGCCACGAACTTCCGGCGGCGGCGGGCCTCGATCGCCTCCGCGGCGAGGGCAGCAAGTACAAGATCGACAACGCCGAGCGGGCGATCGCCGCGGGCAGCGATCGGCTCAGCTGGTACGCGAGCGGAACCCCGGGCGTCCACTGGGAGGACCTCTGCCGCGGGCCGCACGTGCCCAGCACCGGCCGCATCGGCGCCTTCAAGCTGCTCTCGATCGCGTCGAGCTACTGGCACGGCGACGAGAACAGCGATCGCCTGCTCCGCATCTACGGCACCGCGTTCCCGGATCAGGCCGCCCTCGACGCCCATCTGCACCAGCTCGAGGAGGCCCGCCGCCGCGACCACCGCGTGCTCGGGCGGCAGATGCGGCTCTTCCACCTCGACGAGATGGTCGGTCCGGGCCTGGTGCTGTGGACCCCGCGTGGCGCCATCGTCCGGCAGGAGCTGCAGACCTTCATCGGCGAGCAGCTCGCCCGGCAGGGCTACCAGCAGGTGTTCACGCCGCACATCGGACGGCTCGATCTCTACCGCACCAGCGGGCACTTCCCCTACTACGCGGAGAGCCAGTACCCGCCGGTGCTCGACCGCGCCGCCCTCGCGGCGCTGGCCGAGGAGGGATGCAGCTGCGGCGAGCTGGCCAACCGGATCGAGCGGGGCGAGATCGACGGCTACCTGCTCAAGCCGATGAACTGCCCCCACCACATCCGGATCTTCGCGAGCGAGCCCCGCTCCTACCGCGACCTTCCGGTCCGCCTCGCCGAGTTCGGCACCGTCTACCGCTACGAGCAGTCCGGCGAGATCGCGGGCATGACCCGGGTGCGGGGCTTCACCCAGGACGATGCCCATCTCTTCTGCCGCGAGGATCAGATCGCGGGCGAGATCGCCGGCTGCCTCGAGCTGGTGCGGATCATCTTCGACACCCTCGGCATGTCCGACTACCGCGTCCGCGTGGGCCTGCGGGACCCCGACAGCGCGAAGTACGTGGGCGATCCCGCCAACTGGGACAAGGCCGAGCAGGCCTGCCGCGACGCCGCCGCCTCGCTGGGCGTGCCCTTTGCCGAGGAGCCGGGGGAGGCGGCCTTCTACGGGCCCAAGATCGACTTCGTGGTCCGCGACGTGATCGGCCGCTCCTGGCAGCTCGGCACGATCCAGGTCGACTACAACCTGCCGGAGCGCTTCGACCTCTCCTACCTCGGCCCCGACAACCGCCGCCACCGCCCGGTGATGATCCACCGCGCCCCCTTCGGCTCGATGGAGCGGTTCATCGGCGTGCTGATCGAGCACTTCGCCGGCGCGTTCCCCACCTGGCTCGCGCCGGAGCAGGTGCGGGTCCTGCCGATCAGCGACAAGACCGGCGACTACGCGGAGCGGGTCCTCGGGGAGCTTCGCGGGGCCGGCGTCCGGGCCACCCTCGACGCCGGCGCCGAGCGGATCCAGTCGCGGATCCGCGGCGCCGCGGAGGAGCGGATCCCCTACCTGCTCGTCGTCGGCCCCCGCGACGCCGAGGCCGACACCGTGAGCCTTCGGGCCCGGGGCGTGCCGCGGGATCTCGGGGCGGTGCCGCGAGCCGCGTTCCTCGCGGCGCTTCGCGAGGAGATCGCCAGCCGCGGGCGAGTCGGCCTGCTGGCCGCGCTGGGTCTCGCCGACGCCGCCGCCTCGGCCGGACCCGCCGGCGGCCGCCTCAGCGAAGCTTGATCGAGGCCATCGCCACCATCGCCATCACCACGGTCACCAGCCAGAACCGGGTCACGATCTGCTGCTCGCTCCAGTTCCGCAGCTGGAAGTGATGGTGGATCGGCGCGCAGGCGAAGATCCGCCGCCCGCCGCTCCACTTGAACCAGCCGACCTGCAGCAGCACGCTGGCCGCCTCGATGAAGAACACCGCTCCGACCAGCAGCAGCAGGGCCTCCTGGCGGATGGCGAGGGTGATGAATCCGAGCAGGCCGCCGAGCGGCAGCGATCCGGTGTCCCCCATGAACACCCGCGCCGGGCTGCAGTTGAACCACAGGAAGCCCAGGCACGCCCCGGCCATGGCGGCGGCGACCACCATGAGCTCCGCGGCGCCGGGCACGTGGGGCACCAGCAGATGCCAGGAGACCCGCGCGGTGCCGGCGATGTAGCAGAGCACCATCAGGGCGATCGCGTTGACCGAGAGGCAGCCCGCCGCGAGGCCGTCCATGCCGTCGGTGATGTTGACGGCGTTGGAGCAGAGCGTGATCCAGACCACCGCGAAGAGGATGAACGCCCAGGCGGGCAGGCCGAGCAGATGCGGATTCACCGCAGGCGCCTGCAGGAGGGTCTCGCTCAGGGCGGTCGGCTCGAAGGTCCGCTGGAAGGGCAGGTTGACTGCGAGCATCTCCGGGGCCTGCCCGCTCAGCTCCCGCCAGAGGAAGAAGCCGACGATCAGGCCGAGGCCCGCCTGGAAGAGCAGCTTCTCCCAGGCGTAGAGGCCGTCGCGGGATCCGGGCGCCCGCCGGCCCGCGGTGAGCTTGAGCCAGTCGTCCATCATGCCCACGACCCCGAGCCACACCACCGTGACGGCGGCGAGCTGCACCAGCAGGCTGCGGGGGTCCGCCAGCAGCAGCAGCGTCAGGAGGATCGACCCGCACAGGAAGAGGCCGCCCATCGACGGGGTCCCCTTGCGGTCCTTCATGAGCTCGTTGACGGCCGCGTTGTGGAACTCGGCATGGTCGCCCACCTTCTGGGCGCGGAGCCAGCGGATGCAGCGGGGCCCGAGGGCGAGGACGAGGAAGAAGGAGAGCACCACCGCCGCGAAGGCGCGGAACTCCAGCTGGAACATCACCTGCACCAGCCAGAGAAGGCCCCACTCCGCAAGCTGGTTCTGAAGGCGATCGACGAGGAGGTACAGCATCGGGCGCGAGGGAAGGGTGCGGACCGCGGGCGACTCGCCTTCATCGACCGCCGCCGCGTGCGCGAATGAACCGCGGAGCGATTCTTCCCGCGGCCGTGTGAGGCGGCGACGGCGCGGCGAGTCGCCGCGAGCACGGAGCCGAGGTCCGCCTCAGGCCCGCATCCACTCGGCGAGGCGATCGAGGCCGACGCCCCGCGAGGCCTTCAGGAGCACCACGCCCTCGGGCGGAAGGCGTTCCCGGATCGAGGCCGCAAGCTCCGGCGTCGCCGCCTCCTGATGCCGCGTCGGCACGCCTGCCGCCGCCGTCGTGGCGGCGGCGAGGCGGCTGCCCGAGCCGACCCAGACCACCTCGAGGATCTCGATCCGCCCCCGCAGCGACGCGACCTCCCGGGCGAGCGCCTCATGCAGCTGCTCGCTCGCGGGACCAAGTTCGAGCATGTCGCCGAGGACGAGCCGGCAGGGCCGGCCGCCGCCGGCGAACTCGACGAGGGTCTCGAGCGCCGCGGACATCGACTCGGGATTGGCGTTGTAGGCGTCGTTGATGAGCATGCCGCCGCCGGGCATCGCCTCGATCTGCACCCGGCGATCCTCCGGGCCCACCTCGGCGATCGCAGCCGCGGCGTCGTCGAAGGGAACGCCCATCCGCAGGGCCACCGCGATGGCCGCCGCGGCGTTGGCGGCGTTGTGGGCCCCGGGAAGACGCATCCGGAGGCGGCGGATCCCCTCGAAGCGGGCGGCGGCGGACCCGGCGAGCTCGACCCACTGCCCCTGCGGATCGGCCTGCCGCGACACCACCCGCACCGCGGCGGCGGGGTGGGTGCCGAAGGTGATCGACTCGCCGAGCCGCCGGCGGCGGCCTTCCACCGCCGCCGCGAGAATGCCCCCATCGGCGAGCGTGACCGCGACCGCGGGCCCGACGAGCCGATCGAGCAGCGAGCACTTCTCGGCGGCGACCGCCTCGAGCGACCCGAGGCCTTCGAGATGGGCCCGGCCGACCATGGTGACCACGCCGAAGTGGGGACTTGCGATCGCCCCCAACTGCCCGATCTCGCCGGGGCCGCTCGTGCCGATCTCGAGGAGCAGGTACTCCGCGTCGCGGTTGGCCGAGAGGATCGTCAGGGGCACGCCGATCTCGTTGTTGAAGCTCTTCGGCGACGCCACGCCCCGCAGGCGGGTCCGCAACGCCGCATCGATCAGGCGACGCGTGGTGGTCTTGCCGCAGGAGCCGGTCACGCCGATCACCCGGGTGTCCCGCAGGCTCGACCGCCAGGCCGACGCGAGCGACCGCAGGGCCCGCCGCCCATCCTCGACTTCGAGGATCGCCGCCTCGAGGCGATCCCGAAGGGCCGGCGGAAGCGGCCGATCGACGACGAGCACCGCCGCGCCCTGGCGGACCGCCTGCTCGAGGTGGTCGTGCCCGTCGTGGCGTTCGCCGCGAATGGCGATGAACGCCCGCTGCGGCATCGCCTCGCGGCTGTCGATCGCGACGCCCGCGAGCGGGCGATCGAGGCCGGAGGGTCCGGACGGCGGCCGCTGCCAGCGGCCGCGGCAGGCGACGGCGATGAAGCGCGGCGTCAGGAATCCGCCATCGTCCTCGACGACCGGAGGCGGGCCGCCCGCCGCCGTCGTTGCGTGCCCGCCTTCGAATGCCGGTTCGGTCATGGCCTTCCTCCTGCCGCCTTGGGCATCCTCGAGATCGCCTCGGCGGCGACCCGGCGGTCGTCGAAGGGCCGCCGCTCCGTGCCGACGATCTGGTAGTCCTCGTGCCCCTTCCCCGCGATGAGCACGAGATCGCCGCGGCCCGCCCGCCGCAGCACCGACTCGATCGCCGCCGCCCGGTCGACCTCGACGGTCACGCGATCCATCGCCTGCGGCGGAATGCCCGCGACGATCTCCGCCACGATCGCTCGGGGATCCTCGGTCCGGGGATTGTCCGAGGTCACGACGACCTCGTCGGCCAGCGACGCCGCCACCTCGCCCATCCGCGGCCGCTTGCTGCGATCGCGATCGCCTCCGCAGCCGAAGACCACCCAGAGCCTCGTGCCCCGGGGCCGCAGCGGCCGCAAGGCCTCGAGGGCCCGCCCGAGGGCGTCGTCGGTGTGGGCATAGTCCACGAGCACGAGACGGCCGCCATCGGGATCGGGCACCGGCTCGAGGCGTCCCGGCGGCGCTGCCAGCGATGGGATCGCCGCCTCGATCGCGGCGGCCGGAACCCCCAGCGTCCCCGCCGCCGCCACCGCCGCGAGCAGGTTGCGGACGTTGTGGTCGCCCGGGAGCGGCAGGTGGCAGTCGATGCGGCCCCACGGGGTCGCGATGCTGCAGCGGCTGCCCGCGGCCGCGCGGTGCGACACCGTCGCGGAGATCTCGGCGGCTCCGCCGAGGCTCGTGGCGACGACGCGGCCCGCGACCGCGGCCGCCATCGATGCCGCCGCGGGATCGTCGCGGTTGACGATCGCCACCGCCTCCGGATCGAGCGACTCGAAGAGCCGCCGCTTCGCCGCGGCGTAGGCCTCCATGCTGCCGTGGTAGTCGAGGTGGTCCCCGCTGAGGTTGGTGAAGACCGCCACGGCGAAGCGAAGCCCGGCCACCCGCCGCTGGTCGAGGCCGTGGCTGGAGACCTCCATCACCGCCGAGTCGCAGCCGTTGGCGACCATCCTGGCGAGGCCCGCGGAGAGTTCGATCGCTCCCGGCGTGGTGAGCGCGGAGGGGCGGACGGTCTCGCCGTCGTCGAAGTGGACGGTGCCGAAGAGGCCGCAGCGGCGGCCCGCGGCGGCCAGCAGCTGCTGCAGCAGGAAGCACACCGTGGTCTTGCCGTTGGTCCCGGTGACGCCGACGAGGCCCAGTCGCCGGCTCGGGTCGCCATGGAACCGCTCCGCCATCGCCGCAAGCGCGATCCGAAGCGCCGCCGAGTCCGCCGCCGCAAGCAGCGGCCGGGGCCCCATCGCCACGGCGGCCGCGGGATCGGCCACCGCCGCCACCGCCGCCGCCGCCCCGCGGCGGCAGGCCTCCTCGAGTTGCGCGACCGCCTCCGCGGGCACGGCGGTGCGGGCGAAGAAGATCGCCCCGGATTGCACCCGTCGGGGGTCGTCGCAGATGCCCTCGATCGGCGGATCGCCCCCGCCGCCGATCCGCCGCAACGGCACCGGCGAGCAGGCGAGCAGAGACGAGAGGGACGCGGGGTTCACGGTTGGGCAGTGATATCGGATCTGCCACGCGGGCGGGAGCAGCGTCGGCCTCCGATCGTCGCCGCGGCGAACCGCCATCGCCCTACGGCAGCAGCAGCATGGCGTCGCCGAAACTGTAGAAGCGGTAGCCCTCCGCCGCCGCGAGGGCGTACAGGGACTTGAGGCGTTCGAGGCCGGTCATGGCGCCGACGAGCGCCAACAGCGTCGAGCGGGGCAGGTGGAAGTTGGTGAGCAGCAGGTCGGTGCGCCGGAACTCGAACCCCGGTGCGATCATCAGGCGGGTGATGAACTCGAGCGGCTCCCGGCAGGTCGGCAGCTCCGCCGGCAGCGACTCGAGGGTCCGGACGCTCGTGGTGCCGATGGCGAGCGTCCGCCCTTCGCCCCCGGCCCGACGGCGATCCTGCGCCGCGAGACGCGCGAGCTCGGCGGGCTCGATCCGGCACCATTCCGCCTCCATGGGATGCTCGGCAAGTCGCGGCGACTCGACCGGCCGGAAGGTGCCCGCACCCACGCTCAGTTCGACTCGGCCGATCTCGACCTGCCGCGCGGCGATCCTCGCAAGCAGCTCCGGCGTGAAGTGCAGGCCCGCCGTCGGTGCCGCCACCGAGGGCCGCCATCCGCCCTCCGCATAGACCGTCTGGTAGCGGATCCGATCCGCCGACTCCTCCGCGGCCGGATCGATGCCCGCCTCCCGCCGCCCCTTCAGGATGTAGGGCGGAAGCGGCGTCCAGCCGCCGCGGTCGAGGCCTCCCCCGTCGGAGGGCACCCCCGCGGCCGCGTCCGCGATCGGTCGATCGGCCCAGCGGACGAGCCACGCCTCCTCCTGCCGCTGCAGGACCTCGAGCGACCCGGCGGTCTCGCCCGAGGGCGTGGCGATCTCAAGATGGTCGCCGGGGCGGATCCGCCGCGACGGCTTCAGCAGGCAACGCCACCGCCCTTCTCCGAGCGGCTCCAGCAGCAGGGCTTCGCCCCGCCCCCCGCCGCGGCGGCGGATCACAAGGCGACGCGGTTCGACCCGGGTCCGGTTCACCACCATGAGGTCGCCGCGATCGAGGTATTCCGGCAGATCGCGGACCCGCCGATGCTCCACCCGATCCTCCCGCCGGTGGACCACCATGAGGCGAGCCGAGTCCCGCGGCTCGACCGGCCGCAGGGCCACCAGCGCCGGATCGAGCGGGTAGTCGAGATCGCTCGCGAGCAGATCCGTCGGCGACGCCTCGCTCATGGGCGGCGCTCCGGCAGCGGACGGCGATAGGCCTCCAGCTGCGGCGGGACTCGCCGCAGTCCGCGGCGGATCGCCTTGGCGAGGGCGTAGTGCAGCGCCGCATGCATCCGCCGCTCGACGGAGATGCCCGGCTCGATCCCCCGCTCCCGCATCCGCTCGATCGCCCATGCCCACGCGGCATGCTCCTCGAGGCACCGCGGCGAGACCGCCCCGAGGCCGATCGCATGGTGGGCCACTTCATGCAGGAAGACCGCGCAGGAGACCGGCCCCCGCGGATACGGCGCCTCGATCCAGCGTTCCCGTCGGCCGCCCCGTCGCGACTCCCAAGCCACGCCCGTGGTGCCCTTTCGCCAGCGGCGGACCCGCACCCCGTGGGCATCGAGCATCTCGACGACGATCGCGTCGTAGCGGGCCGCCATCGTGGCCGCGGCGGGCCCGACCGCGGCGGCGGAACCGGAGACGCCGCGGCGTTGGGACCGGCGGCCGCTGCGGCGGGACGAACTCCGCTCCGGCGTTCGTGGCGGCTCCGGCGGCGGGGACGGCGGGGGCGGCGACACCGAATCGAACAGTCCGGCGATGACGCTTCCGACCGATGCACCAAGCGATCGCACCGATCGGCCGATCCGTTGGGCCAACGGCGGCGAAGCGGCGTCCTTCGAGCGGCGGGGGCGGGTCATGGCGAGAGGGCGATGGTGCCGGGCGGGATGGGATGGCCCTGCCGCCACGCCGCCCACGGCATCGCCCGCCCTCCGGCGGGCTGCACCTCGAGCAGGCGAAGGGATCCGACGCCGCAGGCGATGGTGCCATCGGCATCGATCGAGCCGGGCGGGCCCGCCGCCGGCGTCCGATCCGCGGCGACCCGCAGCAGCCGCAGCGAGCCGGCCCCGCGACCTTCGCCCAAGCGGATGGTGCAGCCGGGACGGGGACTCAGGCCGTGGATCCATCCCCGCAGATCGGTCGCCGATCCGGCGAAGTCGACGACGGCATCGCCGCGGCCGATCTTCGGCGCCCGGGTCGCCCGGGACTCGTCCTGCGGCAGCACCGGCAACGCCCCCCGCTGCCACGCCCGGATCGTCTCCTCGACCGCCTCGGGCCCGAGGGCGGCGAGGCGATCGTGCAGTTCGCCCGCGGTCTCGAGCGGATCGATGGGCGTCCGCCGCACCGCATGGATCGCCCCGGCATCCATCCGCTCCGCGATGGAGATCACGCAGACCCCGGTCTCCTCCTCGCCGCCCATGATCGCCCGAGCGATCGGCGCGGCCCCGCGGTACTTGGGCAGCAGCGAGGCGTGAAGGTTGATCGAGAACGCGGTCGCGACCACCTCCGGCGAGAGCTTCTGCCCGAAGGCGATCACCACGAGCACCTGCGGCGACGCCTGCCGGAGGCGGGCGAGCGACGCCGCCTCGTTGAGGTTGGGCGTCTCGAGCAGCGGCAGGCCCATCGCCGCGGCCGCGGCGGCGATCGGCGTGGGCGTGGAGGCGAGGCCTCGGCCCGCCGGCCGCGGCGGCGCCGAGATGGCCAGCACGATCTCGCCGAGGCCTGCGAGACGCTCGAGGGTCGGCAGGCCGAACGCTCCCGAACCGGCGAAGGCGATCCGAAGCGGCGCGGTCATCCCTCCGCGTAGGCCCGCGAGGCGAGTTCGAGGCTCCGCACCGTCCGGCGGGTGGCGAGGCGGTCGATCGCCCGCATGCGATCGAGGATCAGCACGCCGTCGAGGTGGTCCATCTCGTGCTGCCAGACCCTCGCGGGGAATGCGTCGGAGGTCAGCGTGAATTCGCGACCCTCGAGATCGAGCGCCGTGATCGAGATCCGCTTGGGGCGGGTGACTTCGCCATGGATCTCCGGCAGGCTGAGGCATCCCTCGCTCGACGACTCCGACTCCCGGCCGGGATCGTGGAGGCGGGGATTGATGAAGACCGTGGGCGGGGCCCCCGCCTCCGGCCCGGCGACGAGGAAGAGACGCAGGCTCGCACCGGCCTGGGGAGCCGCGATGCCCGCGCCGCGATGCTCCGCGAGGAGACGGGCGAGGTCGGCGACGAGCTCCCGGATCGAGTCGTCGATGCGCTCGATCTCCGCGGCGCGTCGCCGCAGCACCGGATCCGGATAGAGCACGATCTGCCGAGGCATGGGAGGGAGGTCTCCGGGCGGGGGGATCATCGTACGCCGCCGGCCCGGCCGAATCCCCCTTGCGGGCTCGCCCGTGCTAAGGTTGAGGACTCGCCGCAGCGGCATCCATTCGCTCGGCGGGAACCGCGAGGCGACGTCGGGCTCCGTGGGGCGCCTCGGCCGCGGCGGCAAGGATCCGTCGCCACGCGGCGATGCGAACGGAAGGGACGAGGACGCGACGGAAGCGCCGCCGCGGGGCCTCTGCGAGGAGCGATCATTGGCACTGTTCGGATTCAAGAAGAACCCACCCCCCGATGGCGGCGAGACGCCGGACCAGGGCGCCTTCAAGCCCGATCCGGCGAAGGCCCAGAAGTGGCTCGACCACGCCCAGAAGCTCGTCGGCACCGGCAACCACGAGTACGCCCTCGCCTGCTTCGCCAACGCGGTCAAGTTCGAGCCCGCGAGGATGGAGATCCACGAGGCGATGTTCGAGTCGGCGAAGAAGTTCCTCGCCGCCGGCGGCAAGGCCGCGTCCGGGAAGGACGTCAAGCAGATCGACGGTCCCGGCCCGGTCGATCGATTCGCCGCCGCCGAGTTCGTCTGGATGCGGGACCTCAACAACCTTGCGGCGGCGCTCAAGCTGCTCGAGGCCGCCGCCCGCGCCGGACAGGAGGCCTTCGGCGCCTGGCTCTCCCCGAAGGTCATGAACATGCTCCGGGCCCAGAAGAAGCCCTCGAAGTCGATGTTCGTCCAGGCCAAGGACCGCTTCGCGGCGGTCTCGGCATGGAACGAGGCGTTTCTCGCCGGCGAGGAGGCGGTCCGCCTCGATCCCTCCGACACCGCCCTGATCGCGGAGCTCAAGCAGCTCACCGCCCAGCGGGCGATCACCCAAGGGGGCTACGCCGAGGCCGCCGCCGCGGCCGAGAGCGGCGGGTTCCGCCGCTTCGTCAAGGATCTCGACAAGCAGCGGGAGCTCGAGGCCGCCGAGTCGATCTCCGGCACCGCCGACAGCCAGCAGATCGCCCTTGAGAAGGCTCGCCAGGAGCATCTCGCCAATCCGCTCAGTCCCGACGCGGTCTCGAAGTACGGGCAGCTGCTGCGGCGGATGGGCGGCGACGAGGCGGAGCGGGAGGCCCGCTCGCTGTACCTCTCCGCCTACGAGACCATCGGCGAGTACCGCTTCAAGGCCCTCGCGGCGGACCTCGACATCGCCCGCCTCCGCCGGGAGCTTCGGGCCGCCGAGGAGGCCCTGGCGGCGTCGCCGGCCGACGAGGCCCGCCAGCAGGCGGTGGCGAAGCGGCGGAAGGCCCTCCTCGACCGGGAGCGGACCGAGTTCGCCGAGCGGGTCGCCAAGTACCCCACCGACCGCAAGCTCAAGATCGATCTCGGCCGCGTGCTGATCGAGCTCGGCGAGCATGAGGAGGCGATGGGCTGCTTCCAGGTCTGCAAGGACGAGCCGAAGTACCGCGTGGAGAGCGCCCACATGCTCGGCCGCTGCTTCGCGGCGAGCGGCTGGCACCAGGAGGCCACCGGCGAGTACCGCGAGGCCCTCGAGCACCTCGACGGCACCGAGCGGGAGCGGGAGCTTCCCATCCGCTACGACCTGATGCTCTCGCTGATGGCGCTCGCCCGGACCGAGTCGAGCGTGCAGCATGCCCGCGACGCGGCGGAGATCTGCTCGCTGATCCTTCGCCGCGACATCGGCTTCCGGGACATCCGCGACCGCCGCAAGGAGATCGACCTGCTCCTGAAGGATCTCGCCGGCCCCTCCGCCTGAGACGGGTCGGGGCCCTCTTCCTCGGCATGACCGTGGCATCGATCCCCTCCGCGATCGGCGTGATCCCCGCCCGCCTCGGGTCGATGCGGTTCCCCCGCAAGGCGTTGGCGGCGGAGACGGGGATGCCGCTGGTGATCCATGCCCTGCGGCAGGCGATGCAGGCCCGTCGCCTCGGGCGGGTGGTGGTGGCGGCGCCGCGGGAGGACGAGGAGCTGCTCGATTGCGTCCGCCGCCACGGCGGCGAGGCGATCGCCACCGGCGAACATCCCAACGGCACGAGCCGCATCGCCGAGGCGATGGAGCGCCTCGATCCCGACGGCGACCCCGATGCGATCGTGGTGAACATCCAGGGGGATGAACCGCTGATCGACCCCCACCACATCGACCGGGCCGTCGATCGGCTCCGCGAGGATCCCGCCGCCGGCATCTCGACCCTCGCCTGTCCCTTCGCCGAGGGGGAGGATCCCGCCGACCCCAACCTCGTGAAGGTGGTGCTGGCCGCGTCGGGCCGGGCCCTCTACTTCAGCCGCGCCTGCGTGCCGTTCCAGCGGGACCCCGGCGATCCCCCGCCGGCCCGCCTTCGCCACCTCGGGCTCTACGCCTACCGCCGCTCGTCGCTTCGGCGGATGGCGGACCTCGCCGAGTCCGCCCTCGAGCGAACCGAGCGCCTCGAGCAGCTGCGGGCCCTCGAGCATGGGATCGGGATCGCGGTGGCCACCGTCGATCGCGCCGAGGGCGGGATCGACACGCCCGAGCAGTACGCCGCCTTCGTCGCGCGATGGCGGCAGCTCGGCCGCTGAGCGTCGCCGGGCACGCAGGAGGCGCGGTATCCTCCGCCATGCCCCTCGAACCCCGCGACCGGCAGGAGATCCCCGACGACGAGGCGTTCCTTGCCCGCTTCGGGAGAAGCGACGAGAGCGCCGAGCCGACCGAGTGGTTCAGTCCCATCCCCGAGGGGTACCAGCCGGGACGGACCCGCTTCGTCGTGGTCATCGGCACGGTGATGAGCGGCCTCGGCAAGGGGATCTTCAGCTCCTCCCTCGCGAAGCTCATCCAGGACAAGGGCCTCTCCGTCGCCCCGGTGAAGATGGAGGGCTACCTCAACATCGACTCCGGGACGCTCAACCCCTACCGGCACGGCGAGGTGTTCGTGCTCGACGACGGCCTCGAGACCGACATGGATCTCGGGACCTACGAGCGGATCCTCGACCAGGACCTCTCCCGGCGGAACTACATGACCGCCGGGCAGGTCTACACCGAGGTGCTCGAGCGGGAGCGACGCGGCGGCTACCTCGGCCGGGACGTGCAGATGATCCCGCACGTCACCGGCGCGGTGAAGATGAAGCTTCGCGAACTGGCGGTGCGGGGCAGCGGCGACGGCCGCCCCGCGGACGTGGTGTTCGTCGAGGTGGGCGGCACCGCCGGCGACTACGAGAACGGCTTCTACATCGAAGCGTTGCGGGAGCTCGCCTTCGAGGAGGGCCCCGACTCCACCTGCTTCGTGGCGC
>CAZQUA010000035.1:0-15059 GCA_964596455.1 uncultured Isosphaeraceae bacterium
CTGATCGAGACGGCGTCGATCGTCCATCCGCCGAATCCGCCCGCGGCGGCCTCGATGTCGAGGAAGGTTCGGAGATCCGCGAGGTTCCAGCGGATCGCGCCCCAGTTGGCGAAGTTGCCGCTGTTGGCCCCCTGCACGTTGAAGAAGTTGATGCCGTTGTTGGGGCCGACGATGCCGCCCGCCCGGACCGTCGCGGTGTTGCCGCTGCCGAGGGTGGTCGGCGAGGTGTCCGCATAGAGGAAGGCGATGCCGGGCTTGCCGGAGCCGAAGCAGATGCCGATCGCGGCGGTGGCGCACTCGGCATCCCACGAGATCTCGCAGCAGGTCGGGTCGACCTTGCAGACCGCCTCGCAGCAGGCCAGATCGGAGCAGTAGGGATTCGCCTGCGCCTCGGTGCAGGGCGAGGTGCCGGCGGCGCCGCAGGAGAGATCCTCGCAGGGCGGATTCGGTCCGCCCGGCGTGTCGCTGCCGGCGCCGGGGTCGAAGGCGCCGATCGCCCAGGTGCCCTCGTCGTCGCAGCGGTAGACGTGTCCGGGCACGAAGGCCCCATCGGGACCGACGCGAACGTCGCTGTAGGGGCAATCGGTCCCCGCCGGCGGCGGGAAGGTCTGCGTCGAGACGAGCGAGACCGAGTCGACCACTTCGCCCCACGGGCTCTCGGCGAGCGTGCAGGTGTTGTCGGGGTCGAGATCCTGCCCGACGGCGCCGGTGAAGTCGCGGACGAGCAGGTGGGTGACGATGTCGCCGTTCTCGAAGAAGCCGCTCGCGGGCGCGTCGGCGATGATGAAGTCCGCCACCGCGAGGGTGAACGAGGGACCGGCGGCCACGAAGTAGCCGTTGGAGTTGATGGCGAGGCCGTCGAGGGGCAGGGCGAATTCGATCACGCCGGTGCCCTGGTCGGCGCTGCCGTCGCCGATCACGATGTAGGTGAGGCCGTCGAGGCTCGCGCCGGGGTCGCCGAAGAGCTCGAAGTACTCGTTCACGTCGCCGCCGGGCATGTCGATGCGGACCTCGTTGATGCGGGCCGACCCGCCGCCGCCACCTTCGCAGGAGGCGTTCTCAGCACCGGGGGTGTCCTCGCCCTTCAGGATGTCGAACGGCCCGATCCGCCACTCGAGGGTGTTGCTGCACCGCCAGATGTGCCCCGGTGCAAAGCCGTTGTCGGGACCGACGACGACCGAGCTGTAGTAGAACTCCGCGGTGATCCCGTCCGGCTCGAGCACGCTGACGATCGCGACCGAGCAGAGCAGCTCGCTCCAAGGCGTCAGGTCGAGCGTGCCATCCTGATTGGTGTCGAGGACCTGATTCAGCTTCCCGGAGAAGTCCCGCACCAGCAGGTGGGTGACGTTGTCGAAGTTCTCGAAGTTGAAGGTGGTGACGAGGTCGGGGGTGGCGAGGGTGAAGGTGCTCTCCGCGACGAGGAACAGGCCGTTGTCGTCGAGCACGTTCCCGGAGAGATCGACGATCGCCTCGATGGCGCCGTTCTGCAGCGGCGGGGTGGCGCCCGGCTGGTCGCCGATCACCAGGTAGAAGACGCCGTCGAGGCTCTGCCCCGGCGCGCCCCGCAGCTCGAAGTACTCGTCGTTGTCGGCCCCCGGCTGGTCGATCCGGATCTCGTTGATGATCAGCGACGACGAGCAGCCGAGCTGCTGCGACGAGGCGAGCCCGGCGGGCACGAGCAGGGCGAGAAGGGCGGCGGCCGCGGCGTGGGAGCGGTTCATCGTGTGGCGTTCCTCGGGGGATTCGGCGAGCGTTCGGGGAGAGCGTTCTCGATGGACGCGAGAGAGGCGATCGGTCTGGCGGGAAAGCGCCATCGCGAGCCGGCATCCCGACCACGCGGTTCCGCCAGGCCGCTTCAACGCCGGCCCGACCGGAGGGGTTCTCCCGCAACGACGAATCAATCTACATCGGGTTCCTGCGGGGGCGCAGGAACTTTCGTGCAATTCGCGTGAGCGGGCCGGCGGCGGCGGCGAATCCGCCGGCCTTCGCCGCGGACTCGGCCCGAGTGCCTGAAACCGGCGATCCGGCGGTGCCTACTTCGACGGCTCCTCGGGCACCACGACGATCGTCTCCTCGCCGATCCCGACACCGCCCTCCTCGCTGGGGACCAGCAGGGGGGCGAGGAAGATCTCGACGCGGCGGTTCTGGGGAGCGCCGCGGCGGGTGTTCGGCACCAGCGGCCGGAACTCGCCGTAGGCCATCACCGAGAAGCGGGCCGGGGCCACGCTGGCGTTGACGAGGGCGTCGCGGACGGAGATCGCCCGGTGGGCGGAGAGGTGCAGGTTGGTCGGGTGCTTCGCCCGCGTGTCGGGCCGGCCGATGGGCACGTTGTCGGTGTGGCCGACGATCCGGATCTCGAGGTTGGACGCCGGCGCGGAATTGAGGATCCCCGCGAAGGTGCGGATCGCCTGACGAGCGCTCTCGGAGAGGTCCGTCGAACCGAGCGGGAAGGTGAAGTCGGCCGCGAACCGGACGAGGCCCCGCCCGGCGTCGAACTCGAGGACATCCGGATAGCGGGCGGCGAGATCGGCGATGGCGGCGGCGATCTCCTGCGGCAGCGGCCCGGCGCCGAGCTCGACGAGCTGCCGCTGCAGGCGGTCGTAGTCGGCGAGCATGCGATCGATCTCGCCGCTGGCGCCGTCCCGGAAGCGCTCGAGGCGGCGGAGCTCGTCGGAGGAGGAGACGAGCTGGTCGCGAAGGAGACGCTCGTTCTCGCGGGCGGTCTCGAGTTCGGAGCGGGTGGAGAGCAGCGTCTGCTCCTGGCCGCGATAGGCGGTCATGAGTTCGTCGTACCGCTGCTGGGGCACGCAGCCGACGCCGGCACCGGCGAGCAGGGCCGTCGTGGCGGCGAGCAGGACACGGCGGCGGACCGCCACGGCGCGGGAGTTGGGGGTCGCAGGGTTCATCTCGGTCCATCCCTCCATAGAAGAAGTTCGCGCGGGGCACATGCCGTGCGAGCCCCCGCATGGTCGCCGCGCGGGTCGCCGGTCGCGGGGTGCTTCGGCGGACGCCCTCGTCGCTCGCTCATGCGATGCTCGCCCTCGGGCGAAGGTGCAGCCTGGCGACAAGGCGTCTCCGAACGCCTCCGAATGGTTCGCCGCGGCGTGGTCTAGAGTGTATCGAATCGTGCCGAAACCGCTGCTTCATCGCGTGCTCGCCGCGCAAGCGGAGGCCTCCCCCAACCGCCGCCTGCTGCTCCGGGCGGCCGCCGCCGCGGACGGGAGCGGGGTGGTGTCGCCGGCGGCGGCGGTGATCGAGTGCGGCCGCATCCTCGCGGTGGGCGATCCTCGGCGGCTGGGCGTGGGAGCGGCCACGGCGATCGATCTTCCCACCCACATCCTGCTTCCGCCGCTCGTCAATGCGCACGCCCACCTCGACCTGACGCTGGTGGGGGCGATTCCGCCTCAGCCGGACTTCGCGGCATGGGCGGGCGAGGTGCGGCGGAGGCGGCCGAACGGTCCGGAGGCGGTGGCCGCCGCGGTCGAGGAGGGGGTGCGGCGGTCGATCGCCGGAGGCTCGGGCTTCGTGGGGGACATCGCCGGCCGATTTGGTCTCGAGGCCGCCGCGGCCCTGCGGCGGGCGGCGGCGGCCTATGGCATCGAGGGGGTGGCCTACATCGAGGTCTTCGGGATCGGGCAGGCGACGCAGCGGGGGGTCGAGTTCATCGAGCGTCTCCGGGATGCGGCCCCGCTCGAGGAGTCCGGCATTCGCCTCGGCGTCAGTCCCCACGCTCCGTACTCCTGCGGAGACGAGGTCTACGCCGCGGCGGTCGAATCGGGCCTGCCGGCCACAACCCATCTCTGCGAGACCCTCGAGGAGCTCCGCTTCGTCCGCGACGGCGACGGACCCTTTGCGGATCTGCTGCGGGAGGTGGGGGCGTGGACGCCGCAGATCCGCGGTTGGGGAGTGGGGCCGGTGGCCCGCCTGCGGCGGCATCTCGGCCGCGGGCGATTCTCCGCCGTGCATCTGAACCACCTCGATCCTGCGGAACTGGCCCTCTTCGCGGCCGAAGCCGCCTCGTCGCCCGGCCTCACCGCGGTCTACTGCCCACGGGCGAGCTCGCACTTCGGGCACCACGTCTCGGGGGAGAGTCGGCACCCCTACGGCGACCTGCTCGAAGCCGGTGTGCCGGTGGCCCTCGGGACCGACAGCGCCGTCGTGCTCGAGGGTGCCACGACGCTCTCGGTGCTCGACGAGATGCGGTTCCTCGCGAGGCGGGACGACCTCGCCCCGCCGCGTCTGCTGGCGATGGCGACCGACCACGGCGCTGCTGCGATCGGTCTCGACCCGGGCCGGGTGCGGTTGCCCCCGTCCGGTTCGGCCGACGGCCTTCTCGGCGTGGATCTCGGGCGGCGGGCCGAGGGCCTTCGGGCCGACGAACTGCTCGCCGAGCTGGTCTCGAGCGATCGTCCCTGCGAGTGGGTCTGGCGGGCGGCCCGAGGCGGTCCATGAACCGGCGGGCGTGCCGGCTCGCCGCGGTCGAACTGGCGACTTGCCTGCTCGGCCGGCGTCTCGTCCGCGAGCATGCGGGCATTCGCCTCGCCGGCACGATCGTGGAGACCGAGGCCTATCCCGGCGGCGACGACCTCGGCAGCCACAGTTCCCGCGGCCGCACGAACCGCAACGCGTCGATGTTCGAGGAGGGCGGCACGATCTACGTCTACCGCATCTACGGCCTCCATCACTGCCTCAACATCGTGTCCGGGCGGCGTGGCTCCGGCGAGGCGGTGCTGATCCGGGCGATCCGCCCCGAGGAGGGCCTTGCGGCGATGGCGTCCCGTCGCGGCCGTGGCGTTCGGCCGCGGGACCTCTGCCGCGGCCCGGGCCGCCTTTGCGAGGCGATGGCGATCGACCGCTCGATCGATGGGGCGGCGCTCGGACGCCCCGCGGGGCTTTGGATCGAGTCGCCGCCCGGCGGCCACGGGACGGGCAGGGTCGTCGCCACGCCTCGGATCGGACTTGGCGAGGTCGGAGCGTGGAAGGCTCGCCGGTGGCGATTCGTGCTCGCCGGCCCCGAGGAGCGGCCGTGGGTCAGCGGACCTTCGCGCTTGCTGGAAGGCGGGGGCGGAGGTCCCTAGAGTTCCCGACTTCGCTGCGGCCGCTTCCGGTCGCGGCGATGCGTCGGATTCCCGGAGCCCCGTTCGGATGACCCCTCCCGAGATCGATTGGAAGACGCTCGTCGGCGCCGCCGGCCCCTATCCCGTCGAAGCGTTCCAGTTCGTGCAGCATGGCCTCGGCCACACCGTCGAACGGGTGGAGAAGTACGGAGGCCTCGAGGGCCACGGGCAGCATGTCAGCGGGCAGCAGCTGTGCATGGGCCTTCGGGACTTCGCCATCCAGCAGTACGGACTGCTCGCACCGGCGGTGCTGCGGCGGTGGAACGTGCTCCGCACCGAGGACTTCGGCCGGATCGTCTTCGCGATGATCGAGCACGGCCTCATGAGCAAGACCGACGACGATCAGCTCGAGGACTTCCGCGGGGTCTACGACTTCGACGAGGCCTTCGCCCGGGAGCAGCTGCTGCAGCAGGTCCGGCAGTCCTGACCTCGGCGGGCGGCCGCCGATGCCGCGGGGACTTCGGGCGGTTCGGCAGTCCGTTCGGCTTCGGCGGCGGCAAGTCACCGGATCGCCGCCGCACCGGCGACCGCTCGGTTCACGAGGTCGGGAACCCGCGAGTCTCTCGCCCCGGCGAACCGCTCCCCTTCGCCCGTCTCCCAGGACGGAACTCCGTCGCGTGCCCTCGCCCCGACTCATCCTTCTCCGTCGCCCGGCGGTGCTGAACCTCCAGGCAGGCCCGTTTGTTCCGGAGGGCGTAGCGCTCGACGAGATCGATGCGGCGTGGGAGGCGATGCGGCGTCGGAATCCCCGCTGCTTCGACGGCCCGATCCTGCACGTGCTCGGGGTCTCGCGGAACGGCCACGGCGGCGTGACGATCCATCTGGTGGAGTCGAGCTATCGCCTGCACGCGGTGCGGCTCGCGGGAATCGAGACCGGGGTCCGTCCGCTCGGGGTCAAGGGCATGGCGTGCCGCCGCGGCGCGTGGCTCATGGGACGGCGATCCGAGTCGGTCGCCTTTCATCCGGGCCTCTGGGAGTTCGTTCCCGGTGGATCGCTGCGTCCCGGCGTCGAGCCCGCGGCCATGCTGGCGGAGGAGTTGGGCGAGGAGAGCGGCTTCGAACTCGCGTCGACGCCCGTGCCCGCTGCGGTCCTCTACGACGCGGCGGCGTGCACCTGGGAGATCGTGCATCGCCTCGAGCTTCGCGAACGCGAGTCGATCGATCCCCCCGGCTGGGAGTACCGCGAACTGCGGTGGGTGCAGCCGGGGCACGAGCCTCGCCCGCTGTCGCCCGCCGCTGAGGCCATGCTGGCGTTGCGGGGCGAAGGGGCCTCCGCGTGACCGCGGTGCCGCAGGGACCCGTCGAGGTCCGGTGGCGGTCGCCGCGGGAGCTCGTCGTGTGGAAGCCCGCAGGGCGGTCGAGCGAGCTGCCCGGCGGGGCGATGCCCAACTCGGTGCTCGGCGAACTCTCGCGGGCCATGCCGGATCGAGAACTGCGTCTCGCCCATCGCCTCGATCGCCTCGCCTGCGGCCTGATGCTGCTCTCGCTCGATCGATCGGCGGCGTCGCACCATGCCGCCGCGTTCCGGGAACGGACGGTCCGCAAGGCCTATCTGGCGAGGGTCGAGGGCGATCCCCAGCATCTGCTCGGACCCCAGCGGGCCTACCTCCGTCGTGTCGGGGCGATCGCCCGGGTGGTCCGCAGCGGCGGGCAGCCGGCGGCCATGGAGCTGCTGGCCGCGGCCCCGGCGCCGGGGCATCCCGGGGCCCACCATCTGCTCATCGAACTGCACACCGGCCGCTTCCACCAGATCCGGGCGATGCTCGCCCACCGCGGGCATCCCCTCGCCGGCGACACCGCCTACGGCGGCGGCCCGGGGTCAGCGTGGCTCGAGTCCGCGGTGCTCGGCTTCACCTCCGCCGAAGGAGACCGGGTGGTGGTCGGCGGCGGCGATGAACCGCGGCGGGAAGCCGTCGATCCGCAGATCCGCGAGGCGATCGAGCGGATCGCCGCCGCGGCCGCCGAAGGTTGAATCGAACGACGGCGGCACCCGGGACGCCGGCACCGCGACCCAGAAGGTCCGCCCGAGGGCATCGGTCACGAGTTGGCTCGCAACCTGCCGCAGGCGAAGCGCGTCCGAGGGGGCGTACTCGGCCCGGAGCGATCCCGTGATCTCCGCCGGACTCACCAGGTCGACGAAGCCGTCGGTCGACGCGATGAGCGAGAGCGTGGATCCGTCGATGTCGATGCGGATCGGGTCGCGACCGCTCTGGCCGCGGGGCCAGCAGAAGCCGGCCCCGCCGTACACGCCGACCTCCCCCTCGCTGAAGACCGCCCAGCGGAGGGTGACGTTGGTCGCGGTCGGCGCCACGGGCGTGGTGCCGGGCTTGGGAACCCAGAGCACCTGGGCATGCAGGATCTGCCCCGTCCGCGGGGCCGACTCGAGCAGCGACTCGATCGGATGGTCGGACAGGATGATCGAGGTCTCGGAGGGATGCACGGCGTAGCCCCCGTGCGGGAGGTCGAGGCGAAGCACCACCGGCGACTGGTCGAGGGAGTGCAGCTCGAGCGGCAAGGAGGGGCGAAGCCAGATGCAGCCCGGCATCGCCAACCCGCCCGCTGCGAGCACCGCCGCGAAGGAGCGAAGGCCGTTCCCTCGTCGCATGGGCATCGGAGCGTCTCTCCCCGAATGAAGATCAGGCTCGCGCCGGGTCCGCCGCGGCCGTCGCCGCCACGGGACGCGGGCGAGGGGATCCGAGCCACGACTGCTCCACGCCGAGCAGCGGCATGGGGTCCCGCTCGACGATGCTTCGCAGCAGGCTCCGCGGAATCGACGGCAGGGGGGTGCCGTGGGCGAAGCTGTTGACCGAGTAGAGGTTCTCGATCGCCCGAGCGGGCGTCTCGAAGGGGAAGCCGGAGGCGAAGAGCAGCTTCTCGAGCACGCCGAGCGACATGGCGGTGTGCAGGGCGTTGAACAGCTGCCAGGGCCGCGAGGCCACCCCCGCGAGGTCGGCATGGACCCCGGGATGCTTGGCGAGCAGCACGAGGGTCTCGTCGATCCAGGGGAAGCCGAGTCCGCCGATCACCAGACGAAGCGAGGGGAAGGAGCGGGCCACCTCGTCCCAGGCGATCGGTTCATCGAACTCCATGCGGCAATCGGGGGTGAACGCGGCGGGGCGGGAGACGAGCACCGGCATGCGAAGCTGCTCGGCGATCTCGTAGGTCCGCATCGCCGCCGAGTGCGCCGGATGGAAGCCCTGCGCCGAGGGACTGAGCGTGATCGCCGCGAGGCCCAGCTCCCGAGCTCGATCGATCTGTTCCCGCGGGTCGCCGGCGAGGGGATCGATCCCCGCCACGCCGACGATCCGGCCGGGATGGCGGCGAACCTGCTCCGCCACGAACTCCGCGGGGATCGCGGCGCCGAGACGCTCGCTGCGGAAGCCCAGCAGGCAGGCGCCCTGCAGGCATTCCATCGCCGCCGCGAGGGCGTTCGGGGAAGCGTCGAGACGGACGGTGCGGCGGGCATCGTCGGTCCTCAGTCTCGCCGCCGGGACCGCCCCGAGCTGGTCGTGGGAGGTCCAGGCGCGAGTCTGAAGGTCGATGATCATCGGTAGGGACTCCGGGACCACTCGGCATCGCGGCATCGCGGCATCGGCCGGTCGGGGGGACCGACCGCGGGAACCATCCGCGGTTCCGCCGGACCGACTCGCCGTGGCCGGGCAGACGCTGCCCTCGGGCGGGGATCGGACCAGCTGCCTTCGACCAAGGTCCCCCCGACGCTCGCGGAGGCGAGGCAGGAGGCGGCACGAGGCCGGCGAACCCCGGCCGGGATGCTCGAGGCATGGCCGGGCGTTCGCTCGCGGACCACGGATGGTACCGGGATGCGGACGGAATTGGCACCGGCGTTCCGATGCCCCATCGGATATCGGCGAGACCGCCGTCCGGGGCACAAACGGCGATCCGTCGCCTCTGCGGAGGCAACTCCATATGCTTCGCCCGACCCATGGAACCCTCTGCCCCCGACGCCGCCGGACCCGCCTGGAGTCGCGATCGCCTCGCCGGGAACCCTCATGAGGATCTGGAGAAGGCCGCCCGGGTGCAGCAGATGTTCGGGGCGATCGCCCGACGCTACGACCTCAACAACCGCCTGCACTCCTTCGGCCGCGATCAGGCGTGGCGGCGGGCGGCGGTCGAGGCGGCCGGCGTGCGGGAAGGCGGCGAGGTCCTCGATGTCGCCTGCGGCACCGGGGATCTCTCGGAGGCCCTCGCGTCGGGCGGGGCCTCGCGGGTGATCGGAGTCGACTTCAGCGAACCGATGCTCGATCAGGCCCGGGCCAAGCTCCGCCGGCGGGGCGGGGACCGCTGCGAGTACCGCTGGGCCGACGCGATGGATCTGCCCTTCGGGGACGGTGCCTTCGACGCGGTCACCATCGCCTTCGGACTGCGGAACATCCTCGAGCCCGATCGGGCCCTGCGGGAGTTCCGCCGGGTGCTGCGACGCGGCGGCCGGCTGGTCGTGCTGGAGTTCTCCGAGCCGAGAAGCCGCCTCCTTCGGGCGATGCATCACCTCTACACGGAGCGGATCATGCCCTTCACCGCGGCGGTGATCGCCGGCGACCGCAGCGGGGCCTACCGCTACCTGCCTCGTTCGGTGCGGACCTTCCCCGATGCCGCGGGCGTCTCGGCCATGATTCGCGAGGTCGGCTTCCGAGAGGTCTCGATGCGGCCGCTCACCTTCGGCGTATGCACGGTCCATCGAGGCATCGCCTGACCTCGGCGGCCCCGGGTCCGCGACGGCCGGGCGGCGGTCGCGCGGCGGTGGAGTCAGGCCCGGGGCGAGGCTCGCCGCAGGTTCAGCACCAGTTCCACTCGTCCGATCGGCTCCTCGATGATCTCGGCGATCTCGGCGGGAGTTCTTCCCTCGCCGGCGAGTTCCATGATGCGGTCGGCAAGATCCCTCGGGCGGGTGGCGAGCGGCGAGGCGAAGGGATCTCCAGAGGCGGCCGATGCGGGCGAAGAGAGCGTCGCGACCTGCCGCTCGAGCGTCGCGAGACGCCGCTCAAGCACGGCTATTCTGGCGATCGTCTCGCTCTGGCGACGCGGCCCCGCCGAGGACCGCCGGCTGCCGCCTCGGGGAGCCCGCTCGCCGAGCAGAAGCGAGGACCGCAACGCCGAAGCGACGAGGCCGATGAACCCCGCCACGAGGACGATCGCGGCGAGATCGCTCCAGTGTTCCGCGATCCACGACTCTTCACCCATGCCGATCTCTCCGGGCGGAGACTGTAAGATTTTCCCCGGCGATCTGCTGCTGGAAACTCCCGAATTGGGCGAGATCTCGGCGAGTGGCTGTCCACCGGTGACGGCGGGTGCCGGCACCCTGCTTCAGGCGGGCCGTGATCCCCTCGCCCTCGTCCTGCGGCGGCACCTCGCGGGTCCGTGCGGCTTCTCCGGCGGCGGCCTGGTGGCGGCGGTGAGCGGCGGCGGGGACTCGATGGCGCTCATGCATCTTCTCGCGGCGCTGGCCGATCGCGGAAGCGGGCGTGGGGCGGGTCGCGGGGTCGGCGAGGTCGTCGTGGCCCACATCGACCACGGCCTTCGCCCGGAGTCCGCGGCGGAGGGCGATCTGGTGGCGGCCGCCGCGGCGGCGATCGGCCTTCGCTGCGAACGCCGCCGCATCCTCTGCGGAGACCCGCCCGGCGTGGCGGCGCGGGCGAGGCGGGAGCGGTATCGCGGCCTCGAGGCCGTCGCCCGCGAGGTCGGTGCCGTCGCGGTCGTCACCGCCCATCAGGCCGACGATCAGCTCGAGAACCTCCTGATCTCGCTTGGTCGGGGACGAGCGGCGAGGGGCATGGCCTGGTCGCGGGGCCTTGGCGACGGCGTCCGCCTGCTGCGGCCGCTGCTTGGCGTGCCGCGGCGTTCGCTTCGGGAGTTCTGCGAGCGCCTCGGACTTCCCTACCGCGATGATCCGGGCAATGCCGACCCTCGCACGCTCCGGGGCCGGATCCGCACGACGATCGCTGCCGAGTTCGAGTCGATCTGGCCCGGAGCGGCCAGGAGGGCAGCGGCCGCCGCCGAGGACGCCGCCCTCGGAGCGGCCGCGATCGAGCGATGGCTCGCGGAGTGCTTCGGCGGCGCCGAATGCCGGCGGTGGAGCCGGGCCTCGCTCGGCACGCTCCCGCCGTCGCTGCTCGCCGCCGGGTTGCGGCGGGCGTTGCATGCGGCGGATCCGGAAGCGGCTCGGCGTCTCGCTCGCCCCGCCCTCGATGCCGCCATCGAAGCGATTCGAGGAACCGCTCCCGCACCGCGGGCATGGCGATGGAGCCGCGGTTGGCGGCTGCAGATCGACGCACGGGAGGTCCGCCTCGACCGCAGCGGCCGTTGAGTCGCCATCCCCGTCCTGGCGATCACTCCGGCCGCCACTCCCGCAGAAGTCCGCCGACCTCGTCGGGGGTCATCGCCACCCCCTGCACCACTCCATCCTCGACCGCCACGACCACGGGCGGCCGGATGAGCCAGAGCGGGCCGCTCGGCAATGCGAGATCGATGCAGGTGGGGCACTCGACCCGATCCGGCTGATCCGAGGGAAGCAGCATCGCCGAAGGCTCCGGCGGCACCGTCACCGCGACGACGCGGAAGGGCAACTCCGCCGCGGAGAAGTGTTCGCGGAAGAGGTCGTGGCAGGAGCCGCACCGGGGGCTGTAGAGGACCACGACGCTTCGTCCCTCGATCGTCAGGGCGGTCAGCGTGGGAAGGCGACGAGGCAGACCGGTGTCGGGAAGGCGTCGCCCCTTCCAATCCTCGAAGGCGAACTCGACGACCTCGCCGCTGAACGCACCCCCGGGGGCCGCTGCCGTCCCCGCCGGAATCGCCTCGCCGAGGGGCAACCTCGCCGCGATCGCCGTTGCGGCGGTGGCGGCGGCGATCGCCGTCATCGCTCTCCAGGCGGCGGACCCCCGGGCCTTCGTCGGCGGCCTTCCGCTTCGGACGGCCGCCGGGAGCATCGCCCCGGCCACCGCCAGCACCGCCGCCGGCGCTGCGAAGGCGATCGGGTCGGCCCCGCTGCCGGCGATCGCCGAAAGTTCGGCGATCGCTGCGAAGGCGAGGAACGCCAGCGAGGCCAGCGCCACGCCGCGGCTCCAGCGCCCGATCGAGGCCCCCAGGATCGCCAAGGTCAGCTGCAGGGCGATCATCGCCCGCACGCCCGCCCCAGGGCCCGCGCCGAGCCTTGCCCCGAGACCCTCCACCCAAGCGGGCGCCGCGGCAAGGCCGCCGAGGGCCAGAAGTCCCGTCAGCAGCAGCAGGAGCAGCGGCACCGCAACCCGCACCAGCCAGGGCCGCGGCCCGCCCGCGGCCGCCGTGCGGAGGGAGTCACTTCGCATCGAGGCAGTTCGCGACGAGATCGGCGTCGTCCACGTTCTCCACCGCACACACGACCACGCCATCCACCACCGTCAGCAGGATCGGCGAGGCGATCACGTAGTTGGGGCCCTTCGCGAGGGAGTGCAAGTGGCACTCCGTGCAGGGCATCTCAAGGGGCGTGCCGGAGGAGTCGGGGATCTTGATCGCGATCGCCGGGGTGTCGAGGGGGCCGGCGAAGTAGAGCTCGAGCAGTTCGTGGCAGTGGTCGCAGTCCTCGCGGTAGAAGACCAGATGCCACTTGCCCTCGGGGAAGCCTTCGGGCAGGGGCCGAGAGATCTGCAGCGCGAGCTTGTGGTCGGAGAGAGGCGTGCCCACCCATCGCTCGAAGCGATCGAAGTAGACCGGCTCCGGGTCGGGGCGGCGACCGACCCAGGGGTTCGCTGCGGTCCCGTCGCCCGGGGACGGGACCACGATGCCCGCGTCGCCGCCATCGTCGGGATCGGTGGAGGCGACGGTCCGCAGCGGCACCGCGAAGGCCACCGCGAGGCCCGCGACCGCCACCACTGCGGTGGCGCCCATCATCCGCCGCTCGATCTTCGGCCAGTTCGCCGAGAGCGGCACGGGGAAGGCCGCCACGAGGCCGAGCAGCACCGCATCGCAGATGAACATCACCACCGCGTTGGGGCCCTTGCTGCCGAAGCAGCCGCAGTCGGCCAGCATGCCGGCCAGGCCGCCCTTGGCGTATCCCTCCCACAGGGTGAAGGAGAGCACCAGCAGGAAGAGGCTCAGCAGCGACGCCGCGACGGCTCGGGAGAGCCGCGGGAACAGGACCATCACCGCCACCGCGGCGAGTTCCACGCCGATGATCGCCCGCATCGACAGCACCAGCCAGGCGGCCGGGTCGGCCACCCCAAGGGCGCTTCCGATCTCGTCGATGAAGTTGCGGACCGGCGGCGGCAGCAGGGCGGGATTCCGCTCCACGAGCTTGAAGACCGCTCCCGCGAGCACCCACGCGGGCACGAGGAGACGCGAGACCGCCGTGCCGGCGACCTTCCTCCAATGCGACGGTCCGATCTGCGAAGCAGGGCCGAGGGCAGGCATTGGTGCACTCACGGGCGATCTCCAAAGAGGCCTTCCCGACGACCCCGGGTCCTCGGGTGTGCGATGATACGGATCCGTCGGCGCGGGCCGACGGGTCCAAGCAAGGTCATCGGTCGATCCTCGAAGGTTCGTGGAGCGTCCGAGCCACGCTGCCGCCCTTCGACGCCCTCCGCGACGCCGCCATGCCTCGAACCTCCCCGGACCCTTCCCGCGACGCCGTCTCGGGCGTGCTGGTGCTGCCGGACCAGCTCAACGCCGCGATCGGCCCGCTGGGTCGGGCCGCGTCGCGGAGAGTGCTGCTCGTGGAGAGCCGCGAATGGCTCTCGCGGCGGCCCTACCACCGGGCGAGGGTGGCGTTGCTGCTGCTGAATCTCCGGGCGTTCGCGGCGGAGCTCTCGGAACGGGGCTTCGAGGTGCGGCATGAGGTCGTCGAAGGGACGATGGCGGAGGCGGTCGCCGAGGTGGCGAGGCAGTGGGGGACGAGTTCGTCCTCGCCGCTGGTCGCGATGCGTCCGGCGGAGCGGGAGATGCGGCAGGAGTTCGAGGCGCTCGCGGCGGCGGGCCTTCTGCACTGGGAGCCCAACGACGCCTTCCTGACCGACCGGAGCCTGTTCGACGAGGCCGCGGGGAAGAGCGGCTTCCGCATGGATGCCTTCTACCGCCGGGTGCGGCGGCAGACCGGTCTTCTGATCGAGTCCGATGGGACGCCCACCGGCGGCCGCTGGTCCTTCGATGCGGAGAACCGCAAGGCCTGGCGGGGCGAGCCGCCGGCGCCGGCGCCCCCGCGCTTCCCGATGACGCCTCTCCGCGAGCAGGTGGCGGCCGAGATCGGGTCGCGATTCGCGGCGCACCCCGGCTCGCTCGATCTCGAGTCGCTGCCGGCGACGGCGGAGGATGCCGCGGCGGTCTGGTCCTGGGCGAAGCGGGAGTGCCTTCGCCACTTCGGTCCCTACGAGGATGCGATGAGCCTCCGCAGCCGCGGCCTCTTCCACACCCGCCTCTCGCCGCTGATGAACCTCGGACGCCTGCTCACGCGGGATCTCGCCGCCGAGGTCGCGGCGATGCCGGGCCTGCCCATCGAGAGCCGCGAGGGATTCATCCGGCAGATCATCGGATGGCGGGAGTTCGTGCGGCACGTCCACGATGCCACCGATGGGCATCGCCTGCTGCGGGGCCGTCGGCAGGAGACGCGGCGCACGCCCGGCGATGGCGGCTTCGCCCGCTGGAACCGGTCGCCGTGGCTGCCGCCCCATCCGCCTCCGGCTGGGATCGATGGCGGTTCCGACGCTTCGGGACTCGGCGTCCGCGACCCGATTCCGCCGGCCTTCTGGGGCCGCGAGAGCGGCTTGCGGTGCCTCGACGAGGTGGTCCGCAGCGTCTGGGACGAGGCGTGGAGCCACCACATCACCCGCCTCATGGTGCTCGGCAACGTCGCGACGCTGCTGGACGTCTCGCCGCGGGAGCTGGCCGACTGGTTCTGGATCGCCTACGCCGACGCGTGGGAGTGGGTGGTCGAACCGAACACGATGGGCATGGCCACGT
>CAZQUA010000036.1:0-15033 GCA_964596455.1 uncultured Isosphaeraceae bacterium
CGAACTTGTGCCGATCGCCGCGGCGATGCTGCGGCGTCCGCAGGTCGACGCGGTGGTGGCGCTCGGCTGCATCGTGCGTGGCGAAACCCGCCACGACCGCGTGCTCGCGGACGCGATCGCCACCGGCCTCGCGGGTCTCGCGGCCGAGCTCGCCAAGCCGGCGGCGTTCGGCGTGCTCACCGTCGAGGATCTCGAGCAGGCCGCGGCCCGAAGCGGCGGCAAGGTGCGTCGTTCCGCCCGCGGCGGCGGCCACGACGGCAACAAGGGACGCGAGGCGATGGAGGCGGCGATCGCGGCGGCGGTCGCGATCCATTCGCTGCAGTCGGAGGTCGCCCGGGCATGAGGCTTTCCCGCCGGGTCCGGCACCTCGCCCTCGTGGCGCTCTATCAGCACGATCTCGTGGGCGGCGCCGATGCCGCCCTCCTTTCGGAGTCGCTCGAGGAGACCCCCGGCAGTCCCGCCGAGCGGCGGCGGGGCCTCGAGGTCGCCGAGGCGGTGTGGGGCGTCCGCGAGTCCCTCGATCGCGAACTCGCGGCCTTGGCGGCGGAGTGGCCGCTGCATCGCCAGCCGGTGCTCGACCGCAACATCCTCCGCCTCGCGGCGTGGGAGATCCGCCATGCGGGCACGCCCGGCGCCCTCGCCATCGACGAGGCGGTCGAGCTGGCCAAGGAGTACGGCACCGACCGCAGCGCCGCGTTCATCAACGGCGTGCTCGACCGGTTCTGGCACGACGGGGCCGCCGCCGCGAAGGCCGCCACCTCCCCGGAGCGGGAGTAGGGGAAGGAACGCCGCCCGATGGGACTCTTCAAGGCTGCGATCGCCGCGATCCGCAGGGGCCTCGCCCGCACCGCCGAGGCCCTCGGCGGCCTCGGCTCGTTCCTCGCCGGGCGTCGCCTCGACGAGGATCTCATCGACGAGATCGAGCGCCGCCTGCTCGCCGCGGACGTGGGCACCGCCGCGACCGGCGAGATCGTCGCGGACCTGCGGCGGGATTGGCGGGCGGGCCGCATCGAGCGGGGCGAGGAGGTCGTGGAGTACCTCAAGCGGCGACTGAAGGCCCGCTGGGAGGGCGTGGACTTGACCCTGGCGCGGAGCGAGGCGCCGCCGACGGTGATCCTCGTCTGCGGCGTGAACGGCTCCGGCAAGACCACCAGCGTCGCGAAGATCGCCGCGAGCCTGAAGGCGGAGGGCCGCAGCGTGCTGCTGGCGGCGGCAGACACCTTCCGGGCCGGCGCCGTGCGGCAGCTCGAGATCTGGGCGGAGCGTCTCGGCGTCGATCTCGTCAAGGGCGGCGAGAACGCCGATCCCGCGGCGGTGGTCTTCGACGCGGCGCAGGCGGCGATCGCCCGCGGGGTGGACGTGCTGCTCGTCGACACCGCGGGACGCCTGCAGACCCAGGACCCGCTGATGCGGCAGCTGACGAAGATCCGCGAGGTGGTCGCCAAGCGGATCCCCGGGGCCCCGCACGAGGTGCTGCTCGTCCTCGACGCGACCGCCGGGCAGAACGCCATCCGCCAGGCCGAGGTCTTCACGCAGGCGGTGCAGGTGACGGGGATCTTCCTGAGCAAGCTCGACGGCACCGCGAGGGGGGGCGTGGTGACGGCGATCCGGGACCAGATGGGCCTGCCGGTGAAGCTCGTCGGCGTGGGCGAGCGGCCGGAGGACGTGGAGGCGTTCGACCCCGACGCCTTCGTCGAGGGGATGTTCGCCGAGACCGCCGGGGTCTCCTGAGGCCGGTGCGGCTACCCTTGCCCTTCGAGGTTCGGCCGGCGGCGGCCCGGATCCGGCCGGATCCGTCGCTCGATGGATGGCCCGACGGATGGCCCGACGGATGACTCGACGGATGTCCCGACCGATCGCCTGTTTCCGCCGATCTCCCGCCGCGAGTCGAGGCGGCTTCACGCTGATCGAGGCCCTCGTGGCGATCGGCATCATCGTGCTGCTCGTGGGCCTGCTCGTGCCGATGCTTGGAAGCGTCCGTGCCCAGGCCCTCTCGACGCAGTGCCTGAACAACCTGCGGCAGATCGGGCCGGCGATCGACGCCTATCGCATCACCATCCGCGACCTGCTGCCGATGGCGGACTTCCTGCCGGTCCCGACCGACCGCGGCCCCGAGGGAGGCTTGCCGGGCCTGCTGAAGGCCTCGATGCCGGTGGACAGCCCGGCGTGGCTCTGCCCCGCGGACCTCGACGAGGACTCGCTCGCGACCGGGACGAGCTACTACTACATGCCGGGCCTGCTCCGCTACAGCCCGCAGGTCCAGATCCCGGTGACGCAGGCGATGGTGCCGTTCCTGCTCGAGGGCACGCTCAGCCAGCGGGAGCTCGATCGCCGCCGCACCGAGTTGGAGGCCCGCCTGGTGACCCGCTTCTACGAGACCGTGGACGCGAGGCGGTTTCCGCTGGTCTCCGACTCGCAGGATCGCCATCCCATCGGCGACCGCAATCCCCGCAACGGCCTCTTCCTCGACGGCAGCGTGGGCGAGGTCCCCGAGGCGGAGGAGTTCGATCCGGGCGGCGAGGGCGGGGGAGGCGGCGACGGCAGCGGGGAAGGGAGCGGCTGACCGATGGAGTGGTGGCGGATCGAGCAGTTCCTTCGGAGCGACCTGCCGAACTGGTTCGAGCAGCGTCGCCGCGGCGTGGCCATGGCGGCGGCGCTGCTGCTGCTGATGCTGGCGGGCCTCGGCGGCTGGGCGTGGTGGTCGAGCCGCTGGAAGCCGCCGCCGTCGATCTTCGACACGCCCGTCGACGGCGTGCTCGGCTACCTCGCGATCGACGACTTCAACCGCCTGCCGCTCGAGGAGCGGGTGCGGTTCATGATCGACTTCGCCAACCGCTTCCGCGGCCTCGCCCAGTCGGAGTCGGCGGTGATGGCGGCGTTCCTCGCCGGCCTCACCGGCAATGCGAGGGAGCAGCTCACCCAGAACGCCCGCACCCTCGCCAAGGACATCCTCGCCGAGGGCGCTTCCGCCTACGTCAACCTGCCGCCGCGGGAGCGGGCCGCGTTCATCGACGACTGGCTGGTGCGGTGGAGCAAGGTCGGCGAGGAGATCACCCGCGGCGAGGTCCGCAACCGCAGCGACGAGGACCGCATCGCGGAGTTCCGCCGCGAGGCCGAGCGGGGGCCGGAGCGGGCGGCGCGGCAGGGCGGGGACCTGCAGCTCACCGAGGTCGGCGCTGCCCGCTTCCTGAGCTTCTGGCAGAGCGACGTCGAGAAGGCCGCCTCGCCTCGCGAGCAGGCCCAGATCACCCGCTTCATGGTCGATGTGCGGAAGCACCTGACCGGCGGCCTCTGATGGCCTGGACCGATCCCTTCGATGGCGGCCGCCGCGGGATCGAGGACGATCGAGGTCTCGATCTCGATCGCAGCGGCTTCTCCGCGGCGGGATGGGCGGCGGTGCTGCTGCCGCTGGCCGCCCTGGCGGTGGTCTGGACGCTCGCGATCGCATGGTGGCCGACGCTGCCGGCGAGGATCCCGCTGCACTTCGACGGCGCCGGAAGGCCCGATCGCTGGGGGCCACGGTCGCAGTGGTTCCTGCTGCCGACGATCGCCACGCTGGCGATCGGCCTCGTCGGCGTCATCGTCGGCGGGCTTCCCTCGCTGATCCGCCACTACCCGGGCCTGGTCAACACGCCCCGCAAGAAGCAGTGGCTCGCCCTCGACGCCGAGGCTCGCATCCGCTGCATGCAGCCGATGCGGTGGCTGCTCGCAGGCACCGGCCTCGCCATGGGCGGCCTCTTCGCGTGGACCCTCGCCGGCACCCGTTGGGTGGCGATGGATCCCGATCCGGCGAACCCCACCCGCACCATCGGCGGCGTCGGGATCGTGCTCGCATTCGCGGGCGTGATCCTCGTCGGCGTGCTGATCGCCTCGATCGCGGTGGTCCGGCGGATCGGCGAGGAGACCCGCCGCGGCGAAGCGGCGAACGCAGCGGCGGCCGACTGAGGCGGGCGTGGACGGGCGCGAAGGGGATCACGGGATGGGGGGGATGCGTGAAGGCGCAACCGTGAAGTCATGGCGCCCCCTCCGCGGCGCGAGCGGCGAGGTGCGGCGGCTCGCTTCTGATCGAGCTCTGTCTCGATGAACGCGGCCCGCTCGCTGGCGGCTCCCCCAAGGCGATGCCTTGGGGGAGCGGGCTGCTCCCGCGGTGCGTGAACGCGTTACCGTGAAGTCAGGTCGCCCTGAGGATGCGGCGTCGCAGCCCCGTACCATCCCCGAGTGCCGATCAAAGGTCCCGACGAGGCTGGTGGCAGCGTTCCGGCCTCGTGGCGGGACCTGCCGGCGATGTCGCTCCGCGAGCCGCTGCGGGCGGCGATGCGGGATCCCGGCGCGGCGGTGCTCGTCGCGCCGACCGGCTCCGGGAAGACCACCGGCGTGCCGATCCTGCTCGCCGAGGACCCCTCGATCCGCGGGCAGATCGTGGTGCTGCAGCCGCGTCGCCTCGCCACGCGGGTCACCGCCCAACGCGTCGCGGACCTGCTCGGCGTGCCGCTCGGCGGCGCGGAGGTCGGCTTCGCCACCCGCCATGAGCGGGCGATCACGCCCCGAACGCGGATCCGCTTCCTGACCGAGGGCCTCTTCCTGCGGCAGATGCTCGAGCGGCCGGATCTCGCCGGGATCGGTGCGGTCGTGCTCGACGAGTTCCACGAGCGATCGCTCGACGCGGACCTGCTGCTCGGCCTGGTGCGATCGCTCCGCGAGCGGCGGCGGGACCTGCAGCTGGTCGTCATGAGCGCCACCCTCGCCGCGGAGTCGATCGCGGGGGCCATCGGGGCACCGGTGCTCGCGGCATCGACGCGGGCCCATGCCGTGGCGATCGACTACCTGCCGCGGGCGTCGCGGGAGCCGCCCGAGGACCTCGCGGCGGAGGCGGTGCGGGCGGTGCTCGAGGGGCCCGCCCGCGGCGAGGCGGGCGATCTGCTGATCTTCATGCCGGGAGTGCGGGAGATCTCGCGGACGATCGAGCGACTGCAGGGCGTGGCGGCCTCGCTCCGGGAGCCGCTCGAGATCCTGCCGCTGCATGGGCAGCTTCCGCCCGCGGAGCAGGATCGTGCGATCCGCCGCGGCGCGATCCGCAGGGCGATCGTCGCCACCAACGTCGCCGAGACCTCCATCACCATCGAGGGGATCCGCTCGGTGATCGACGCGGGCCTCGCGCGGGTGCATCGCCGCCATCCGCAGCGGCCGCTCGACGCCCTTCGCCTCGAAGCCATCAGCCGCGCCACCGCCGATCAGCGGGCCGGACGCGCCGGCCGCACCGCCCCGGGCCGGTGCGTGCGCCTGTGGACCGAGGCCGAGCACGCCCGCAGGCCGGCCCATCCCGAACCGGAGGTGAAGCGGGTCGACCTCGCCGCTGCGGTGCTGCGGCTCCATCGCCTCGGCATCCCGGATCCCCGGACCTTCCCGTGGCTCGAGGCGCCGGAGGAGTCCTCGATCGAGGGCGCCGAACGCACCCTGCGGCTCGTCGGGGCGATCGATGCCGCCGGCGGCGTCACCGCGGACGGCCTTCGCATGGCCGGCCTCCCGGTGCATCCTCGCCTCGGCCGGGTGCTGATCGAAGCGGCGTCGCGGGGAGTGCTCGATCGCGCCGCCCGCTGCGCGGCGATCCTCTCGGAGCGGGATCTCTTCCCGCCGGGGCGAACCCCGGACCTCGCGGCGTTCGATCGCGGCGAAGACCCGCCGTCGGATCTGCTCCGCCAGGAGCGGCTGCTCGAGTCGTTCATGTCCTCGCGGGATCGCGGGGCGATGCCGCCGGGCGTCGATCGCCGAGCCCTTCGCGAGGCCGCCCTCGCGGCAGGGCAGATCGTGCGGGCCTGCCGAGGCGTGGGGGCCGAGCCGCCGCGGGAGGGATCGACCGAGGATCTGCTGGTGTCGCTGGTGCGGGGCTTCCCCGACCACCTCGCCCGCAAGCCGGATCGCCTGAAGCCCCACGGCCTCATGCCCGGGCGGCGGCGGGTGCGGTTCGATCGCGACTCGGTGCTCGCCGCGGAGTCGCTCGAGGGGCCGGCGTTGGCGCTCTCGATCCGGGAGTCGCCGGACGAGTCGGGCGAGACGCGGCTCTCGATGGCGACGCGGCTCTCGCCCGAATGGCTGCTCGAGGCGTTGCCGGACTCGATCGAGGAGCGTCGCGAGCTGACCTGGAACCCGCGCCTCGCCGCGGTCGAGGAGCGGGAAGCGACCCTCGTCGCCGGCATCGAGATCGACGAGACCGTGCGTCCGCCGAGATCGCCCGACGCCATCGCGGCGGCCTCGGCGATGCTCGCGGAGCGGATCGGCGCGGGCGAGGTGGCGATCCCCGGATGGGGCGAGGAGGTCGAGCGGTGGCTCGATCGCGTGCGGTGCGTCGCGGCGTGGTGCCCCGAGCGGGCCCTGCCGGCCGGCGACGAGGAATCGCTGCGGGCGACTCGCCGCGCCATCGCCCTCGCCGCTGGTGCGGTGCGGGCGAAGGACCTCGAGGGCGTGGATGCCCTCGCGGCGGTCGAGGCCACGCTCTCCCGCGAGGACGCCGCGTTCGTGCGGGCGATGGCGCCGGAGCGGATCGCCACGCCGTCGGGGTTCCGCATGCGGATCGAGTACCAGCCGGGGCAGCCGCCGCGGGGCCGGGCGAGGATCCAGGACCTGATCGGCCTGCAGGCCTCCCCGACGGTCGCGGGCGGTCGGGTGGCGGTGCGTCTGGAGATCCTCGCGCCCAACCAGCGGCCGATCCAGGTCACGAGCGATCTTGCGAGCTTCTGGCGGGACCTCTATCCGCGGATCCGCGGCGAGCTGAGTCGTCGCTACCCGCGGCACCGCTGGCCGTAGCGGCCTGCGGGAGTCATCGCGGCGGCGGGCGGTCGAGATGCCGCCGCAGGTCCGCGAGCGAGTCCGCCTCGGCGGCGGGCTTGTCGCGTCGCCAGCGGAGGATCCGCGGGAACCGCAGGGCGATCCCGGCGCGGTGGCGGGGACTCTCGTTCACGCCTTCGAAGCCGATCTCGAGCACCGTCGCCGGCTCCACGACCCGCACCGGGCCGCGACGCGAGAGGGTCGCGGCTCGAAGGCGACGGTCGAGCTCGGCGATCTCGCGATCGGAGAGGCCCGAGTAGGCCTTCGCCACGGTGACGAGCTCCCGCGGCGGCCCGTCCCCATCGCCGCGATCGCTCCACGCCGCGAGGGTGTAGTCGGTGAGAAGGCCGGCCCGGCGGCCGGCGCCAGGCTGCGCCGCGACCACGACGAGATCGGCGCCGAGCGGATCGGCCTTCCACTTGAGCCAGGCGTCGCCGCGGCGGCCTCGCCCGTAGGCCGCGTCCCGCCGCTTGGCCACGAGGCCCTCGAAGCCGTGCTCGCGGCTGCGGGCCCGCAACGCGTCCGCGGCGGCCCAATCCGGCGGCTCGAGCAGCGGCGAGAGGCCGAGGCGTTCGTCGGCGAGCATCCCGACGAACCGCTCGAGGCGGGCCCGCCTCGCCGCCATCGGCGTCTCCCGCAGGTCCACGCCCTGCTCCTCGAGCAGGTCGTAGGCGATGAAGCGGGCGGTGCGGCGGTCGAAGAGGTCCGCCTCGACCCGCTTGCGGCCGAGTCGCTGCTGCACCTCGTTGAAGGGCAGCAGCGAGGGGCCCTCCCACATGGTGATCTCGCCGTCGAGCACGCTGCCCTCGGGAAGCGACGCCGCGAGCAGGCGAAGCTCGGGGAAGGCGAGGTCGAGACGCTCCTCGCCGCGGGACCACACCGCGGCCTCGCCGTGCCGCCGCACCAGCTGCCCCCGCAGGCCGTCGTGCTTCCACTCGATCTGCCACCCGCCGATGGGGCCGAGGCGGGACTCGAGCGGGGCGTCGCCGGCGGGCAGGTCGCGGGCAAGGCAGAAGGGAAGCGGCTCGCTGCCGCGGGCCTGCGGCGACGCATCCGCGGCGAGGTCGAGCCAGGCCGAGGCGGAGGGCCGCCACGAACCTCGCAGGCGATCGGCCACGCGGGCGAGCGGGATCGAGAGCGCCTCTGCGACGGCGCGGTGGACGAGGCCTGCGGAGACGCCGATGCGGAAGCCGCCCCCAAGGAGCTTGTGGTAGACGAACCGTCCGTCGGCATCGAGCTGCGACCACGCCTCCTCGACCCGGGCCCGGCGTCGGTATGAATGGCCACCGGACTCCGGCGGAGTTCCTGCACGAACCGCCGGTGAAACTCGACGAGCGGCAAGGGAGTTGCCTCGGCGGGGGGATCGGGCAGCAGCAGGGCGATCGTCTCGGCGGTGTCGCCGACGCCGTCGCGGCTCGCCGCGAAGAGCCATTCGGGGATCCCCGCGGCTTCGGACGCCCAGGCCCGCAGCTCCGCCGCGGTCACGCTGCGGCGGGGCCGATGCCCCAGCAGCAGCCACGCCGCGAGCGCCGCGCTCTCGGGATCGCGGCTGCGCAGATGCGACGCCAAGGTGGCGATCCGCCGCGAGGTCGAGGGGATCTCGCCGAGCCGCACGCAGCAGCGGGCGAACTCACGCATCCGCCGGTTCCCCTCGTTCCGGCGGTTCCCCCGATGGCGTCTGCCCCGCCGTTGACGCGGCGGCCTCCTCGGCATCGGGCGAGGCCGACTCGGCCGATTCACCTTCGAAGCGGGTGCGGAAGGTGCCGCTGCGAAGGCCCTTCGCCGCCGCGAACCGCTGCATCTCCTCGGTGAAGCCGTGGGTGAAGATCACCCGCTCGCATCCGCACGCCTCGATCGAGGCGAGAAGGCCGGGCCAGTCGGCATGGTCGCTCAGGACGAACGCCCGCTCGACGCCGCTGCGGCGACGAACCCCGCGGACCCGCAGCCATCCGCTCGCGAGGGCGGTGGCGCAGTCGCCGAAGCGGCGGATCCAGGGCGAGGCCAGCGCCGAGGGCGGCGCCAGGATCAGCGCGCCCCGCGCGGGGGCCCGAGCCAGATCGGCGGCGGCGAGCAGCGGCGGCAGGGCGACCCCCGACGCGGCGTAGTCCTCGGCGAGGGCAAGGATGCTGCCATGGGCCGCGATCGGTCCGATCGAGGCGTCCACCGAGGCGAGGATCCGCTGCGCCTTGCCGAGGGCATAGGCGCCGATCACGCAATGGCGTCCCGCGGCGCTCTCGGCGGCCCACCAGGCGTCGATCTCCGCGAAGGTCTCCGCGGGCTCCCGCCATCGGTAGACCGGCAGGCCGAAGGTGCTCTCGCTGACGAAGCACTCGCAGGGCACCGCCTCGAACGGGGCGGCGGTGGGATCCGGCGCGACCTTGTGGTCGCCGCCCACCACCCACACCCGCCCGTCGACCTCGATGCGGACCTGGGCGCTGCCGAGGACATGCCCCGCCGGGTGCAGCGAGACGAGGGCGTTCCCGAGGCGGCGGCGCTCGCCGTAGGGGAGGCCCTCGATCGTCGCGCGGGGGGCGCGGCGGCGGGCGAGGGCAAGGCCCGCCTCGGCGACGAGGAGGCGGTGGCCGCCATCCCGCAGATGGTCGGTGTGGGCGTGGGTGACCACGGCACGGCGCACCGACGCGGTCCGCCACGGATCGATGTGGAACTCGCCCTCTGGGCAGAAGAGGCCCTCGGGCGTCTCGATCACCAGGTCGTCGTCGGACATGGTCGGCGTCGGGGCCGTCCGCGGGAGGCCCCTCAAGGAAGCGGCGGCGCGCCGGTGGTCCGGCACGCCGCCGCGGGAGTTCCGAGCGGTCGGGGCGGGCTCAGCGTCCGGCGTGGGGCACGCTGTTGGCGACCGAGGAGCGGTACACCGGCGCCGCGGTGCGGTTCCACGCGTTCACGTCGTAGCCGCCGCCCGGCGCCGATCCCCACCAGCCGCTCTGCGGACCGAACTGCCCGAAGTTGAGGTGGGTGTTCGCGTTCCAGATGTCGTAGTAGGGGTCGGCGTAGCCGTTGAAGAAGGTGCCGCCGTAGTAGCCGGTCTGCGAACCCGGCTGCACGCCCTGGCTGAAGGTGTAGTTGTAGTCGATGCCGGTGGAGTAGGGCATCGAGTCGAGCTTCTTCTGCAGCTCCTGGATGTTGCGGTCGCCTCGGGCGATGCGGGCCCGTGCCGCCGCGTCCGCGGCGGCGCGGTTTCTGGCGAGACGCTCCATCTCCTGCTGCTTCTGCTCGGCGTTGTGCTCCGCGGACCAGCGGAGGTAGTCGTTCATCTTGCCGCCGCGGTCGAGGAACTCCGTCATGGCCTGCACCTTGGCGAGGTTCTGGTTCAGCTGGTCCCAGCTCTGGTGCACCATGGTCGTGGTGGCCTGCACCTCCGCGACGAGGGTGTCGAGGTCGTTGATCTTGCTCTCCGGCGGCCCGCTCAGCTGCACCTGGTCGAGCGCGGCCTGGTAGGCCTGGTTGAAGGACACGGGGCTGAACGAGGTGGAGGCCTTGAAGGTGCCGAAGTCGCCGTCGAGCTTCTGCGCCGCCATGAACGCCTGCATCTGCTCGATGCGGGCGGAGGAGTCGGACTTCTTGGAGCCGACCATCGAGTTCAGCAGGTTCAGGGCCGCCAGCTCCGTCTGCAGGTTGGCGACCGCCGGGTTGGCCTGGCCGACGGCGCCCACGCGGGCGGCGGTGGCGATGGTCCCCGTCGGAGCGGGCGTGGCCCCGCGGGCGGGCCGCTGCTGGGCGGCGGAGGTCGTGGCGATGGCGGCGGCGCCGAGGATGGCGACGGCGCTGGATCGGATCTTCATGGGCGGATTCCTCGGGGGGCGAAGGGGGCGGCAGGATCGAGGCCGCGAAGGGGGCATCGTATCGCCGCCGGGCACCGGCGCGGACGCGGGATCAGGCCTCGTCGAGGCGTCCCCCCTCGCCGGCGGCGGCCCCGACGGCGTGGTCGGGATCCTCCCGGTCCTCCCCCGCGTCGCCGTCCTGCTCGGCGAGCTCCTTCATCCGCTTCCAGTCGTCGAGGGTGATCAGCACCTCGCGGGCCACCGAACCCTTGTGGTCGCCGAGGATGCCCGCGAGGCCCATCTGGTCGATCAGCCGCGACGATCGCCCGTAGCCGATCGCGAGGCGACGCTGCAGCAGCGAGACCGAGCCGCGGCCGCTCTCGATGATGATCTCGACCGCCTTCTCGAAGAGGGGGTCCCGCTCGAAGGCGGCCCCGTCGCCGCCCTCGCCCTCGCCGGCGGCGGAGCGGTCGCCGCGGATCGCGACGAGGGACCGCTCGAAGCTCGGGCCGGCGACCTGCTTGAGGAAGCGGGTGACCTTGCGGGTCTCGCTGTCGGCGACGAGGGTGCCCTGGCACCGCCGCAGCTCGCTGCCGGCGGGGGTCAGCACCAGCATGTCGCCCTGCCCGAGCAGGAGTTCGGCGCCCTTGCTGTCGAGGACGATCCGGCTGTCCATGCCCGAGGCCACCTTGAAGGCGACGCGGCAGGGCATGTTGCTCTTGATGAGGCCGGTCACCACGTTCGCCTGCGGCCGCTGGGTGGCGAGGATCAGGTGGATGCCGACGGCGCGGGCCTTCTGGGCGATGCGGACGATCGAGTGCTCGACCTCGCGATGGGTCATCATGAGGTCGGCGAGCTCGTCGATCACGAAGACCATGTAGGGGAGCCGCTTGGGGATGCGGGCCCGCTCGAGATCGTTCGCCGGCTGCAGCCGTTCGACGAGTTCCTCCTCGCCGAGGGTGTTGTAGCTCGCGATGTCGCGGACTCCGGCCTCCTTCAGAAGCTCGTACCGCTCCTCCATCTTGTCGACGGCCCACTCGAGGATCGCCGCGGCGCGGCCCATCTCCGTGACCACCGGGCTCATCAGGTGGGGGATGTCGCCGAACATGCTCAGCTCGACCATCTTGGGATCGACGAGCACGAGCTTCAGTTCATCGGGGCGGCGGGTGTAGAGCCAGCCCATGATGATCGTGTTGATGCAGACGCTCTTGCCGCTGCCGGTGGTGCCGGCGATCAGCATGTGCGGCATGCGGGCGAGGTCGAGCACCAGCGGCTCGCCGGAGGCGTCCTTGCCGAGGAACATCGGAAGGTGCATCCCTCCGGCCTGCCCGCCGGACATGAGCTCCTTGAGGCGGACCTTCTCCTTCTGGCGGTTGGGCACCTCGATCCCCACGGTGGTCTTGCCCACCATGTTGGGGATGATGCGGATGTTCTGGGCCTGCAGGCTGCGGGCCACGTCGCTCGCGATCGCCTGCAGGCGGGCGACGCGGGTGCCGGGGGCGAGTTGGACCGAGTAGAGCGTGACCACCGGGCCGCTCTCGATGCCGGTGACCTCCGCGTCGATCTGGAAGGTGCGGAGCGAGGTCTCGAGGACCTGGGCCTGCTCGCGGACGAAGGCCTCCATCCGCTGGCTGAAGTTGTCCTCGGGGTCCTCGAGCAGGTCGAGGCCGGGGAACTGGTAACCCTCGAAGTTCTCCGGGCGAGGAAGGTCCTCGTCCCGGGCGACGGTCCGCTTGCTCGAGGCGATCCGAACCGGCAGCTTGGCCATCTTTTCGCGGAGGGCCTCCTCCGAGAGCGGAGCCGGCGAGGCGGGCGCCTCCTCCTCTTCTTCCTCTTCCTCGCAGGCGTCCTCCGCTTCGTCGTCCTCGTCTTCCTCGTACTCCTCTTCCTCTTCCTCTTCGGACTCGTCGAGGATCGCCTCCTCGTCGTCGTCGAGCGCCTCTTCCTCCTCGTCCTCCTCCTCGGCTTCTTCGGCCTCATCCTGCTTGGCGGCCGGGGGCGCCCAGCGACGCCGCGCGGACTCGCGGTCGGTGGCGATCGCGGCTCCGGCCGAAGTCGCCAGCGCCGGGCGTCGCAGCGGCCAACGGAGCTTCGGCCACTCGATCCCCCGAAGGGCGTCGAGGCTGCGAAGGCCCCGCAGCACCATGGTCCATGCGGCGCTCACGAGGCGATCGGCGGTCACGACCGCGCCGATGCCCAGCGCCACCAGCAGGATCAGGGAGGTCCCCGCCGCACCGAATCGGGGAAGCAGCTCGGAGGCGATGAAGAGGGGCACGATTCCGCCCTTGGCTCCGGGCAGGCGGCCGACCTCGGGCATCCAGACCGCATGGAGGCCGCCGACGGCGAGCACCAGCAGCAGGGCCCCGGCGGCGCGGACGGCCGGATGGGTGATCCGCTCGCCGCGAGCGAGCAGCACGAGGGCGCCGCCGGAGACCGCCAGCACCACCCACATGCCGCTGCCGAGCGTCAGCACGCTTTGGTAGGAGATCAGGGCCCCGAACTGCCCGAGCCAGTTGCTCGGCGGCTCGTTGGGGATCGCCGCGGCATGGGTCGGCGCATCGGCGGCATCGAAGGAGACCAGGGCCATCGCGAGCAGCAGCCACGCGCCGGCCCCGAGCAGCCACAGGATCTTCGCGGTGCGAGGCGGTGCCTCGGTCTGGCCGGTGTCGCGGCGGGATCGCCCCCGGGTGGTCCGGGGCGTGTCCGCTCCGGATCGCCTCTTCCCTGCTCGCTTCGTCATGATCCGCCCTAGATCGGACGATCCGCGGCAGGGCGGTGAAGATTCGCGGTCCGGGAACCGCGGCCGGGGGACGTCGGTTATCGGAGCCCCCGAGGGGTCGCTACCCTCCGCGGCATGCGGTTCCAACTGATCGATTCGGTCCTCGAGTGGCGAGACGCAGGCGTCGTGGCCATCAAGAACGTGACCCTCGCGGAGGAGTACCTCGGGGACCACTTCCCGGGCTTCCCGGTGCTGCCGGGGGTGTTCATGGTCGAGGCGATGGTGCAGGCGGCAAGGGCCCTGCTCGATCGGCAGGGCCGGGGGCGGATGGTGCTCGGCGGCGTGCGGGCGCTTCGGTACGGAAGTTTCGTGCGGCCCGGGGAGAGCCTGCGGGTGGAGGTGGCGATCGATCGCGAAGGCCCGCAGGGCGAGGTCGCCTTCAAGGGCAGCGGCACGGTGCTCCGACCCGATGGCACCTCGGACACGGCGGTGTCGGGACGCTTTACAATGCGTCCTCCGAGGGGTGGCGGGGCGGGTGAGGGCGTGGCCAAGGGGTCGGCATCCTCGGGCGACTCCGCCTGACGGCCCTTCCGAGGGACTCCCCTTCGAGCGATCCCGGCCGTCCGGCCATGGCACCATTCCAGCGAGAGGCTTCCAAGACGATGACCCGAGACGAGATCACCAGCCGCGTGCAGGAGGTTCTGGAGGAAGCCCTCGGAGCCGATCCCGAGCAGGTCACGATGGAGGCGACGCTGACGGGCGATCTCGGGGCCGAGTCGATCGACTTCCTCGACATCGTGTTCCGCCTCGAGAAGGCGTTCTCGACGCCGGAGCATCCCTTCAAGATCGGTCAGGGCGAACTGTTCTCGGAGAACCTGCTGAACGACCCCGCCCTCGTCGAGGACGGCCGCTTCACGCCGCAGGGACTCGAGGAGCTCTCCCGCCGCATGCCGCACCTCGACTTCGCGTCGATCGCCGCGGACCCGCAGGTCAGCCGCCTCTCCGAACTCTTCACCGTCCGCAGCGTCGTGGACTTCGTGGAGCGGAAGCTCGCCGCCTGAGCGGCCTTCGCCCCCGGCCCCCGAGGCACCCATGCGCTGGCTCTGGATCGATCGGGTCGTCGAGTTCGAGGCGGGGACGAGGCTCGTCGCGGTCAAGAACGTCTCGCTTGCCGAGGAGCATCTGCACGACCACTTTGCGGCGGGCCCCGACGGTCCCGCCGACCCGCTGATGCCGGCGAGCCTGATCCTCGAGGGAATGGCCCAGACCGCGGGGATCCTCGTGGGGTCGCTCGGCGGCTTCCGCGAGAAGGTGATCCTCGCCAAGATCGTCGTCGCCTCGATCGACGAGGAGGTCCGCCCCGGGCAGTGCCTGCGGTACACCGCCTCGATCGACCGCGCCGACGAGGCGGGCGCCGCCGCGGGCGGCACCATCGAGCGATGGGATCATCGCGAGCCGGGATGGCGGGCGATCGGACGGGTGGAGATGGTCTTCAGCCACCTCGACCGCAACCGCGGCGGGCAGCAGTTCCCCGAGGAGAACTTCGTCTTCGGCGAGAACTTCCGCGCGATCCTGCAAGGAACCGGCCTCGACGCGTTCGGCGGCGGGTGAGCGGGCCGGGCAGGGCGACTCGCAACGCCCGCGTCGCACGCAACCGTGTGCTCCGGCGCCCCCACCGCCTCGCTTCGCTCGGCGGCTCCCCCGCGAGCGGGG
>CAZQUA010000037.1:0-14972 GCA_964596455.1 uncultured Isosphaeraceae bacterium
AGAACCGCGACGCTGCGAGCGGGCGGCATCGTCGGCCACAACAGCGGCATCAACTTCTTCAGCGTGCAGGGCGCGAACAGCGGCAACTGCGCCAACTGGGGCGCAATCCGCTGGAACCTCGCGGACCTCCGCACCTTCCTCGACGCCGAGGCCGCCGCGGGCGGATTCAGCGGATGGACGATCGACGCCGTCTCGATCAGCTTGACCCAGTCCAACGCCGCCTTCTCCGCCGCCGGCGACGTCACCGCGTGGTACTCGAGCGACGACGCCACCGAGATCAATCCCTCGGTGGCAGCGGGCACCCTCGGGGGAACCAGCGGCGCCTACGAGGGCCAGCTCGGCACCGTGGTGCCGATCACCACTTGGACCTTCACGCCCGTCTCCACCGGCACGCTCGACACCTACGAGCTTCCCTCGGCGGAGGTCCTTGGCGACCTGAACGACCCCAAGGACGGCTTCGTGACCCTCGTCCTCACCGCCGAAGACGCCGCCTCGGCGACCTATCGCGGCCAGAACGCGCCCTTCACCTCCGGCGGCAACACCCTGAACGCCCCGTACCTCCGGATCGCGTACACCCTCGTCAAGGGCGGCACCTGCCCCGGCGACCTCAACGGCGACGGCGGGGTGGACGGAGCGGATCTTGGGATCCTTCTGCAGAGCTGGGGCGCCTGCCCCGGCAAGCAGCCGTGCCCCGCCGACACCAACGGCGACGGCGTGGTGGACGGCGCCGATCTCGGAACGGTGCTGCAGAACTGGGGCGCCTGCCCCTGACCGCGGGCGACGCCTGACCTCCAACCGCTTGAACCGCACCCCCGCCCCCGCGGGGGTGCGGTCGTTGCAGGAAGGCCCGATCTCCGCCCCGCCCCGCCTGCGGATCGCCGCGACTTCGGCACGACTATGCTGCCTCCGCCATGAGCGAATCCTCGGCGAGCCTCGCAGCGGGACCGTTCGGCGGATGGCGCCGCCGGCTGCTGCGTCCCGCCGCCGAGTGGCTCTGCGAGATGGGACGGTTCACCGCCTTTGCGGGCCGGACCTTCGACTGGATGCTGCTGCACCCGCGGGGATGGCTCCGCTGGAGGCTTCTGGCGCCGCCCCTCTACAGCGTGGGCGTCGCCACCATCCCGGTGGTGGCGCTGACGGGCATGTTCATCGGGATGATCCTCGCCCTCGAGGGGTACTTCCAGTTCGCCGCCATGGGCCAGGAGAGCCGCATGGGCGGCGTCATCAACGCCTCGGTGACCCGCCAGATCGGCCCGGTGCTCGCCGCGGTGATGGTCGCGGGGCGGGTCGGGGGCGCCCTCGCGGCCGAGATCGGATCGATGCGGGTCACCGAGCAGCTCGATGCGATGCGGGCGATGGCCGCGGATCCGATCCGGATCCTCGTGGTGCCCCGGGTGTTCGCATGCATCGTCATGACCCCGCTGCTCACCCTCTACTCCGATCTGCTCGGATCGTGGGGCGCCTGGTTCGTCAGCGTCAAGATCCACGGCATCTCCTCGGTCGACTACTGGCACCACACCGCGGCGTACGTCCGCTGGTGGGATCCCGCCAACGGCCTCGTGAAGAGCGTGTTCTTCGGGGCGAGCATCGGCCTCATCGCCTGCTTCAAGGGGTTCAACTGCGGCCCCGGCGCCACCGGCGTGGGTCGCGCCGCGACCTCCGCGTTCGTCAGCAGCTTCCTTGCCATCATCATGCTGAACCTCGTGTTGGCGGAGTTCCTCAACAGCATCCAGCGAGCGATCGATCCGCAGGGGCCGTCGCTGCTGCTCTCCTGAGACCCGCGGAAGGGAGGCGTTGGCCATGCTCATCCTGCCCCGATCGCCCCTGCTGCTGCTGGGCGTCCTCCCCGCCGCGGCGTCGTTCGCGGCCCTGCCGCAGCGCCTGCCGGCACCCGCGGCGCCCCGACTGCCCGATCCGATCGTGGTCCGCTTCGAGCCTCGCCTCAACGACGTCGTCATCCGCGTCACCATCACGAGCTGGAGCGGCAATCCCTACGCACCCGCGGGCCTCTCGCTGCCGCCATCGGAGCTGGGGATGTCGCTGATCGCCGACGGGCCCGCGAGCCGCATCGATCTCCGCTCGCTCGCGGCAAGGGTCTGGCTCGACGACACCGAGCTTCCCGACGCCGGCCCGAAGGGACGCCTGCTCGACGGCATCGCCGAGGGAAATCGCGTCGCCGCCGTCGCCCTGCCGCAGTTCGTCGGGCAGTCGATCCGCTGGGAGACCTCCTACCGCGTCGAGACCTTCAACGTCCGCGTCGACGAAGCCCGTGCCGCGCAGGTCACCTGGCCCCGCGAATGGCCGAAGGAGCTCGCACGGTTTCTCCAGTCGGAACCGTGCATCGAAGGCGACGATCCCCGGATCCAGCAGTTCGTGCAGCGGGTCAGCGAGGGGCGGCTCCGCGAGGTGCCTCCCTTCATCGCCGCCAAGGAGCTGGTGCGGGCCGCGACGCTCCTTCCCACCTCGATCGTCGGGTCCGGCGTGGTGCGGCAGGGCCTCGGGGCCATCAACGGCATCGATGTCCGCGGCGCGTCGTCGCTGATCGCCAGCGGGGTCGGCACGCCCGCCGACGTGGTGTGCCTCGCGGTGGCGACGCTTCGGGCCGCGGGCATCCCCGCCCGTCCGGTGCTGGGGGTGACCCGCTACGACAGCAGCGTCCGCAAGTTCCAGATCCGCGGAGGCAACGGCCCCTGGGTCTGGGGGGAGTTCTGGATCCCCCAGGCGGGATGGATCCCCTTCGATCCAGCGATCATGCGGCGGCAGGCGTTGCCGCAGGCGGGCATCCGCACCGCGTGGAAGGGCTTCGCGAGCTTCGACGACCTCCATGCGGTGATCCCCATGGCGTGGAGCTTCGTGCCGCCGCCGCCTCTTCAGCTTGCGGGCTATCCCGCCATGTGGGGCTCCTCGCTGGCCGGCCTGATCACGCCCATCAGCGGTGCCCCCGTCGAGCAGCGGATCGCCTACATCGATTGGGTGCTCACCAATCGAGGGCCCGGCATCGGCGATCCCTGAGGGGCGACGCGAGGGCCGGCCGCTTCGCCGCCGACCGCCGCGAGGCCGGCGGCCGCGATGCTCAGGCTCCCGGCGGAGCCGCTGCGGCACCGTCGCCCCCCAGTCGATCCGACAGGTCCGCGAGCGTCCGCACCAGAAGGTGCACGGTGCCCTCCCGCCGCTGCAGGCGTCCCGAAGCCATCAGCACCACCGCCGCCCGGCCGATCCGTCGGCAGTGCTGCCACACCTTCGGCCGCACGATCAGGTTCGCGATGCCGCTCTCGTCCTCGAGGGTGATGAAGACGATGCCGTTGGCGGTCGACGGCCGCTGCCGGCAGATCACCAGGCCCGCCACCGACACCAACTCGCCATCTGAGGTCGCCCGCTCGTCGCCGAGCGACGCTGCCGGATGCACGCCCTCCCGCCGCAGGCGAGGCCGCAGCACCGCCAGCGGATGCTCGCGGATCGACAGTCCGACGCTTCGGTAGTCCATCGCCACCTTGCGCAGGCGAGGGACCGGCGGCAGCGTCGTCCGGGGCGACGCCGGGCCCGCCGGCACGCTCTCGAAGAGCGGCTCCCGATGGCGGCCGAGGGCCCGCACCTGCCAGATCGCCTGCGAACGGTCGAGCCCCATCGATGCGAACGCGTCCGCCTCGGCCAGGCGCCGCAACGCCCCCGCACCGACACCGCTCGCGAGGGCGAGCGACTCGATCGACTCGAACCGCTCGCGCTCCGCTGCCGCGGCGATCGCCTCGGCATCGTGCTGCGAGAGGCCCCGCACCAGGGACATGCCCAGCCGAACCGCGGGCTGCTCGAGATCCTCCCGACGCTCGCCGTCCCCCGCCAGCGCTCCCCGCAGGGGATCGCCCGGTTCGCGATCGATCTCGAGGCGGCTCCGCCAGCCGCTCGCAAGGGCATCCACCGCCCGCACCCGCACGCCGTGGTCCCGGGCATCCCGCACCAGCTGCGCCGGGGCGTAGAAGCCCATCGGCTGGCTGTCGAGCAGCGCCGCCGTGAACGCCGCCGGATGGTGCCGCTTCAGCCATGCGGAGACGTAGACCAGCAGCGCGAAGCTGGCGGCGTGGCTCTCGGGGAACCCGTAGCCGCTGAAGCCGCGGATCCGCTCGAAGACCTGCTCGGCGAAGGCGGCGGCGTAGCCGCGGGCCGCCATGCCTTCGAGCAGGCGGCGCCGGAACTCCTCGATGGCGTTGCCCGGCCGCTTCCACGCCGCGAGGGCCCGACGAAGGCGATCCGCCTCGCCGGGAGTGAACCCCGCGGCGACGATCGAAAGCGCCATCGCCTGCTCCTGGAAGAGCGGCACCCCCAGCGTCCGCTCGAGCACCTGCCGCACCGCCTCGTCGGGATAGGAGACCGTCTCCTCACCGCGGCGCCGCCGCAGATAGGGGTGCACCATGTCGCCCTGGATCGGCCCCGGCCGCACGATCGCCACCTCGATCACGAGGTCGTAGAAGCAACGGGGCCGCAGGCGAGGCAGCATGCTCATCTGCGCCCGCGACTCGACCTGGAAGACCCCCACGGAGTCGCCGCGGCAGAGCATCTCGTACACCGCGGGATCCTCCGCCGGCACGCCCTCGCAGGTGAGCGTCTCCCGCGACCCTGCCACCGCCGCGGGGCCGCCCCGGGCCTGCGCATGGTTCACGAGCTCGACGCCGCGGCGGATCGCCGAGAGCATGCCGAGCGAGAGCAGGTCGATCTTCAGCATCCCCATCGCATCGAGATCGTCCTTGTCCCACTCGATGACGGTCCGATCCGCCATCGCGGCGTTCTCGATCGGCACGATCTCGCAGAGCGGCCCCTCGGTGATCACGAAGCCGCCGACATGCTGGGAGAGATGCCGCGGGAAGCCCGCCAACTCGCCTGCCAGTTCGAGCAAGGTGCGGATCAGCGGGGAGTCCGGGTCGAAGCCCGCCTCCGCGAGTCGCGATGCGTCCGGCGGCGCATCCGACCACGCATCCGCCTCGGCGGCGAGGCGATCGAGCGTCCCCCCCGCGATGCCGAGGACCTTGCCCACCTCCCGCAGGCTGCTGCGGCCCCGGTAGCGGACCACCTCCGCCGCAAGCGCCGCCCGCTCCCGCCCGTAGCGCTGGTAGACGTGCTGGATCACCTCCTCGCGGCGTTCGTGCTCGAAGTCGATGTCGATGTCCGGCGGCTCGTTGCGTTCGCGGCTGATGAACCGCTCGAAGAGCATGTCGCTCCGCTGCGGGTCCACCGCGGTCACGCCAAGGCAGTAGCACACCGCGGAGTTCGCCGCGGCGCCCCGCCCCTGGCAGAGGATGCCTCGCGATCGGGCGAAGCGGACGATCTCGTGCACGGTGAGGAAGTAGCGGGCGTAGCCGAGTTCGCGGATCAGGGCGAGTTCGTGGCCGAGCAGGTCCCGCACCCTCTTCGGCACGCCTGCGGGATGGCGAGACCGCGGATACCGCTCCGCGGCGCCGGCCTCGGCGAGGCGCCGCAGATGCTCGTCCGCATCGAGGCCGTCGGGAACGCTTTCGTGGGGGTACTCGTAGCGAAGCTGCGAGAGCGAGAATCCGGCCCGCGCGGCGATCTCCCCGCTGCGATCCACCGCCGCAGGCAGATCCGGGAACCGCCGCCGCATCGCCTCGTGCGACTGCAGGCCGCGGTCTCCGCCGCCGAGAAGCCGCCGGCCGGCCTCGGCGATGCGGACGCCTTCCCGCATGCAGGCCAGCACATCCTGCAGGCGGCGCCGGCGGGGCCGGTGCCAATGCACGTCGTTGGTGGCGACGAGCGGCACGGACACCCGGGCCGCGAGGGCCTGCAGTTGGCGATCGCGGAGCGGTTCGTCGGGATCCCCGATCCGCCGGATCGCCATGGACAGGCGGTCCTCGCGGCCTCCGAACGCCGTGGCCAGTCCCTCCGCCGCCTCGATGAAGTCGCCATCGAGCACCGCCGGCGGCACCAGCACCAGCTGCAGTCCTTCCCCATGCTCGAGCAGATCGTGCAGGAACAGCAGGCTTCGCCCCTTGGCGGCACGGCGGCGGGCACGGGTGATCAGGCGGCTCAGGCGCCCGTAGGCCGCCCGATCGGAGGGGAAGGCCAACGCCTCGAAGAAGCCACGCGGCGACGGCAGATGCGGATGCAGCCGGCATGCCTCGGCGCGGCCATCCGCCGGCGCTGCCGCAGGATCCCGCCAGATGCCGAGCCTCGCGCCGACCACGAGGCGGATCCCGGCGTGCTGCGCCGCTTCGTGGGCCCGCACCACGCCCGCAAGGCTGCAGCGGTCGGCGATCGCCACCGCCTCGGCTCCGAGCGCTGCGGCTTCGCCGACCAGTTCCTCGGGACTGCTCGCCCCGGTCAGGAAGGTGAAGTGGCTCGTGACCTCGAGATCGACGAACCGCGGCGGCCTCACGACCAGATCCCATGCAGGAACCAGCGGCCCCGCGACGCCTCGCGGAAGATCCAGATCCACACTCCCGGCACCACCGCCACCCGCCAATACTCGCGGATCGGCGGCGGCGTCTCCGCATCGCCGCGAGGCGAAACGCCGACCGAACGCCCGCGCGGTGCGGCTTCGGCGGCGCCGGCACCCTCCCGCACCAAGGGCCGCCACCATGCGTCGGCGATCCGCTCCGGCCCCTCTGCCGCCAACACCGCCCGCCAGTGGCCCTGCCACCGCACCGCGGTCGGCTGCGGCGGCACCGGCGATGGCGCCGTCTCCGCCACGAGCGGCATGATCCCGATGCCTTCGCCCTCGCTTCGCATGCCCTCTTCGAGGCGGCGAGCGTCCGCAGACGCCTCGCCGAAACGGACCTCGATCGGCTCCGGCGACCGGAGCAGCCGCGTGGGCCGCAAGGCGCTTGCCCATGAAGCGCATCCGGGAACCTCGGCCGCGATCCGCCTCGAGGATCCCGGCGGCGGACGACGGCGATGCGGCATGCCCACCGGCCGCAGGACCGCCGCTCGCTCGGCGGCATGCTCGCCCGCCGCCTCGGCCTGCAGCAGCGGGCTCGCCTCGAAGCGAGAGGCCACCGCATCGGCCAGCTCCGCCGCCGCCGCATCGCCGGGCGGCGGATCCTCGGCCGATGCGATCCCCTCCATCGCGCCCTGCGGTCGCCGCATCGCCGCGGTCCGCACCGCCGACAGTTCGATCCGCTCGCAACCCAGCCCGAGATCGATCCGCTCGAGATGGACCTCGAGAAGCGACCAGAGATGCCCCCGGCGGCGGCTGGGCGCCCCAAGGGGCAGATCGGCCAGTTGCCGTGGACGATCCACGCACTCCACCTGCAGGCGCAGATGCACCACGCCTCGCTCCCTCGCCCGCAGGCGATCGCAGAGCTCCTCCACCATCGACGCCACCACTCGCCGCACGCCCTCCCGCGAGCCCACCGCGGCGGCGGGCGCCCACTCCACCCGAAGCGGCGACGGAAGCCGCACCGGCTCGAGCGGCTCCTGCCGCATGCCCAACGCCTCGTCGAGGCGGCGGAGCGGCAGCGGCCCAAACCGCTGCACCACCTCCGATCGGTCGAGGGCGTGCAGCGACGCGACGCAGGCGATCTGCAGCTGACGCAAGGCATCGGCCGCCGCCGGGTCGATCCGCAGCGATTCGATCGGCAGCGTGCCCAGCATCGCCGCTGCGCCAGCGGCATCCACGCAGCGGCCGGCCACCGTGCCCGATGGGCATGCCGTCCCGCGGCGATCGCCGGCGGGGCCGCCACCGCACCGAAGCGACGCGGCTCCGGGGCCATGGCGACTCAACGCCCAGGCGAGCCCAACCGTCGGTGCGGCCGCCACGCAGGCGGTGAACCCCAGGCGACGCAGTGCCGCCTCCACCGCCTCGCCATGCCTTGCCGCAAGCTCCACCGGTTCGATGGCATCGGGCGATTCGCCGGAGCGGCCATGCCGATGCCGCAGCCAGGCATCGCACCCCGCAAGGTCGAACAGAAGGCCGGCCTCTCCGGGCCCCCCGCCACCCCGCGACGCCGACGCCGAAGCCGAAGCATCGGCACCCGGCGAGGCTTCGCGCGATGCCGCCACGACGCCAAGCGGATCGATCGCCACGATCGGCGCGAACCGGCCGCACCACACCGCCAAGCGACGCAACGCTGCGGCATCGCCTGCCGGATCCCACCTTGCCACGAGACTCTCGCCCCAGGACTGCTCGTGGGCCCGCAGCATCGATTTCGCCTCCGCCAGGTCGAGGCCCGCAACGACGCCCTCACGCGCCGCCGCCGAACAGGCCGACATCACCACCGCTCGACCCGCGACTTCCCGCACCACCAGCACCGCCGGCCCGAGAGGCGACCTTGGAAACGCCTCTTCCGATCGGACCTTCGATTCGCTCCGGCTTCGCCTTGCCAGCGAGCCGGCGATCCTGGCGGCCTCGCCTCGCGGCGTCACTCCCTGGCAGGATCTCGCCGTCGAAGAGGACCTGCCCATCGCCGAGGCATGGCCTGCGGGCCGGTCGCCTTCCGTCTCGATGCGGCATGCGGGGCGGTGCATCGGCGTCGGCTCCCCTCGAGACGCCGGCGTTGACGCCGCCATCGCTGGCGTTGCCTCGGTGCGGCGTCGCCCCATCGCTGCCCACCGATGCCGCCGCACCCGTTCCACCGACCAGTGGGGCAGCGCGATCGCCATGAACATCGCTCCGGCCGGCATGCCTTCGACGGGCATTGCCGAGACTTCGAGGGCAGGCGGAATCGCCGTCGTTCCCGGTTCCGCCGCGGCGTCCGCCAGCAGCGGCGGCGGTGCTCCTTTCCACCTCTGCTCCATCGCCGTGCTCCCATTGATCCATCGACACCGTGGCGTGAAGGGGGCCGCTCGGCGGCAGGGCGGCGAGCACCGGCGACCGCTGCGGCGGCGCGGCTGCCATCGGCTCCCCATCGCCACATGCCGCGGCACCATCACGCCCCAGCCGCATCGCCTGCCTCGTTGCCTCGCGCACCGAGGATGCCGTCGCGTCCCCTGAGCCGCTTCCCGCCTTGCCTCGACACTTCGCCAGCGTCACCCGCCAACATGGAAGGCCTTCGCGGGCGGTGCCCGCCGTGGCCGCCTGCCCGATCTCGAGGCATGCCTCGACCTCCCAGCGGGTGGCCGCCGCGGAGATGACTTGACGCTCCCATGGCGGACGCAGCAGCAGGCAGAGCGTGGGCGTGCCCGCTGCCGCTGCCGACTGCGCGGCAAGATGCAGGCGTCGGGTTGCAGCCATCGCCAAGCCGCTGCCGTCGGCCACGACCGCGGCGATCCCCCGATTGCGGATCGCCTGCTCGATCATCCATGCCAACGGCTCCAGCTCGGCTGCCGGCACACGGCGGCGTCCCGATGCCGCACGCTTGGCCGGAACGGTTGCGAACCACGACGCTTCGAGCAGTCGCAGATCCGGCACCGGAACCGATGCGGCGATCCCCTCCGCTCCGTCGCCGCGATCACCCTCGCCGGTGCAGGCGTGATCCGATGCGGCATCGAACCATGGCATGCGAAGCCCGCGTCGAAGTCCGCCCACCAGCGAACGCGGATGGGGATGGATCTCCTCGCCGATCCACAGGATCCGCCCGAGACGCCGCCCGGTCGGAAGCGTCCGCTCCGACGCAGCGTCCCTCGCGAAGAGTCGCCACAACAGATGGATCGCCACGCCGATCGGCGGGAACCAGCAGGCCTCGCGGCGACCTCGACTCGCAAGGCCCTCGCCCTCGCGAGTCGCCGGAAACCATTCGTGGATGCCGGCGAGCGTCAGGCCGCCGCCGAGCCTGGCGTCGATCTGCGGCCATCCCGTTGCGAGACGCGGCGGCGGATGCCTCGCCTTCGAACCACCGTCTCCCTCGAGGTTCGCCGCTGCAGGGACGCATGCCGAGGGCATGGCCGTGCAGTCCTGCCCTCCCACGCTCGGTGGCGACAACGCTGCCGCACTCGATTCCGAGGCGGCATGCGGCAACCGCTCCCCAACCGCCTCGCCTCGCACCGGTTCGCCAATGGATCCGCCTTCCGTCTCGCCGTCTTCGTCGTGCTTCCGCTGCCTCGACCAGACCGCGAGGCGATGGCCGATCCGGTCGAGATCCGACCCGGACTCGATCGCCTCGATCGCCGCCTGCAGCCGAGAGCGAATCCTCGATCGATCCGCCGCGAGCGTCACGGCTGCGGCGGCGGCGTGGGATCGGGCGTGCGGCAGATCCTGAAGATGCATGGGCGGATGCAGGGGCCACCTGATTCCGGGATTTCGGATGCCTGAAGACCCGAAGGCTCGGGGACTCGCCCTGCGAGAAGCCCCGATGTTCGGGTTTTGTCAGGGTATCGACGCAGCCGGTCCGGTCAAGCCATTCCCGCCCCATTTCCATCCGCATGCGTTGGGCGGCTCTGCCCCGCGGCAACGTCACCACCGGCGGCCGATCAACCTGCAACCGCCCGGCGACCTTGCCCCGCGGCAGCGTCATCTCCACCGCCAGTGTCACCGCGAGCGCCTCGGCGGCCTCGATGCTTGCATGCAGGCGTTGCTGCGAGACCTCGACCTTGCGTGGTGCCTGTGCCGGCACCGCCGCCACGCGTCCGGTTCCTGCGGCAAAGGACCCCGGCGCAAAGAAAGAGCCCATCTCAGCCGAAGCCGAGACGGGCTCCTCGTGGGGGGCGATTTGCTGCAGTCAGGCCGGCCAACTCGCTTCCGGACGCCGTTGCAGTGTTGTCCTACGCATCCAGCATCGCAAAGTTCCCGCGATCCGTGGAGTATCGCTCATCCAAACAATGTTTGCAAGTGACACCGATCCGAGGATCGAGTCTCTTCATCCACCCTTCCCCGTCCCCGGCGGCATCGACCCGCCGGGGCCACTTTCCCGGATCCTCGCCAGCACGCTTTGGAGGTCCGACCACACCTCCCGTCGGACCTCCGGCGTGTAGTTCCGCAGCAGGTAGGCGGGATGGAAGGTCGGCATGACCGGCACCTCGAGATCGCCGGCCCGATAGGTCCCCCACACTCCCCGCAGACGGGTGATCCCCTCCTCGGTCCCGAGCAGCAGTTTGGCCGCCGGCCCGCCAAGCGCCACGATCACCTTGGGCCGGATGATCCGGATCTGCTCCGCCAGATAGGGGCCGCACTGCTCGACCTCGTGCCGCAGCGGCGTGCGGTTGTCGGGAGGCCGACTCTTCAGGACGTTCGCGATGTAGACCTGCGATCGCGCGAGGCCCATCGCCATGATCATGTCGTCGAGCTTCTGCCCGGCCTTGCCGACGAACGGGCGGCCCTCCCGATCCTCGGTCTCACCCGGCGCCTCGCCGACGAACAGGATCTCCGCCATCGGATCACCCTCGCCGAAGACGGTGCGGCGATGGCCCGTGGCGACGGTGCAATGCGGGCACTCGCGATCATGCCGGGCCGCGAGTTCCGCAAGGGACTCCCGGCGAAGCCCCCGGACCTCGTCATCCTCGGCTCCCGCCGGTGCCCCAGCCTCCGCCGGGACCGCCATCGCGGCCGCCGCCGGGAGCAGCACCGACTCGAGGCCGAAGGCGAGATCGCCCCGCACCGCCGCCCGTGCGGCGCGAAGAAGCGAGGGCGTATCGGGACCCGTCCGAGAGCGTGCCATCCGGGCAGTGTCCATGCCTCACGGCCACTCGTCCAATGCCCACGCCACCACCCCGAAGATCGCATCGGAGAAGGCCAGGATCGCCACTCCGCCGATCGCCACCGCCGCCCCCACCGCCGCCCGAAGGGAGATCCGCTCCCGATCGATGATCCGCGCGAAGGGCAGGACCAAGACCGGCGACATCGCCGTCAGCGTCGCCGCGACGCCCGCGTCGAGCCGCTGCACCGCGATGAGGCTCAACCACACCCCTCCCACCGGCCCCATCAGCGTTCCGCCCACGATGGCGGCCGCCGCTCGTGGCGAGAAGCGAGGCGGCTGCCGCCGCCAGTCGGCGCCGACCAGCCAGCGCCGCGGACCAAAGAGCATCCAGGCCATCGCCAAGCCGCTTGCGGCGGCGGTGATCCGCACCAGCTGCGCTGCCAATGGATCGACCGCCGCACCGGCCTCGTCGCCGGCCAGCATGCCCGCCTTGGCGAAGGCGTAGCCGATCCCCTGTCCCGCCGCCGCCAGCACGCCGAACAGCAACCCCCGGATCCGTCGCCGCGGCGTCGCTGCGGCGAGCGGACGGTCCCCTGGCACCGCACGCTCCCGAACGACCCAGGCGATGCCCGCGAGCGTCACGAACATGCCCAGGATCGCAAACAGCGAGGGGATCTCGCCCAAGACCAGCCATGCAACCAAGGCGGCGAACGCCGGAGCCAGGGTCATCAACAGGGTCGCAAGGCGCGGTCCGAGATCGACCAGCGCCGCAAAGAGGAACTGGTCGCCCAAGGCCAGTCCCACGATCCCGCTTGCCGCGAGCCATGCCAGCGAGGCCATGGGCGCATCGGGCCACCAGTCGCCGAGGATCGCCCCGTTCAGCAGCAGCAGCAGGCCGACCGCGAGCACGCTTCGGACGAGGTTGACCGTGCCGGATCCGATCGCCCGGGAGGCCGCCGCGAACAGGAACGAGGTGAACACCCAGCACAGGGCGGTGCCGAGCCCGGCGATCTGACCGGCCATGGAGGAGAGATCCGGCATGCCAGGGCAGCGCTCCCTCGCCGTCCGCCGGAAGGGGCATCGCCCGCTTCAGGCATCCGCGCGACTCCCCGCCGGCCCCCCACGCGGCGGTCCCCAACGGGCGATCGGCCCGCCGAGTGGGACCGCCCGCATTCAGTCGTCGCTGTCCTCCGCGAGATCGCCACCGAACTGGAACATGGACTGGGTCCGCAGGACGAGGCCGCAGTCGCTTCGCAGGTGATAGCCCTGCAGGTGGATCTCGTTGCGGAACCGCTGCATGTCGAGCACCGAGAGGTTGGGACGGCCGTGGTCGTCGTTCCAGGTCACGAGCAGCGAATTGACGCTGCGGGCATGCTCGAGCATCTCCTTGCAGGTTCCGATGTAGAGATGCTCCGACAGCGTCTCGGTCTGCACGCTCGTCATGTAGACGAGGTCGTCGTCGAGACGCTCCTCGTGATCCCGCTCACCCGCGCAGGGAAGGGTCACCGCCAAGGCCTTCTCCGGCAGGTGATCGAGCTGATCGGTCACCAGTTCGCAGAGGCAGTTGCCCTCATGCTGCATCCGCAGGGCGTGACCCCCGTCGAAGATCCACGCCTCGAACTCGAAGCCGCCATGCACCAGGCGTCGCCGGCCCTTGATCGCGAAGAACTCCGGATGGAGCGCCCGGCGATACAGCAGCATGTTGTAGGACTGGAGGGTGCTCAGTTTGGATCCGAGAGACATCTCGATTCCCTTCGAGTCATGCGTCGCCGTTTCCAACGGCGAAGCGAGGAACTCGGACGCCTGGCCGCGGGCAGAGGCGTCCGGAGATGGGTGGGGGCGGTTTCGGGAACGTCGAACGTGCGGAGAGGACATCGGGCTTGGCGGGCGGGGCAATCCACTTTCGGAATGTTCGGGATCTTCGGAATCTTGGAATGTTCGGAATCGGATCCTGCATCGGCGTCGCATGGCCCACCCGGAGGGCCTTTCCAAAGGCCTCTCAAACTTGACCTCTCAACCGCCAGAAGCGGCGTACGGGGACCGAGGCAGGCAATCGGCGGACACGACCCGATCGACGGAGAGGGACTCGAGTGCTGGAAGCTCCGGAGGCGGGGTCGGGGGCGGCCTGGGGGGACTGTCAGGAACTCGCGGACCGTGATGACGACAGGGACGGCCGAGGACGGGGCCGGCCGAGGTTGGGTGCATCGCCGGGGGACCCTGAACAGGGCTTGGGACAGGGCTTGACGGGATCCCCGCCGAATCGCGTAAACGACCTGGCGATAAGAAGTTCCGGTACAGATCCTCCGTTCAGGAAATCGCGGCGCCGAGGAGCGACCACGAGCAATGGAAGGGGTGTCTCGATCGCGAAGGAAACTCGCCGAACCGCCACCCGTTTGAGGAGGCATTCTCGCGGTGGGAGGGTCGAATTCAAGCGCAAATCCACAACTTTCCCCACACAACAGGTTGGGGTTCCCCTGTGCCCGAGCCCCAGATGATGTAGAGGCTGACGAGACTTGCGAGGGTCCCCAAAGACCTCCGCCCCCAGTCGAAGCCGGGGGCGGAGGGTGCTGCGTGTGGACGTAAGCCGAATTCTGTTCCGGCCGAGACCGGCGGCGACCATTTCTCTCGGATCGCCGTTGCCGACGATCTCCAGCACGCTACCCGCCCCTGTCCCGCGGACCGCGGTGAGGCCCGCCGGAGCGGACCGAAGGGCTGCTTGCGCTTGCACGCGGTGGGGTTTGCCCTGCCCCGTCCGTCACCGGCCGGGCGGTGCGCTCTTACCGCACCGTTTCACCCTTACCCCCTCGGCCCGCCGAGGCGAGCGAGAGGGCGGTCTGTTCTCTGTGGCACTTTCCCTAGCCCCGCAGCGGGCTGGTGGGGGTTACCCACCACCGTGTCCTGTCGTGTTCGGACTTTCCTCAGGCAAGTCGCCTTGCCCGCGGTCGCCTGTCCACGTCGACATCCTAGCCTTCACCCACCGCCCCGCCCGTCGGCTTCTCCGCCTGCGGGGATGGCGAGACGAGGCGGGGTCTCCCGCCCCAACCCCTCCCTTGCTCCCGGCTCGCTCCATCCGAAGCCTTCCGGATCGCTGCCGGACGCCGCCCCGAGGTAAGGACCTCGACGCGATCCCCAAGTCACCCGCGGCGGCCAGGTGAACGGTCCCACGAAAGACCGAACGCCCCCTTGGACCCTCCCGATGACTCGCTACTCCCCATCGACCAACGGGAGTCACCGACCCTGGTGCCGATGGTCCCATCCAGACAGATGCGCCCATCCTGTCGCCGCGACCGCGGACCGTGCTGAAGCGACAGCAGCCCGGACATGCCGCTGCCGACGGCCGTGGCTTGGTGCCGCAACCGCCGGCCGCACTGAGGGTCAGCCGGGTTGAATCGACTCGATCCGAACCCGCAGCGCCTCCTGGCGATGCGCCGCTCGGTGTTCGGGTTGGGCGCGCTCCAG
>CAZQUA010000038.1:0-14728 GCA_964596455.1 uncultured Isosphaeraceae bacterium
GTCCCGTTCGGTCCGATCGAGGGCCTCGAGATGGGGGATCGCGGCGAGCGGATCCCCGGAGGCGAGGTGGATCCTCGCGAGGATCCGATGGGGATAGGGGTCGGCGGGCCGTGCGCGGGCATAGCGATCGAGCAGCGTCGCGATCTCCACCGGCACGGTCCCGTTCTCGGGAGCGTCCGCCGGAAGGCGGCGGCGAAGGGCCATCTCAAGAAGATCCGGGTGCTCCGGCCAGTCCTCGAGCCACTCGGCAAGGGTGGCATCGTCCACGACGCTGCCGCCGCGGCCGGGCGTCGCCTCGTCGAGTCCCGCCGCCGCGACGAGATCGGCGACCGACGGCACCGGGTCGAGGCCCCACGCCCGCACCTCGCTGCGGGCCCATTCGAGGAAGCGGCGTTCGAACTCCGCAGGCGGCATGCCGAGCACCGCCTCGAACGCCTCCGCCTCGGATCGCCCCTCCCGGAACCGCTCGAGCAGCGACACCAGCGCCTCGTCGCCGAACGCCTCGTCGAGGTACTCGACCATCCAGCGGCCCTGGGCGTAGGCGAGGCCGCGGTCGGTGGGGCGCTTGGGACGCACGAACGCCCAGTCGATCTCCGCGAGCGGCAGCAGGCCCTCGCCGAGCAGCGAGCGGGCGAGCAGTTCGCTCGTCGGATAGTCGCGAGGGGTGGTTTCGACGCTCGTGGCGGCGGCTTCGGTCAGCCAGTGGGGAATCCGGTTCCGCGTCTGGCTCAGGGTGATGGTGTGGGCATACTCGTGCCGCAGGACCTCGAGCCAGTCGAAGACCCCGAGGTGCTTCCGCCGGGAGCCCCGCCGCGGCACCTCCATCGCGATGACCGGCCCGGTGCACGCCGCCACCGTGTGGATCCACGGCATGCCGGTGATGCGGACCGCGAAGGTCGGATGGTCCGGCAGGATCTCGATCACGGTGGGTGCAGGCGGCTCGTGGCGGAACCTCGCGGCGACCTCGCGATGCATCGCGTCGAGGGCGGCCGGCATCATCTCGGCGAGGATCTCGTCGATCCCTTCGCGGTGGCGGATCTCGAAGAACTCCGTGCGGATGCGGCGGTAGCCGGCGATCTCCCGCAGCAGCGTCAGCGCGTTGGCGGCGCGGCGATTGAAGGGATCGAGCGCCGCCGCTTCCTCGAGGGCGGAGAGGGCGAGGGCATCGCGGCCGCTCTGCATCTCGAGCATCGCGAGTTCGATCCGCGGCGCCGCCCACCGCGGTCGGCGCCGGGAGGCCTCGGCGAGCGCGTCGGCGGCCTCGGGGTACTGCCGGTCCATCGCGAGCTGCCGCCCTGCCTCGAGCCAGGCGATCGCCTGCCGCGGCAGGCGGGCATCGAGCTCCGCCAGCCGCCGCTGCATGGCCTCGAAGTCGTAGCGAGCGGCCTCGATGGCGGGCCGGAGGGCGAGGGCGTCGAGGTCGGCGGGGTTCGCCGCCAGCACGCCCTCGACCAGCGCCTCCGCCGCGGCAGGGTCGCCTCGCACCAGCCACATCCTCGCCTCGAGGCGATCCGCCGCCGGGTGCGAGGGGTCGATCGCCCGCAGGCGTTCCGCGGCCCGCTCGACGCCCGCGAAGTCGAACCGCTCGACGGCGGCCCTGCCGATCAGGTTCCACACGGCGGCGGAGCGGGGATTGAAGGCGAGGGCTCCGCGAAGGGCGGCCTCGGCCTCCTCGGGGTTGTCCTTCTCGAGCAGCAGCTCCGCCTCGAGCAGCAGCGCCGGCCAGTGCAGGCGGTCGATCTCGCCGCGGGCCCGCGCCAGGAGCGACATCGCGAGGGGATGGCTGCGGGCCGAGTCGCCCTCGAAGCGGCCCTGGAACGCGATGATCCTCGCGGCATCGACCAGCGCGGCGGCATCGTTCCCCGCCGCCGCGGAAGGCGGCGGCAGCGCCGCGATCGCCGCGTCGGCCTCGTCGCCGCGGCCGAGATGCTCGAGGCACTCGATGCGGATCGCGAGGCCGCGGAGGCTGGGATCGTCCGCGACCATCGCCAACGCCGCCGCGAAGTCGCCCCGCCCCAGCAGCGCTTCGGCGCGGAGCAGGGCCGGGACGCTGGGGTCGTCGAAGGCCGCGTCGAGGAAGCGGCCGTCGAGAAGGGCGGCCAACGCCGCATCGGTCGGGCGATCGAGATCCGCGGGCGTCCAGGCCCCGTGGAAGATTCGCAGTCGCCGCCGCTCGTCCTCCTCGAGCCATTCGGCCGCGAGGGCCTGCCTCACCAACGGATCGGTCGCGTCGGGCGGCGGCTCGCTGCGGGACTGCGCGGTCGCGGGTGCGACGAGCACCGCGGCGGCGATGGCCGGAAGAAGCAGGCGAAGGGTGGAGGATCGTCGAGCGAAGGGCATGGCGGAGTCGTCGGGTCCGAACGGTAGCGCCTCGCCGGCCCGTCCGCGGGCGAACCCGCCGAAGCGGCGACGGTCTCCTGCCGAGGTCGCCGACGGCCGCAGCGATCCGACGGAGCCGCGGGCCGGCGGCGAGGCCTCGGACGTCGCCTCGCGAGCGGCCGCTTATCCACAGCAACTTCACATTCGCTCCCGCTCGGCGGCCGGGGCGGGAAGACGATCCTTCGTTGCAATCGGAGACGAGCGGCCCCGGCTGCAGCGGACACCGATCCTTCGAGGCGGCAGCGGGATGCGCGACGAGCGGCGGGTGCGGGCCGAAGCGGCCGCGAGGTTCTCCGGCACGCCACCGGCGTGCGGTTCGTGCCCCCTTTCACGAGCATGGCGCGATCGGCGGGAATTCTCGCCGCCCGTGGGCGGCATGGCGGGATCCACGGTTATCTGTGGATGGGTTGCCCGCATGCGATCTCGTGGCGATGCGTGCGGCGGGAGTCCCTTGAGGAGACCATCCATGAACTGCAGTTCGAGGTCGGAGCGGTTTCAGGCGCTGCTCGTGCTGGCTCGCACCATGCATCGCTGGACCAAGGCCCAACTCGCCGAGGCGCTTGGACGCGATCCGAGCAAGCTGCTCGCCGGCAGCGGCAATCCCAAGTTGGACCTGGTGGTGTCGCTCGCCGAGGCGCTGGGATGGACGCTTGGAGAGGTGGTCGACTTCCTCGATGGGGGGGATGGCGGCGAAGGAGGCGATGCGGCGGTTCACTCCCATCGCGGGGCTCCCACCTTCAACGAGCTCGATGCGGCCTCGATCGTGGCGATGCGGCGGAGGGATTGGCGGGAGGTGGGCGGGCTGGCCCGGCAGATGCGACGGATCGCCCGCAACGGCGACGAGCGGGCGATCGCCCGCCATCGCGAGGCGGTCTCGTGGCAGGGGCACGGCTACTTCACGCGGGTGGCCTCGGCGGCGCAGCTGGGCCTGGGCGAGCCCGGCCTCGGCGCCGCCACCCGCCTGCTGCTCGCGACCGATCTGGCGGGGGCCCGCTATGCCCTGTGGGACCTTCGGGAGGCGATCGCCATGGCCGACACGATCGCGGACCACTATCGCGGCCGACGGGTGGGGGACCGCATCGGGCGGGAGATCCTCGCCGCCTCGCGGGCCATTCGAGGCCACGCCCATCGCCGCCTCGCGACCCGGGAGCGGGAGGCGGTGGCGGCGGAGCATGCGCTGCGGGCCGCCGAGGAGCTCTCGGCGGCGGAGCGCGAGTACCGCTGGCTCCACGAGGACTTCGGCGAGGCATCGGACCTTGCCCATGCCCACACCTGCCGGGGCGGTCGGCTCGAGGCCGAGGCGATGCTCGCCGGCAGCGTCGAGTCGATGGTGGACGAGGTGGTGGAGAGCCTCGACTGCGTGGTCGATCCCGCGGTCGCGGACGATCTCGATCAACTCGAGAGCCATGGCTGGTGGTGCGTGTTCGCCGGCAACCTCGCCCTGCGGCATCTGCCGGAGGATCGCCTGCAGCAGCCGATGGCGATCCTGACCAACAAGGCCCTCGAGATCGCCGAAGCGGTGGACAGCTGGCCGCTGCGGGAGCGAGGCTTCACCCTCGAGCATCTCCGCATCGAGGCGGAGCCGGAGGCGAGGGCGGCGCGAAGGCCGTGGCTGCTCGATTGGGAGGAGATCCGCCTCGTGACCGGGGCGATCGGACGCTTCCCCTCGTTCCGGGCGATCGGCCGCGCGATCCTGCGGCGGTGCATCGCGGTGGGGTCTCCCGACGATCCGCGGCTGCTGCCGATGGCGGTCTGAACGGCGGGCGTGGCCGCCGGGTGCCCGCGGCGACGATGCGCCGCCGGCGACGCCGCTGCGGCGGCAGGTAGACTCGGCGGATGATCCCGTCCGATCCCTCGCCTCGCCCTCGAGGTCTGCTGGTGATGCTGTCGGGCCCCTCGGGCGTCGGCAAGACCTCGATCCTCCATCGGGTGCTGCGGCGGCTCGACGCGGTCTTCAGCGTCTCCTGCACCACCCGCGCCGCCGCCGCCGGGGAGGTCGACGGACGGGACTACCGCTTCATCGACGAGGCCGCGTTCCAGTCGATGATCGACCGGGGCGAGTTCCTCGAGCATGCCCAGGTCTTCGGCCGCAACTGGTACGGCACCCCGCGGGCGCCGATCGATGCGGCGCTGGGGGCGGGCCGCCTGGTGGTGCTCGACATCGACGTGCATGGGGCGAGGCAGGTGCGGCAGCGGATGCCCGAGGTGCTTGGGATCTTCATCCTGCCCCCGAGCGAGGCCGAGCTCCATCGCCGCCTCGCGGAGCGGGGCCGCGAGGACGCGGCCGCGATCGAGCGACGCTTCGCGGAGGCCCGCCGCGAGATCGAGGCGGCGCGGTCGCCACGCCTCTACGACGCCTTCGTCGTCAACGCCGATCTCGACGCCGCGGTGGAGGAGGTTGCGGGGATCGTCGCGTCGCGTCTCGCCCATGATGGAGGGTCCTTGCCGTGATTCGATCGAGCGCCGCGCGATGACCGCCGCCTTCCCGAACCTGCATCTGCTCGACCATCCGCTGATCCGCCACAAGCTGTCGATCGTCCGCGACGCCGCGACGCCCTCGGGGCAGTTCCGCCGCCTGCTCGGCGAGATCGCGGCGCTGATGGCCTACGAGGCCTGCCGGCATCTGCCGCTCGAGGCGATCGCGGTGCGGACGCCGATCGCCGAGGCCGCGTGCCACCGCATCGCGGCGCCGGTGACGCTCGTGCCGATCCTCCGCGCGGGGATCGGCATGACCGAGGGCCTGCTCTCGCTGATGCCCGAGGCCCGCGTCGGGCACCTCGGGATCTACCGCGACGAGAAGACCATCGAGCCGGTCTGCTACTACTCGAAGGTGCCGGAGGACATCGCCGCGGGCCCGGTCTTCATCATCGATCCGATGCTCGCGACCGGCGGCTCGGCGGCGTTCGCCGCGAGCGAGCTCAAGCGTCTCGGCTGCCGGGAGCTTCGGATGATCTGCCTCGTGGCGGCGCCGCCGGGGGTCGAGCGGATGCTGCGGGCCCATCCGGACCTGCCGATCCATGCCGCGGCCCTCGACGATCGCCTCGACGAGCGCAAGTACATTGTGCCCGGCCTCGGCGATGCCGGAGACCGGATCTTCGGCACGCAGTGACGGTTCGGAAGGGCGGTCGGGCGGGGCCGCACGGGAGCGGGCGAATGGCGGAGCGCAAGAACATGCAGTTCGAGCGGGCGGGCGGCTACGCCATGCCCAAGGGCGGGATCGCGGTGATGCGGGAAGGCGTCGGCCGCCTCGCGGCGTTGCCGATCACCCTGCCCGGCGACGAGATGCCTTCGCACGAGGCGGCTGCGGCCGCCATCGAACCGGCCTTCGCGGCGGACGCGCCGGACACCCGCCTCTACCTCGGCGACTGCCGCGACGTCCTCGCCAACCTTCCCGATCGTGGGGGCGTCGATCTCGTCTTCGCGGACCCGCCCTTCAACTGGGAGGTCCCCTACGAGGGCTGGAAGGACGGGATGCCCCGCGACGCCTACGAGCGATTCACCTACGACTGGCTCGACGCGTGCGTGGACTGCCTGGCGCCGCACGGCAGCCTCTGGGTCAACATCCCCGACGACACCGCTGCGGAGATCGTGATGCATCTCAAGCGGCGGGGCCTCGCGATGATCAACTGGTGCATCTGGCACTTCCGCTTCGGGCAGTGCCGGGACAGCTCCTTCATCCTCTCGAAGGTGCACGCGCTCTACTTCGCGAAGGACTCCGTCCGGCGGACCTGGAACCCCGACGCGGTGCTGGAGCTCTCCGACCGCGCCGCCATCTATGGGGACCGCCGCACGCTCGCCAAGGAGAGCCGACGGGGCAAGCGGGTGCCGATGGACGTGTGGTACGGCCCCAACTGGGGGCGAATCCAGGGCAACAACTTCGAGCGGCGGCATCGCCACCACAACCAGATCCCCGAGGCGTACCTCGAGCGGGTGGTGCTGGCCTGCTCCAACGAGGGCGACCTCGTGCTCGACCCCTTCTGCGGCAGCGGCACCACCGCCACCGTGGCGAGGGCGTGGAATCGGCGGAGCGTGACCGTCGAGTTCTCGCAGGGCAACGCCGAGAGCGCCTGGGAGCGGATCGCCACCATCGGCATGGTCCGCAAGGGCGTCTCGCAGGGCGCCTCGAGCGCCATCGCCGCCAAGCGGCGGTCCCTCCAGATCGAGGAGGCGGAGCCGCTCGATCCGGAGCCCGTTGGGGAACGCCCCGCCGACGGCGGCCGGTAGCGGCGGCGACGCTCACATCCGCCGCGGGGTCTCGATGCCGAGCAGGCCGAGGCCGTCGGCGAGCGTCCGCCGGGCGAGATCGCAGAGGCGGAGGCGGCTCGACCGGACCGGTTCCTCGCTGCGAAGGACCGGGCACGCCTGGTAGAAGCCGGTGAACGCCGCGGCGAGACGCTGCAGATGGGCGCAGAGGCGGCTCGGTTCGAGGGTCCGGGCGGTCTCCGCCACCGTGCTCGGGTAGGCGAGCAAGGCCAGGGCCAGATCGCGCTCCGCCGGCTCGTCGATGGAGATCGCCGCGTCGGGCAGCGCCGGCCCCTCCGGCGGGATCGCCACGCCGCCCTTCTCGAGGATCGACCGGATCCGGGCGTGGGCGTACTGGATGTAGGGCCCGGTGTCGCCGGCGAACGAGACCATGCGGTCGAGGTCGAACACGTAGTCGCGGGAGACGTCGAGGGAGAGGTCCGCGTACTTGACCGCGGCGATGCCCACGGCGCGGCCGATCGCGTGCAGCGACGCGTCGTCGAGGCCGTGGGTGGCGCTCTCGGGGTCGGCGGCGCGGGCCCGCACCTCCCGCTCGCCGCGGGCGATCGCCTCGGCGAGCAGCGACGCGAGGGTCGCGTTCTCGCCGGAGCGGGTCTTGAGGGGCCGCTTGTCGGCGCCGAGCACGGCGCCGAAGCCGAGATGCACCAGATCGGCCCGCTCGCCATCGCCGGTGCGGTCCCAACCGATCATCCGGCAGGCCTCGAAGACGTCCTTGAAGTGGTCCCGCTGCCTCGCGTCCACCACGTAGACCACCCGGTCGGAGTCGAGTTCCTGCACTCGGAACCGCACCGCGGCCAGGTCGGTGGTGGCGTAGAGGAAGCCGCCGTCGGACTTGCGGATCAGCAGCGGCCGCTCCCGGTCGGGGAACCGCACCACGATCGCGCCGCCGTCCTCGCCGGCGAGGCCGGCCTCGAGGAAGTCCTCGACGACCCCGGCGAGCCGGCTGCGGTAGAAGCTCTCGCCGCGGCTGTGTTCGGGGCCGAGGATCACCTGCAGGTCGGCCGCGGTCTCGAAGACCTCCCGCATGGTGCACTCGATGATCCGCTTCCAGTCGCGGACGAGCTCGATCTCCTCCGCCTGCAGGCGGAGCAGCGTCGACTTGGCCTCGTCGATCGCGAGGCCGGCCCCGGCGTTCTGCGCCTCGAGCTCGGCGATGCGGTGGGGTCCGGCGCCGCTCGCGAAGGCGGCGGCGAGGCCGGCTTCGTCGGCGACGGCGGCGGCCTGGGCCGCCCGGTAGGCGGCGTTCAGGTCGGCAAGGGTGATCCGCTCGAGATCCACGCCCCGCCGACGCAGCGCCGCGAGGGTCATGGCGATCGGAAGGCCCCAGTCGCCGAGATGGTTCTCGCGGTGCACCCGCCGCCCGAGGCGCTCGAAGACCCGCGCGAGGCAGTCCCCGATGATCGTGGCCCGCAGGTGCCCCACATGCATCTGCTTGGCCACGTTGACGCCGCAGAGATCGACGGTCACCGCGTGGGGCCGCGATTGGACCTCGACGCCGAGGGCGGCATCGTCCATGCGGGCGAGCAGCGACGCGAGCGCTGCGGACTCGACGCGGATGTTGATGAACCCCGGGCCCGCCACCTCCGGCGGCGACGCGAGGCCCGCGAGGTCGGCCGCGGCGGCGATCCGCTCGGCGAGCTCCCGCGGCTTCAGGCCGTGCCGCTTCGCGAGGGACATCGCCGCATTGCTCTGGAAGTCGCCGTGCCGCGGGTCGCCGCTCGGGCGGATCTGGGGGTCGGCCTCGGCGGGGTCGATCGCGAGCACCGCAGCGACTGCGGCGCGGAAGCGGGCATCGAGCAGCGACGAAGGATCGACGGCGCTCGGGTGCGGATCGTCGGTCATCGCGGCCTCCGCCCTTCCGAGAGCACCGCGGACCGCTCCGCGAAGAGTCGCTCGAGACGCTCGCGGATGCCCTCGCCCTCGGGCCGGTCGAGCCGCTCCGCGATGGCGACCAGCAGTTCGACGAGGCCGTGGTAGTCCTCGACCGAGATGAACTCCGCCGCGACCCGCGCCGGACGCTCGCCCGCGGCGACCTCGTCGATGCGGCTCATGTTGTGGTAGTGGCCGAGGGCGAGGCAGAGGCAGGTCGAGGCGTGGCCGTAGGCGGCGAAGGCGGTGGCTTCGCAGGCGCCGCCGGGCATGAGGCGACGCTGATGCCGGAACTCCGGACGCTCCGCGGAGAGCGACGCGGCGATCGCAGCGACGCGGTTGGTGAGCTCCGGCGTGAACACGCTCAGGCGATCGCCGACCCGCACGATCGGCCCGCCGCCGACAGGGCTCTCCGCGAACGACCGGCTGTTCTCGAGGCAGATGAGGCGAGCGCCCTTGGGGATGGACCGCCCGCGGGCCGCGGCGATGGCGCCGATGAAGCCGATCTCCTCGGCCCGGGTCAGCAGCACCCCGACGTGCCCGAGCGACGGATCGAGGCTGGTGCGGTCGAGCATGGCCAGCGCCGCGGCAACCGCCGCCAGGTCGTCGCAGGCGTGGGTGAAGAGCAGTCCATCGCGGACACGCGGCGTCGGCAGGTGCCAGCGGCCGAGGTCGCCCGGCACGATCGGCGCGGAGCCCGCACCCCGCAGGCGGACCACCACCCGCCGATGCGGCGAGGCCTCCTCGGCGACGGCGACGATGCGGCCCCGCGTCGAGCGGTCCCGGCGATCGACGATCTCGAGTTCGGCATCGTCGAAGTAGGGCCGGTTCACGCCGCCGCGGAACTCGAACACCGCGAACGCACCCCGCAGAGCCGCGGCCTTCGCGGGAATCGCCTCGCCGAACGCCGCCGCAAGATCCGCCAGTTCGCCGAGGCGGCCTCGCGACGGGGATGCGATGCAGACGAAGGCGGGATGGTCGAGGTGGGCGGTCACCAGCAGCGGCGGCACCCGGCGGCGACCGGTGCGGGCGCCCGCGGGCCGCCGCGGTTCGATGAAGAGGTTGCCCGCCGCGTCGGCGGAGAGTTCGAGGCGACGCCGCCGCGAGCGGGCCCACCGTTGGATCCAGGCGACCACCCGCTGCTCGCGGCCGGCGGCGGTTGGGAGCGAGGTCAACTCGCGAAGCCACTCCAGTTCGGTGCGTCGGTCGGCCATGAAGCCGCGGATCGTACCCCCGACGCCAGCGAGGTTGGCGGGCAGCGCGACGCCGCCGTTCGACCGCGCGGATCCGAGGCGATCCGCAGCCGGCGGGACGGGGCGGGGCGGGGCGGAAGGATGCCGCGGCGCCGCGATGGACGCAACGAGACGGCTCGCCTTGGGGTGGTCCCTGATCCTCGCGACGCTCGTCCGCACCGCCCATGCGGTCCACGCCGTCGATCGCGGCCATCGCGTCCTCGCTATCCTCGCCCCCCATGCCTCTCGCGACCATCCCGGAGATCCTCGACGAGCTGTCCGCGGGCCGAGTCGTCGTCCTCGTCGACGACGAACGCCGGGAGAACGAGGGCGACTTCGTGGTCGCCGCCGAGCGGATCACGCCCGAACTCGTCAACTTCCTGACGCGGGTGGGCGGGGGCTATCTGTGCGTGGCCCTGTCGGGGGAGATCTGCGATCGCCTGCAGCTCGTGCCGCAGGTGGGCGTGAACACCAGCCTCCGCACCACGCCCTTCACCGTCAGCGTCGATGGGCATCCCCGGCACGGGGTGGGCACGGGGATCTCCGCCCGCGACCGCGCCGCCACGATCCGCATGCTGCTCGATCCGCGTCTCGGCCCCGACGACTTCGTCCGGCCGGGGCACATCAATCCGCTTCGGGCCCGCGACGGGGGCGTGCTCGTCCGCACCGGCCAGACCGAGGGCTCGGTCGACCTCTGCCGCCTTGCCGGTCTCGCCGAGGCGGCGGCGATCATCGAGATCGTCCGGCCGGACGGCGAGATGGCCCGCATGCCCGATCTCGAGGCGATCTGCGCCGAGCACGGCCTCAAGATGTGCTCGGTCGAGCAGGTGATCGAGCACCGCCTCGCCCGCGAGAACCTGATCGAGCGCCTCGAGCCGGCGAGCGGCGTCGAGATCGACGTCCCCCAGGGCCGCTTCCGCCTCTTCGCATGGCGGAGCCAGATCGATGCGCTGCCGCACCTCGCCCTCGCCTGCGGCGGCGTCGGCGAGCGCTCGCCGAGCGGCGAGGCGGCGGTGTTCGACGAGCCGGTCCTCGTGCGGATGCATCGCCGCGACCTGCTCGGCGACATCTTCTCGGTGGCGGCGCCGGACGGCACGGTGCCCTCGCAGACGCTCGCGGCCTCGCTCGCGGCCCTGCAGCGGGCCGGGCGGGGGGCCCTCGTCTACCTTCGACCCGAGACCGGCTCGCACGAACTCGCGGAGCGGCTGCAGCGGATCCGCCGCGGCGCGAGCGATCCCGACAAGCCCGACCTCACCGCGAGCGACGGCGTCGCCGCCCGCGCCGTGCCGATGGATCAGCGGGAGTTCGGGATCGGCGGGCAGATCCTGCGGGACCTCGGCGTGCGGCGTCTTCGCCTGCTGACCAACCATCCCGGCACGAGCCGGCCGGGCCTCTCCGGCTTCGGCCTCGAGATCGTCGAGGAGGTCCCGATCGTCTCGTGATCGGCCGGCTTCGGCCATCCTTCGGGGCGGAACTATCCTTCGCGGCATGCGGGATGCGGTCTCGGGACTCGGCCTCTTCGTCAGCCGCACCCTCGGGCGGTTCATGCCCGATCCCTTCCTGCTCGCGATCGGCCTGACCCTCGCGGCGGCGGTGCTGGCGGTCGCCTTCGGCGAGTGGAGGGGCGAGGGCGCCGCCGCGCCGCAGCTGCTCGCGGCCTGGTGGACGCAGGGGATCTGGGGCCTGCTGGCCTTCTCGATGCAGATGTGCCTGATCCTCGTGACCGGCTCGGCGATCGCGGCGAGCCCCGCGGTCCGCGGACTCGTCGGCCTCGTCGCCCGCCGCCCGGCCTCGATGCCGCAGGCGGCGCTGATCGTTGCCGGCGCCTCGATCGCAGCGGGCCTTCTCAACTGGGGCTTCGGCCTCGTCGCCGGGGCCCTGCTTGCCCGCGAGACCGCCCGCTCGATGCGGGCCCGCGGCGTCGCCTGCCACTATCCGCTGCTGGTCGCCTGCGGCTATCTCGCGATGCTCCTCTGGCACGGCGGCCTGTCCGGCTCGGCGCCGCTCTCGATGACCACGCCGGAGGGCGCTGCGAAGGTGATTCCGCCCGAGGTCCTGGCGGACCTGGCCGCGGAGGGCGGCGAGGCGGCGATCCCGCTGTCGCAGACGCTGCTCTCGCCGCTCAACGTCTTCACGACCGGTGGCCTCGCGATCCTGGTGCCGCTGCTCATGTCGCTGCTGGCCCCGCGGGACCCGCGTCGCATGGAGGGCCCCGAGGAGGCGATCGCCCGCGCGGGCGGAGCCGATCGCCCCCGCGAGGCGTCCGGCGGCGAGCGGTCGCTGCTCTCGGTGGCGTTCGCGGTGCTGCTTGGCGGGGCCCTCGTCGCGGGCTTTGCGCAGTGGTCGCTTCGCGACGGCCTCGGCCGACTCGGCCTCGATCAGGTGAATGCGATCATGCTCGGCCTCGGCCTGCTGCTCCATGGGTCGGCGCTGTCCTACGCCCGCGCCGTCGAGGACGCGGCGAGGGGCTGCGCGGGGATCATGCTCCAGTTCCCCCTCTACGCGGGGATCCTCGGGATCCTGCGGGAGAGCGGCCTGCTCGCGGAGTTCGCCCGCTTCGCCGCCGCGGTCTCCGGCGAGGGGACGCTGCCGCTTGCGACCATGCTCTCCGCCGCGGTGGTCAACCTCTTCGTCCCCTCCGGCGGAGGGCAGTGGGCGGTGCAGGGGCCGATCGCCCTCGCGGCGGGGCTCGAGCGGGGCGTGCCCGCGGGCACGATGACCATGGCGGTGGCCTACGGCGACGAGCTCACCAACATGCTGCAGCCGTTCTGGGCGCTGCCGCTGCTGGCGATCACCGGCGCGCGGGCCCGCGACATCGTCGGCTACACCGCGATCGCCATGCTGCTCGCGGCGGCGTGGGCGGCGTTGGGCCTGTGGATCCTCGGATGAGGAGGCGAGGCGGGCGGCCTACGAGCCCGCCGACGCGAGGGCGGGGCGATCCGCCGCCGGCCGCGCGAGGTGCGGGAAGTGGTCCTGCATCGCGGCGACGCCCCATCGGCCCTCGCGGAGGGCCGAGATCGCCCGCACCGCGGCGCGAGCGCCGCTGACGGTGGCGATCATCGGGACGCCCGCGTTCACCGCGACGGCGCGGATGCGGCCCTCGTCGGTGTGCGCCCCGGTCCGGGTGGGGGTGTTCACGATCAGCGAGATCCCGCCGTTGGCGATCAGGTCGAGGATGTTCGGCCGCCGCCCCTCGGAGATCTTGGGCAGTTCGATCGTCTCGACGCCCTCGGCGAGCAGGCGGCGATGGGTGCCGCCGGTCGAGTGGATCTCGAAGCCCATCGCCCGAAGCGACCTCGCGACCTCGACGGCGCCCGCCTTGTCGCTGTCGCGGACGGAGAGGAACACCGAGCCGCCCGTGGGCAGGGGCACCCCCGCGGCCATCTGGGCCTTCGCGAACGCCGCGGCGAGATCGCGGTCGGCGCCCATCACCTCGCCGGTCGACCGCATCTCCGGGCCGAGCACCACGTCGACGCCGGGGAAGCGGCTGAAGGGGAAGACCGACTCCTTGACCGCCCAGAAGCCGGTGTCGTGCACCTCCTCGACGCCGAGGGCCTCGAGCGAACGGCCCATCATCACCTCGGCGGCGATGCGGGCCCACGGAACGCCCTTGGCCTTGCTCGTGAAGGGCACGGTGCGGGAGGCGCGGGGATTCACCTCGAGCAGGTGGATCACGCCGTCCTTGACCGCCATCTGCACGTTCATCAGTCCCCGCACCCGCAGCCGCTCCGCGAGGCGGCGGGCCTGGTCGCGGATCGCCTCGACGGTGGCCTTGGGCAGCGAGTAGGGCGGGATGGTGCTCGTCGAGTCGCCGGAGTGGATGCCCGCCTCCTCGATGTGCTCGAGCACGCCGCAGACCACCGCCCGCGGCGGATGGGCGTCGCAATCGATCTGCAGCGATCGGCTCGACTCGTGGGGCGGGAAGTCCGCGACCACGTCCACGTCGACCTCGACGGCCTCGGAGAGGAACTTGTCGACGAGGATCGGCGAGCCGGAGAACTCCGAGACCCCCGTCGCCTCGGCCATGTACCGCCGCAGGCTCGCCTCGTCGAAGCAGGTCTCCATGCCCCGTCCGCCGAGGACGTAGCTCGGGCGGACCAGCACCGGGTAGCCGATCTCCGAGGCGATCGCCACGGCCTGCTCGGTGGAGTGGGCGATGCCGGAGGCCGGCTGCACGAGGCCGAGCTCCTCGACGAGGGCCTTGAAGCGGTCGCGGTCCTCGGCGAGGTCGATCGCCTCGAGTCCGGTGCCGATCAGCGGCACGCCGGCCTTCACGAGTCCGTGGGCGAGGTTCAGCGGCGTCTGCCCGCCGAACTGCACGATGACGCCGGCCACCTGCCCGCCGCGGTCGGCGATCTCGACGCCGCCGCCATTGAGGCGCTCGAGGATGTTGAGCACGTCCTCGAGGGTGAGCGGCTCGAAGAAGAGCAGGTCGGAGGTGTCGAAGTCGGTGCTGACCGTCTCGGGGTTCGAGTTGACCATCACCGACTCGAAGCCCATCCGCTCGCAGGCGAAGGCGGCCTGGCAGCAGCAGTAGTCGAACTCGATCCCCTGCCCGATCCGGTTGGGGCCGCCGCCGAGGATCACGATCTTGGGGCGAGGGGTGACGCGGATCTCGTCCTCGGGTCGAGCCTCGCCTCCCGCGGTCGCGACGGGGTGCTCGTAGGTCGAGTAGTAGTAGGGCGTCGCGGCCTCGAACTCGGCGGCGCAGGTGTCCACGAGCTTGAACACCGGCTCGATGCCGAGGCGCTTGCGATGGGCCCGCACCGCGAGGATCGTCTCGGTGCGGATGTCGCCGAGATAGAGGTTCGCCAGCTGCGGGTCGGAGTAGCCGAGGCGCTTGGCCTCGGCGAGCACCGCGGCGGGGAGCTCCGCGAGCGTGCCGTGGGAGACGAGGACCTCCTCGAACTCGCAGAGCTGGGCGATCTGGTCGAGGAACCACGGGTCGTAGCCGGTGAGCTGGTGGACCCGCTCGATCGACCAGC
>CAZQUA010000039.1:0-3571 GCA_964596455.1 uncultured Isosphaeraceae bacterium
GGCGGTTGTACTTGGCGGTGCGGTCGCTGCGGCAGGGGGCGCCGGTCTTGATCTGCCCGCAGCCGGTGGCGACGGCGAGGTCGGCGATGGTGCTGTCCTCGGTCTCGCCGGAGCGATGGCTCATGATGGCGCGGTAGCCGTTCGCGCCGGCGAGGCGGACCGCCTCGAGGGTCTCGGTGAGCGTGCCGATCTGGTTGACCTTGACGAGGATCGCGTTGCCGCAACCCTCTCGGATGCCACGGGCGAGGAAGGCCGGGTTGGTGACGAAGAGATCGTCGCCCACGAGCTGCACCCGCTCGCCGAGGGCCTCGGTCAGGCGTCGCCAGCCGCTCCAGTCCTCCTCGGCCAGGCCGTCCTCGATGGAACGGATCGGCCAGCGGCGGGACCACTCGGCCCAGAGATCGATCATCTCCTCGCTCGAGGCGACGCGATCGGGGTCGCTCTTGAAGAAGCGGTAGCCCTCCCGGCCCCTCGCCCGGGCTTCGCTGGCGAGTTCGCTCGTGGCCGGATCGAGGGCGATCGCGACCTGGTCGCCGAGGCGGTAGCCCGCCGCGTCGGTGGCCACCGCGACGAGCTCGAGGGCGTCCTCGTTGCGGGCGAGGTCGGGCGCGAAGCCGCCTTCGTCGCCCACGGCGGTCGAGAGGCCTCGATCGTGCAGCACCCGCTTGAGATGGTGGTAGATCTCGACGCCGCACCGAAGGGCCTCGGAGAAGCGATCGAAGCCGATCGGCTGGACCATGAACTCCTGGAAGTCGACGGTGTTGTCGGCGTGCTTGCCGCCGTTGAGGATGTTGAACATCGGTGCCGGCAGCAGGTGGGCGGAGGCGCCGCCGAGGTGGCGGTAGAGCGGGAGTCCCGCTGCGGCGGCGGCAGCGCGGGCGGTGGCGAGGGAGACGCCGAGGATGGCGTTGGCGCCGAGGCGGGCCTTGTTGGGGGTGCCGTCGAGCTCGATCATGCGGCGATCGATCGCGGCCTGGTCCATGGCGTCGGCGCCGCGAAGGGCCGGAGCGATCTCCGACTCGACATGGGCGACGGCTCGGGTGACCCCTTTGCCGAGCCACCGCCCGCGGTCGCCGTCCCGCAGCTCCACGGCCTCATGCTCCCCGGTGCTCGCGCCGGAGGGCACCATCGCGCTGCCGATCGCGCCGCCCTCGAGGGCGACCTCGCACTCGAGCGTGGGATTGCCCCGGGAGTCGAGGATCTGCAGGGCGGAGATCGCAGCGATGCGGGTGGACATGGGAGGTGACTCCGGGAGTGGGGAGAGCGGACGGGAGCGGGGGGCACGGTCACGCCGGCGATGCGCCGTCGGAGACGCCCGCGGGCGCCGGCCAGCGGGGCGGACGCCCTTCGAGCACCTCCACGACGTCGCGGACCACCCAGGACATGTTCTCGGTGGCGGTTCGGGTTCGCGAGGCGAGGTGCGGCAGCAGGTGGGCGTTGGCGAGCCCGAGCAGCGGATGATCGGCGGCGAACGGCTCGGGGTCGTGGACGTCGAGGATGGCCATCGAGCCGGGATGGGCCTTGAGATGGGCCGCGAGGGCCTCGTGATCGACCACGAGGCCCCGAGAGGTGTTGATCAGAAGGAGCTCCGGCTTCGCCCGCGACAGCAGCTTCGCATCGACGAGGTGCCGGTTCGAGGGCCGCCCATCGACGTGCAGCGTCAGCACGTCGCTCTCCGCCACGAGGGTCTCGAGATCGGTCGCCGCTGCTCCCGCCACCGGCGGCAGCTCGCGAAGATCGTGGTGCCGCACCGTGAAGCCGATCGCGACCGCCACCTCGGCGACGCGTCGGCCGATGCGGCCAAGGCCGAGCACGCCGAGGGTCCGTTCGTTCATCTGCCGCTCGCCGCAGATCTCGCGGCGGATCGCATGCCAGCGATCGGTGGAGACGGCCTCGTCGAGCACCACGCGCGGCCGCAGGCCATCCGCGAGCAGGCAGAGGAGGTACTCGACGACCGCCTGGGTGTTGGCCTCCGGCGTGTGGACCACCTCGATGCCCCGGGCCCGGCAGGCTTCCACGGCGATGTTCTCGAGGCCGACGCCGGCCCGTCCCACCACCCGAAGGCGGGGCAGGGCATCGAGCAACTCCTCGTCCACCCGGGTGTAGGTCCGCACGATGAGGCCCTCGGCCTCGGCGGCCGCCGCCTCGAACCGCTCCGATCCCGGGGCGGCCTCCTCGATGCGGGTCCGATCGCGGATCCACTCGAGCGGCGCTGGGTCGATCGGTTCAGCGATCAGGACGCAGGGGTGCAGGGGCATCGGTCCGTCATCGTCGCGACCGGCCGAAGGTCTGCCAACTCGGACCCACGGCGGAGATGGAGTGGGGATGGGAGGGGGACCGCAGGTCCGATTTTCGTTTCGGCGGTTGAATCGACTCCAAACGGGGGGTAGGTTCGAAGGTGGTCCGAGTTCGGATGTCCCTGACTTGGCCGTTCGGCGGCGGTCGGTTCCGTTGCCGGGCACTCCGCTCGCCGGCAGGGTCGGCGTGCGGGAGCGGAGGTTGCGGACGACGCATCCCGATGGAGACGCATCCCGATAGGCAGTCCGTTGTCGGGATGGTCAGGGTTGGGGGGAGAGATCCCTGGGAGCAACGGTTGCTGGAAAGACCGAGATCTGCATGAGCAGATGCTTGGAAGACAGGATGCCTGGAGGTCAGGCAGTTCAGGCGTTGATCGGAGAAGACTCGATGCGAAGCAAGACCATGAGTGGCAGGTTCAATGCAGAGGAGTCGCGGATGATTCGACTTGGCGGACCGCTGGCGACCGTGGCGTTGCTTGCGAGCGTCGGCATGACCGGCATTTCGGCCGCGCAGCTGGCGGACGGGTTCGGATCGCTCGCGGAGCGTCTTGGTCCGGCGATGCCGACAGGGGCGGGCATTGGTCTTGGCATCGTGGAGGCGAGGGTCGGCGACCCGGAGACCGGTGCGTGGGGGCCGAACCCGGGAATCTTTGCGAATCAGACCATCACCTTCATGAGCGGAAGCACCGGGGTGAGCGGTCACGCTGACATGGTGCTCTCGACCCTGATCCAGCGGGCACCGGGTATCGATGACGTATGGAGTTGGGAAGCCTTGGATTGGCTCCAGGGCGGCTTCCTTCGCTTCGGCAGTGGGATCGCTCCGGCGGCGCCGCCCGCAACGCTTCGCGTGTTCAACCACAGCTGGATCGCCGGCACCGTGGATGCGCCTACGGGAAACGAGGCGATGCGTCGTCTGGACTTCCAAGTCAACCGCGACAGTTCAATGGAGTGCGTCGGAACCTCCAACGGATCCACGCACAACACCCCGGTCATTCTTGCGAGCACCTTCAACGGCATCACGGTTGGCCATCCGAATGGGGCCCGGGCAGACACGCCTTCGGGAGGCTTCGACGGGCCCGGCCGCATGAAGCCGGACATCGCGGTCGGAAGCGTGGGAGCGTCGAGCACCGCCACGCCCGTCGCCTCCGCCGCCGCCGCTCTGCTGCTCGAGACCGCTCTGACCGTTCCGCCGCTTTCGTCCAACGTCCGGGCCCGCCGCGCCGAGGTCATCAAGGCGTGCCTGCTCGCCGGCGCCGATCGGACCGAGGCGTGGA
>CAZQUA010000039.1:3671-14715 GCA_964596455.1 uncultured Isosphaeraceae bacterium
GCCGAGGTCATCAAGGCGTGCCTGCTCGCCGGCGCCGATCGGACCGAGGCGTGGACCAACTCGCCGGTCGCCAAGGGCGAGGATCGCGGCCGCACCTCGCGGCCGATCGACTTCGGCTGGGGAGCCGGCTTCCTGAACGTCGATCGCAGCCATCGGATCCTGACCGGCGACCGGCAGGTCGGTTCGACCACGGTGCCCGCCGCGACGAACATCGGCCCGGTCGGGTGGGACCTGAGCAGCGTCCTGGAGAACGGCAGCCGCTTCTGGCGGTTCGAGATCTCTGAGGAGATCGACGAACTCGCGGTGGTCGCGACCTGGAACCGCACCGTCTCGTCGAACTTCGGCAGCTGGAGCGTCATGGACGTCGACCTGGTCCTGCACTCGGTCGATGGTCTCACCCTGCAGCCCTTGACCGGAGACGACGGCCTCGAGGCGTTCTTCGCCGGCAACGTGGTCAGCGAGAGCCTCGTCGACAACGTGGAGCTCCTGATGGTCCGGGGCCTTGCCGCGGGCGAGTACGTCATCGAGGCGAGGCGGAAGCCCGGCGCCACGACCCGCGACGTGGCGGTCGCCTGGATCATGCCGGAGACCTCCCCGCCGGCGAGGCCGGCGGACCTCAATGGCGATGGCGTGGTCGATGGCGCCGATCTGGGCCTGCTGCTGCTCTCGTGGGGCACCGCCGGTGAAGGCGACATCAACGGCGACGGCATCGTCGATGGCGCCGATCTCGGCCTGATGCTGCAGGACTGGGGATGAACGGCCGAGCGGCGGCGGCGTGAGTCGTCCGCCGCGGTCGTCCGTTCCGCAAGCCGGCGGCGATAGGGCGCGCCTTGCCCTCGGGTAGACTCGCCGGGTGGACCGAGCGACCCCCTCGCAGTACCTGCGACTGGCCGCGCTGCTGGCGATTCTGGCGGCGTGCCTGGTCTATCCCATCTGGCTCACCGTCGCCGGAGCCTTCCGGGGCGTCGAGGGCGGTTGGACGCTCCACCACGTGCTCGACGTCTTCCGCGATCCGCTGCTGCGGGCCGGGCTCGTCAACAGCCTGGCGATCGCGGCGGCGACCACGCTGCTCTCGGCGATCTTCGGGATGCCGCTCGCGATGCTCGCGAGCCGCTGCGACTACCCCGGGAAGACGCTGCTCGGCGGACTGCTGTTGGTTCCGCTGATCCTGCCGCCCTTCGTGGGCGCGATCGGGGTCCGTCACCTGCTCGGACGCTACGGCAGCGTCAACACCCTGCTGATGGATCTCGGAGTGCTCACCGAGCCGATCGACTTCCTCGGTCAGGGCGGATTCTGGGCGGTGGTGCTCCTTGAAGCCCTGCATCTCTACCCGATCCTCTACCTGAATCTGGTCGCGGCCCTCTCGAACATCGATCCGGCGATGTCGGAGGCGGCGGAGAACCTCGGCGCGAAGGCGTGGACCCGATTCCGCAGGGTCACGCTGCCGCTGGCGAGGCCGGGCCTCTTCGCCGGCGGCACGATCGTCTTCATCTGGAGCTTCACCGAGCTCGGCACCCCGCTGATGCTCGAGTACAACGCGGTGACCCCCGTCCAGATCTTCAACGGCATCAAGGAGATGGAGGTCTCGCGGCAGCCCTACGCCCTCACCGTGGTGCTGCTGGCGGTGGCGACGCTGCTCTACCTGCTTGGGAAGGTGCTGTTCGGGCGGCCGCTCGGGGTGGTCTCCGGGAAGGCTTCCATCCGGGCGTCGCTGCGGCCGCTGCGGGGGGGGATCGGCTTCGCGGCGTCGGCGGCGGTCGGGCTCTTCGTGCTGCTGGCTTCGCTCCCGCACCTCGGCGTGGTGCTGGCGAGCATCGCCGAGGATGGGAGCTGGTACCGCTCGGTCCTGCCGCGTGCGGTGACGCTCTCCCACTTCGAGGACGCCCTTTCGCATCCGCTGGCGGTCGGCTCGATCCGCAACAGCCTGATGCTCGCCTCCGCGGCGGTGCTCGTCGACATCGTCCTCGGCGTGGCGATCGCGCGAGTGATCGTCCGCTCGAAGGTCCGGGGCCGCAGCGTGCTCGATGCCCTCAGCATGCTGCCGCTCGCGGTGCCCGGGCTCGTGCTCGCCTTCGGCTTCGTCTCGGTGAGCCTGGCATGGCCCTTCTCCGGGGCGATGCCGGCCTGGCTTCGCGACCTGCTGACGCCGCTGCTCCCGTCGGGCTGGCTCGCCTCGCTCGACGACGGGCCGCTGCGTCCGTTTGGGGACATCCTCGGCGCCGAACCCAATCCCATTCCGCTGCTGATCGTGGCCTATGCAGTCCGACGCCTGCCCTACATCGTCCGCTCGGCGGCGGCGGGGCTCGAGCAGACCGGCGTCTCCGTCGAGGAGGCGGCCCTGAACCTCGGGGCCCGCCGCTCGACGGTGCTTCGCCGCATCGTGTTGCCGCTCATTCTCGCGAACCTCGTGGGCGGGGCGCTGCTGGCCTTCAGCTTCTCGATGCTCGAGGTCTCGGACAGCCTGATCCTGGCCCAGAGGGAGGCGGACTTCCCGGTGACCAAGGCGATCTACGTGCTTGCGGAACGCCTCGGCGACGGGCCCGCGATCGCAAGCGCCATGGGCGTCTGGGGCATGGCCCTCCTGACCGCCACCCTGCTCGGCGCCACGGCGCTCATGGGACGCCGCCTCGGGGCTCTCTTCCGGGCCTGAGCGTCGGAATCCTTCGATCGCCTGTGCAACTTGTTAGGATCTGCGGTCCGGCGGGAGTTTGTCCGCGGGGCGGCCTTGGAGGTCGGTCCTCGTCGATCGCGAGGTGACGGTGCGGGAAGAACGCTTGGACGAGATGGCCCGCCGGTTCGCATGGCGGCCGTCCGAGGCTGTCGAGGGCGACCCAGGCCGTCCAAGTCCGTCCAAGATGGTTTGGGTCGGATCGGGTTTCGCCGGGTTCGGTTCGAGTTCGGCTCGATGCAACGGGAGCGACATGGCGTGGCGGGCGTGTTGATCGAGGCAGGTTCAGGGCGATCGGAGGTCGCCGCGTCGCGGCGGCCGGTCATGCCGCTCGCCGTCGACGGGGCATCCGCCGATGCCCGCAACGCCCCGCCGGCTGCGGAGACCTCGGCCACGCCATGGCCGGGCGATGCCGGCAGCGGCAGCATGTCCGGTTCGGGTCCGACGGGGCCGCCGGGTTCGCGGCCGCCGGCACCTCCCGGCGGCCAGGATCCCGATGGCGATGAACGACCGTCGCTGCCGCACCATCGCCTCCTGCGGCGGATCGGCAAGGGCGGCTTCGGCGAGGTCTGGATCGGGGAGCACCGCGACCTCGACGTCTTCGTGGCGGTCAAGGTCATCCCCGCATCCGATCCCGGCAAGCTCGAGGAGGAGCTGCGGGGACTTCGCAAGCTTCGTCAGCACGTGCCCTTCGAGGGGCGGCGGCACCTCGTGTGGATCGACGAGGTCGGCCGGACCGAGCAGGCCCTCTACTGCGTGATGGAGCTGGCCGACGCCGCGGTGCGTGGCCCGCTGAAGGTGGATGCCTACGAGGCGCTGAGCCTCGACCACCGCCTGAAGCAGAGCCGGGTGGAGCCGGAGGAGGCGAGGACGATCGCCCTCGACATCGCCATGGGCCTCGCGTTCCTGCGGGCCCACGGCCTCGAGCATGGCGACCTCAAGCCGGGCAACGTGCTTCGGGTCCAGGACCGCTGGAAGCTGACCGACTACAGCACGCTCGGATCCTTCGATCGCCGGTCCCGCTACGGCAGCAAGAGCTGGCGGCCGCCGCCGAAGTCCGACGCCGAGGTGGATCAGTTCGCCTTGGGGGTGATCCTGCATCAGCTCATGACCGCACGCCTGCCCAAGGGCGAGCCGTCCGCGGAAGGGTGGCCGACCGACTCCAAGTCGAGCGAGCTGCGGCGGATCTGCTTCCGCATGATGCAGGTGGACCGATCCCTGCAGTTCCCGCATCTCTCCGATGCGGTGCGGGAGCTCGAACGCCTCGGGCGGAGCAGCACCGCTGTTGCGGACGGCACGCCCTGCCCGACCTGCGGCGCCGCGGTCTCGCCCCAGGACGAGTTCTGCGGCAACTGCAGCGCCGTGCTGCAGGTGGCCTGCCCCTTCTGCGGACTCGGCAACGCCGCAGGGCGGAGCTACTGCGGCAAATGCGGCGGCGCGCTCGCGGCGTGGACGCAGCTGCAGACCGAGCTGCGGGAGGTCGAGCGGATCGCGGCGGCGGACCAGGATGGCGAGGCGAGGGAACGACTGCGGGCGGTGGTGGATCCGCTGCTTGCCGAAGTCTTCGCGTCGGCGGAGCGGTCGGCGCCGCGGGGCGGACGCCCTCCGGAGACGACCGTGGGGCCCACGCGGGACCGGATCCGCGGCCTGCGGCGGGAGATCGAACGCCGCCTCGCCCTCGACGCGGAGATCGAGGAGGCCCGGGCAAGCCGCGACCCCGATCGCTTCGAGCACGCCGCGATGCGGGCCTCGCGGGCCGAACCCAACTGCCGCCGCTTCGCCCTCGCGGCCGCGGAGTCGACGCGGTTCCGCGAGCAGATCCTCTGGGAGCGGACCCTCGAGCAGCTCGGGCATCCGCACCGCCTGCCCCGCGAACTGAGCGACGCGGCCCTGCGGGTGGCGATCGCGAGGATCCGGGCCCACCAGGCCGTCGATCCGGAGGTGCGTCGCCACATCGCGAAGGCGATCGAACTGCTCGAAGGCGAGCGGCAGCAACGCCGGCGACGGCTCGAGTATCGGCGGGCCAAGGCGCACCTCGCGGCGGGTCGGCCGCTCGAGGCCCTGGTGTGCCTGCGGCGGATCGAGGCGGATGGAGCGGCGGACGAGCGGGTTCTCGCGGAGATCGGGCAGCTTGCGGGCAGTCTTCGGGAGCGGTGGGTCCCCGACCTGTCGAGGCAGGCCAAGGAACTGCTTGCCGCGGATGGGCACCACCGCCGAATCCGGCGGCTCGCCCGGATCCTGCGGGCGATCGATCCGAAGGGTGGATCGCCCCTGCCGGCGGTGTCGAGCGAGTGGCAGACCCGCCGCCGCCGATGGTTGGTGGAGCGATTCATCGCCAAGGCCGATCGGGCGGGGGAAGCCCTCGACTCGATCACCATCGCCATGCAGCTCGACCGGGCGGCGGCAGTGGCGGGGCGGGATCCGTCGCTCGGTTCGCTGCTTGATGCCGCCCATGCCCGCCTCGGGCAGCGGAGCGAGCAGGTGCAGCAGCGATGGTCGGCGGGCATGTCGGCCTTGGCCCGCCGCCGCGTCCGGGAAGCCGCGGAGCAGCTCGAGGCCGCGGCGGCCTTGGCGCCGCGGGTGCCGCAGCTGCAAGAGGCGTTGGGCCAGGCTCGGGCGTTGCTCGCAGAACTGCCGCGGCAGCGTCGCCGGCGCCTGCTGCTGGCGGGCGGCGCGGTCGCGGTCCTCGCGATGCTGGCGGGAGCGTCGCTCTGGCAACTCTGGGGATGGAAGCGCCTCGACGACGCGGCCGCGGCGGCAGTGGCCGAGGGCGGGGCGGAGGGGCGGCGAGTCCTCGCCGGCCTCTGGACTCCCGAGGGAAGCGATCGCTGGTCGCAGGCGGTGGCGGTGGCGGTGGCCGGCGGCGACCTTCGCCGGCAATGGGTGCAGCTGTGGTTCGACGAGCACCGCACCGCCACGCCCTTCTCGCCGTCTGCGGCGGAGGGCCTTGAGGAGTTGGCGGCATGGATGGAGCAGGATCCCGGCCATGCGGCGACGATCGGCGGCGACTTCGAACTCGAGCTGCGTTCGATGCTCGAGACGGTGCCGCCCCGCCCGCTCTCCGAGGATCCGATCGCGTCGATCGCCGCAGGCCGCCGCGCCCACGAGGCGGTGGGCCGGATCGTCGCGGCGGGATCCTTCTCGGCGGTGTCCGACTGGAACGGTTGGCTGCGGCAGTTCGGGCAGGTCGCGAGACCCGCGGAGATCGAGGGCGATCCGCTCGATGCCCGCAGCGTGGCGTCGTTCGGCCGTGCCCTCGAAGTGCTTGAGGCGATCGAGTCGGCAGCCGGCTCGCCGGCGATCGCGCCGCACCTTGCGGGACTTCGCGAACGGCAGGCTCGGTTCATCGCGGAGTACGAGAGCCGCGCGGAGTCGGCCTCGGCGGAACGGCAGCGGTCGCTCGCGTCGAGGCTGGCCGAGGGGCGATGGTCGGATCCGGGCGGGCCGCTGGAGGCGGCGATCGCCTCGACCCTCGAGGCGATGTCGGCCTACGCCGCGCTTCCCGGCGAGCGGGGTGCGGAATGGCGGCAGCGGCAGGCGGAGGTGGCATCGATCGGCGACCGCCTTGCGGGACTGCAGGGTCCGCGACTTCGTCTGTCCGAGGGTGTCCTGGTGCGGGTCGATGGGGATGCCCGCGGGTTCGATCCGGAGATCTTCGAGTTCGTCCCGGTGCTGGCTCCGGGCAGCGATGTTCCGATCATGCTCGTCGCCCGGACCGAGACGACCGAAGCCCAGCGGCGAGCCTTGACCGGCGATCCCATCAATGCGCCGGCCGAGGCGTGGACCGGCATGACTCGCGCCGAGGCCGAGGCGTTCTGCGATCGCCTCGCCGCCTCCCTCGCCACGCTTGAGATCGGGGGCCTTCGCTGGCGGGCGGTGCTGCCGTCGCGGGCGGAGTGGACCCTCGCGGCGAACGCGCACCGCACCCCCTCGTGGGTCGATGGCCCGAGCAAGCAGGCGGTGGACCGGCATCCGCAGGGCGTTGCTCCCGAGGGGATCTGGCACCTCCACGGCAACGTCCGGGAGTGGGGGCGGGAGGGTCTGGAGGCCTTTGGTGCGGCCTACAGCGATCAGGCCGCGCGGCCTCGCGACCGCGAGATCTTCGAAGATCCCGACACGCGATTCCCTCGGATCGGGATGCGGGTGTTCCTGGTCCCGTCCGGCCCGGCACCGGTCAGGTAGGCGAGGCGATTCTCGCGCACAATGGTGTCCGCGGTGCCATCCGGAAGCCGTTTCGGATGGCGGTCCCCGAAGCAGCGTTGGTCCTGCGGAGATGATTCCTGTGAACCGGCTCGATCTTCCTTGGAAGCGAACTGCGGCGGTGCTCCTGCTGCTGCTCTCGTCCTGTGCAGCACCCAAGGGCGACTTCGTCTGCCCGGATGCGGTCGTCAGTCTGCCCGAAGGATTCGGTTGGGCACCCGGGTCTTCCTTCGAACTGCAGGTCGAGCCCGGGGCGCGTCTCATCCGCCGCGGCGAGGAACGGCGGCTGCTGCTTCCGCTCGCGGTCGAGGCGTCGCGAGCGACGGAGCAGACCGCCATGGAGGTCGCGGTGAGGCCGGTGGCCGAACTGCAGGCCGTGGCGCCGCGGGGGAGTGAGGCAAGCGATCTCGACGCCATCGCGGAGTCGCTCGCGGGCGAGATGCCTCGCGAGGATCTCCGCCGGCCGGGGACGGTTCTCGGCGAGCGTGAGGCGGTGGTGCTCGTCGACGGCCGGGCGTGGTCGAGCCGGGTCCGCTTCGACGTGGCATCGGTGTCGCAGGGACGCGAGGCCGGCCGCTTCGAGGTGGCATCGAACGCCAACAGCGAGTTGTCGGTGGAGCGCGTGGACCTCGTGGCGGAGCGGGACGGCCGTACCTATCGGATCCCGGCGGACTACCTTGCGGAAGAGGGAGGCGTCGCGGCCGTCGATCTCGAGACGCTCGGGATCGACGCCTGCGGATCGCTGCGGGCGATCATCGAGGGTCGCCTCTCCTGGAGCGTGGCCGCGGTGGTTCGCTGGCGGAGCGGCGGATCCTGGTCGGAACGGGCCGTCGAGGCCGAAGGCGTGCCCCTCACGAGCGGCGACTCCGCCGACGTGATGCGGGTGCTCCGCGATGCGGCGAGCCGTCGCCTTCGGCAACTCGGTCGCGAAGCGGGAGCGGCCTCGCTCACGATCGGGTTCTCGGAGGACGCGGACCTTCGGCGAGGCGAGGCCCGCACCTCGGTGGCGATCCGGTTGGCCAACGAAGGCGGAGGTCCGATCTCCCGGATGCGGGCCCGCCTCGCGGCGTCGCTCGACGGCGGGGAGGCGTCCTCCGCCGAGATCTCCGTCGAGTGCCTCTGCCCCGGCGACGCCATCGAGGTCGAGGTGCCCGTGGAGCTCGATCCTTGCGGCGACGATGGGATGGTGGTGGTCGCGGTGGAGGGCACGGCCTTCCCGCAGTTCCGGGCGGCGGAGGCCCGCTTGGGCGTGGCGGCGATGGCCCGGCCGCAGGTGCGAGTGTTCCAGCCGCCCCCGGATGGCGGCGAGACGATCGCGGTGGTCCGCAACGACGGGCCCGGCGCCGCCTCGGGCGTGACGGTCGAGGTGGTCGACGGGGGCGGGTCCGGCGAGTCCTTCTCGATCCCGCTGCCTCCGGTGGCGGCGGGGGAGCGATTCGTCCTCCGCCGCAGCGATCTCCTCGGGAGCGGCGATCGGGCGGCCGCCGAGGTCTGGGGCCGCTTCGTGTCCGAGCGGGCGCGGGTCACCGTCCGGGCGGTGTCGCAGCCGCTGCAGACGGCCGGTTGCCCGGATGCGGTTCTGCACGAGCCTCCGCCGTTCGAGCTGTAGCGCCGTCAAGCGGCCCGGCTGGTGCGGGCATCCCGCCCGCGGCGGCGGCAGTTCGCAGCCGGTTCGCCGCGATCCGTGGCCGCGTCGTCCGCAGCGGTTCGGAGCCGAGCGGTGCGAGGCACGGCCGCCTCCGGAGCGGCCGCCGTCCGCATCGCGATCGCCGCTCCGCGTCCCGGGCATCGGGAACGCCCTCTATACTCCGGGATCCGCGAGTCCTCCTGACGGCAGGTCGCCGCAGGGTCTCCCGATCGGTCCCGGACGGTTCCCATGCCCTTCCAGATCTCCCCGGACCCCGTGCGGCCCCAGGAGCCGTACGGCGTCGACCTCGACTCGACCGAGTACCTGCGGGAGCACGTCCAGAGCCCCGACCGCTGGGTGCTGAACTTCGGCCCCCAGCATCCCGCCACCCACACCACGCTGCGGCTCGTGCTCGAGCTCGACGGCGAGCGGGTGGCGAGGTGCACGCCGCACATCGGCTATCTGCACAGCGGCTTCGAGAAGCTCGCCGAGCACCACGACTACAACCAGTTCGTGTGCACGGTGAGCCGCATGGACTACATCAGTCCGATCTGCAACGACATCGCCTGGCACCTCGCGGTGGAGCATCTCTTCGGGATCGACCTGACGCCTCGGGCCAAGGTGGTCCGGACGATCTTCGGCGAGCTCGGCCGGATCCAGAACCACCTGCTCTGCGTCGGCGCGGCGGCGCTGGACCTCGGGGCCTTCACGGGGTTCCTCTACGGCTTCAACGAGCGGGAGTTCATCTACGACATCGTCGAGTACGTCTCCGGCCAGCGGTTCCACCCCGACTGGACCCGGGTGGGCGGAGCGTGGCGGGACCTGCCCGACGACGAGACCTTCCGGCGGATGGTCCGGCATTTCATCGACGAGCGCCTGCCGCGGGCGATCCGCGACCTCGAGACCCTGCTGAACCGCAACCGGATCTTCGTGGACCGCCTCTCGGGCGTCGGTCAGATCTCCACCGAGGACGCCATCGCCTGGAGCCTCAGCGGCCCGGTCGCCCGCGCCAGCGGCGTCCGCCGCGACGTCCGCAAGAGCGATCCCTACCTCTGCTTCCGCCCCAACTGGGATGGCGAGGGCGCCGAGGCGGTGTCGTTCAGCGTGCCGGTGTCGAGCGAGGGCGACTGCCTCGCCCGCTACTTCGTCCGCCTCGAGGAGATCCGCCAGTCCAAGCGGATCATCGAGCAGCTGATCGACCGCATTCCCGCGGGCCCGATGAACGTGGCGACCGACGCCAAGGCCACCGTCCCCCCCAAGGGCGACGTCTACGGCTCGATCGAGGGGACCATCCAGCTCTTCGAGCTGCACATGCACAACCGCGGATGGGACACGCCGGTGGGCGAGAGTTACCACTGCATCGAGAGCCCCAACGGGGAGCTCGGCTTCTACATCGTCGCGGACGGCGGACGCTGCTCGTGGCGGGCTCGCACCCGTCCGCCCTCCTTCATCAACTACCAGGTGTTCCCCAAGCTGATCGAAGGGCACCAGCTCGCGGACGTGGTGGCGGTGCTCGGTTCGCTCAACGTGATCGCGGCGGAACTCGATCGCTGATCGGATCCCGCAGCCTCTTCCGGAGCCTCTGCCGATGTCCTGGACCGTCAAGCCCTCCGCCACCGCCCGCATCGCCCGCCGCGCGGAGCCGTACCTGACCCCGGCGATGCGGACGAAGATCACCGAGCAGATCCTGCCGCGCTACGCCCAGCCGATGGGGGCGCTGATGCCGATCCTCCACGAGGTCCAGCATCGCTACCTCCACATCCCCCATCAGGCGATGGAGGAGGTCGCGGAGCTCCTCGGCATCACTCCCGCCGAAGTGCTCGACACCGTCAGCTTCTACGACGAGTTCAAGACCGAGCCGGTGGGGCGATGCGTGATCGGGGTGTGCCAGTCGATCGCCTGCGAGGTCTGCGGGCACCGGGAGATCCTCGACCATCTCCGCCGCCGCCTCGATCTCGAGCCGGGGGAGACCAGCGACGACGGCGCCTTCACGCTGCTGACGATGGAGTGCCTCGGCTCCTGCGACACCGCGCCGGTGGCGCTCTTCAACGAGACCCTGCACGAAGGCCTCACCATCGAGCAGGTCGACCGCCTGATCGACGCCGCCAAGCAGGCGCCGCCCGGAGGCCACGGCCATGCCTGAGGCCGGGCCGGGCGATCCCAAGCCGCTCGCGAGGCTCCTCGGCGAGGCCGCCGGGCATGTGATCGCCGCGATCCGCACGCCGGTCGGCCGCGTGCGGGTCGCCCGCCGCAGCGAGTCCGCGGAGGTCGGCGACCTCGTGCTGCACCGCACCGTGATCGACGAGGTGGAACCTCGATCCTCCGCGGGGTCCGCTTCCCGCGAGGGCGGTCCCGCCCGCTCCGACTGAACCGTCATCCCCCGCAGGTCCCCCGATGCCCCTCGACGCTCCCGCCCTGACCCGCCGCATTCCGACCCCGCCCTGGGGCGATCCCAAGGATCGCCGCACCATCGACTACGCCGGCTTCGTCGCCACCGGCGGCTACCGGGCCCTCGAGAAGGCGCTGAAGGACATGACCCCGGCCCAGGT
>CAZQUA010000040.1:0-14698 GCA_964596455.1 uncultured Isosphaeraceae bacterium
GTCGAACGCGAACCGCTCGCCGTCGGCTCCCCCAAGGCGTTCGCCTTGGGGGAGCGGTCCAAGCGGAGCGGCCCCGCAACGATCGGCCGCGGCGGACCTATCCGCCCGGCACGAGCACCAGGCGCGATGCGGCGTCGCCGGGAAGCATGGGGTCGGGCGTGCCGAGCCGCCACGCTTCGTGCAGATCGCGGTAGTGCACGCTCGCGGGATCGCCGCTCTGTCCGCCGGGGGAGAGCATGATCGCTTCCTCCTCGCGGCCGGGACTCACGACCATCCGCAGGCTCGCGCCGAAGCCCGGCGTGGCCACCCGCACCGCGCGGAAGTGGCCGGCCTGCGGATGCTCGATGTCGTAGCCGCGGGCGAGCATCGGCATGGCCATCGAGATGGGATGCCGCATGCGGAGGCGATTGGCCTCGCCCCAGAGGATGCCCGGCGGCGGAGGCGGCGGGGCCTCGCCGCGGCGAAAGCGGCGACGACGCTCGGCGGGCGGCGGGTCCGCGGCGGGAGCGGGCGACTCGGCGAGGACCGCGAAGGCGAGGTCCTCCATCGCCGCGACCGCGTCCACGTGGCGGCGAAGGAACGACTGCCAACTGCCGTCGCCGGGGGGCAGCAGATGCGGAGGCTCCGCCTCGATCAGGCGAAGGAACGGCTCGTCGCTGCCGACGGGGAAGGTCCCCGGCGGACGACGCTCGGCGGCGGAGGCGGCATGGGCGAGGATCGCCCCGAGAAGATCCTGCGAGACCGCTTGCCGCAGGCGCTCCAGCGCCACCGGCGCCCGTTCGGATTCATCGGCGCGGCCGCTCCAGGACTCGGCCGCGGCGCGGAACGCCCCGCGGGCGCCGCGGGCGGAAGGCTCGATCGCCTCGAGCACGATGCGTCGCCACGGCTCCAGCGCCGCGACGGCGGTGTCGAGTTGGATCGCCAGCAGCGACGCCTCGTCGAAGGTCTCCTGCTCGGCGAGTCGCTCCCGGATCCGCCTCGCCCGCGCCGGATCGGCCCAGTGCGAACCGAACAGGCGGGACCACTCCAGCGGCACCGGGCGATGGTTGGCGGTGAAGAGGACGCCCTCCTCCGGATCGGCCACCATCGGCCGCAGCGCCTCCGGCAGCGGCGACGCCCAGGCCTCGCCGCCCTCGGCGAGGGAGTAGGGGGTGCGTCCGTCGCGGCCCTCGCGGTCTGGAAGGAAGCCGGTCACCACCCAGCCGATGCGACCCTCGCGGTCGGCGACGAGGGCGTTCTGCGGCGGCCCCTTCCAGCGGGCGAGCGTCGCCAGCGCCTCTTCGAGGGTGCGAACCGACGCCATCGCGAGCAGGCCGACGTCGCTCGATCGCGGCGACTGCCCGGTCCATCGCCACACCAGCGGCCGCCCGAGCCAGTCCTCCCGCACCACCGGCCCCCAGCGGGTGGTGCGGATCCGCAACTCGCGGTCGCCGCCGCCCCGCACCGAGACCGTCTCGAGGCGTTCGCCGAAGGGCTCGAGGCCCTGCGGCGTGCGGTAGCGGGAGGGATCCTCCTCGTCGGTCTCGACGACGATCCAGTCCTCGAAGTCGCCGGTGAGATTGGTGAAGCCCCAGGCGACGAAACCGTTGGTGCCGATGATCACCCCGGGCATGCCGGGAAGCGTCGCTCCGCAGAGGTCGGTGCCGGGCCACTGCAGGCGCATGCGATGCCAGGTGTTGGGCAGCATCAGGGCCAGATGGGGATCCGAGGCGAGGATCGCCCGTCCGTCGGCGGTGCGATGGCCGGCGACGGCGAAGGCATTGCTGCCGGGGACGACCGCGTCGCCGAGGTCGGCGGCGACCGTCGGGGGCGGTGCGGCGGCGGCGGCGCGGCGGCGCAGGTCGATCGCCGCGGGTGCGGGGATCGGCCGCGGCACCGGCGGATCCTCCGCGACGATGGTGGCGTCGCGAGCGGAGACCGGATCGAGCAGGAACTCGAAGACCTCCGGATGCAGCAGCGGCCGCCAGGCGCCCCAGGCGAGTTCGCGGCGGGAGACGTCGGTGAGTTCGAGGAAGAGGCTCAGGAACGCGAGCAGGCTGTCCTCGACGGTCCAGGCCTGCGGCGGACCGCCGAGCACCGCGTACTCGGCGGGCGGGGGCAGGACCCGCAGGGCCTCGTTCACGCCGGCGGCGTAGGCCTCGAGGATCGCCCGATCCTGCGGCGAGAGCGATGCGGCGAGCGTCTGCGCGATCGGGCGAAGGCCCCGCGGCCGCATCGCGAGGTCCCGCTCGAGCATGGCGCCGCCCACGAGCGCCGCGATCTCCCCCGCGGCATGGCGGCGGTAGAGGTCCATCTGCAGCAGGCGGTCGCGGGCGTGCAGGAAGCCCTGCACGCGGTAGGCGTCGAGATCGCCGGCGGCGCGGACCGTCGGGATGCCGCGATCGTCGAGGTCGATCTCCGCCTCGGCCGCGAGGCCCGCGATGGCCAGGCGCGTCGTCGGCACCGGCGACGCCGAGTCCGAGGCGTGGCCGCGGCCGGTGGCGAGGGCGATGCCCGAGGCGAGCAGGGCGAGGCGGAGGAGGGCGAGGGTCATCGCCGATCATTGGCCCCCGCGGCGGCGGCGGCGAGCCTCAACCGGTCTCGCCCCATCGCGAGAGCAGGGCGGCAAGATCGCTGCCTCCCACCACGCCGTCGCCGTCGAGGTCCGCCGGGCAGGACCCGCAGGCGCCCCAGGAGGAGAGCACGATCGCGAGGTCGCCGCCGCCCACGGCGCCGTCGCCGTCGAGGTCCGCCGAGGGCAGGAACCTCGCGGTGAGCGTCGCCGCGGGAGCGTCGGGCGTCCACCACAGCAGGCCGTCCTCGTCGGGCTCGGCGGCGATCTCCTCGAAGCCGGCGAAGCGGAAGCCGGGCATCGCCTCGCCGCGGATCGGCACCGGCACCGAACGGAAGTAGACCCCCGACCAGGGCGAGGGCGGGATCTCGAGCGTGCTGACGACGAGGCGTCCCCGCGACGGCGGCGGCGGCTCGATCGAGACCTCGACGGTGCCGGGCAGGCCGAAGGACGAGACCACGTGCTGCCGCGCGTGCGGGGGGCGGTCCTGCCCGAAGCGCCGCAGGATCTCGGCATGGGCGAGCCATGCGGCCGTCGAGGCGGGCATCCGCCAGCGGGCGATGTGCTCGGGCAGCGCCGCGGCGATCCGCTGCTGCGCCGCGGCGATCGCCTGCTCGAACCGCTCCGGCCGCAGGGCGCTGTTCATGAGGTCCGCGTAGCGGTTGATGAAGTCGCGGCGGTAGTCGGGGTTGAGCAGCAGGCGCTGGAAGACCTTCGCGTTCTCGTGCCCGTGGCTGCGGATGCGGGCGAGCGAGTCCGCCGAGGCGACCTCGCCGGGGACGAAGTTGGCGGTGTAGGCGAGGGAGTAGTCGGTGTCGTAGAGCATCCAGCGCCAGCGGCTGCCCTCGGCCTTCGAACGCCAGTAGCGGACGTTGTTCTGCGGCCAGTCCACGTTGTGGACGTAGGTCTGGAAGGCGAAGTAGGTGGCGTGGTTGGCCAGGTCCATCCGCGAGGCGAGCCAGGCGTAGTTGGCCGGGTCCGCGGGGTCCTCGGACATCAGGAAGTTGTAGGTCACGAGGTAGTGCACCACGTTGCCCTCCTCGACCTCGAGATGCCCCTCGAGGAGGTCCACCGCGTCGGGGTCGACGCCGTGACGGGACTCGAGGTAGTGCTGGTCCTGCCGCTCGCGGAGGTTGTGGATGCCCCAGTACTCGCCGTTGATGAAGACGACCGCGGGCCGCGAGGCCTGCACGTCGAGGCCGGTGCCCGCGGCGAGGCTCTGCACCATCGCGTCGTGGAAGAGGGTGCGGTGGTAGTCGTTGCCGCTGTTGCGGAGGATCAGCCGCTTGAACGAGTCCACCGTGTCGCCGGGGAAGACCTCGTGCTCGAAGCGGGAGGCGCCGTACTCGCTGCGGGCGTAGAGGCGGAGGCTCTTGCGGCAGTAGGCGCGGGTCGCGCCGCCGTGGATCCGCAGGCCCACGCCCTGGCTCATCGCGAGCGAGCCGTCGGTCTCGAGGAACTCCAGATGGCCCGGCCGCTCCCACTCCGCGCCGGACTGCCGGTAGTTGGCGGATCGCCACACCCAGAAGACCGCGGGGTCGAAGTTGAAGTCGTAGATGAACCCGGGGACGTAGATGCCCTGCGTGGAGCCGAAGAGGTCATCCTGCGAGGCGGTCACCGCCACCACCGGCAGCGGGTAGCGGGCGGCGGCGTCGGGATGCACGAAGAAGGTCGCGGTGGCGGTCTCGCTCGGGCGGGCTCCCGGACGCGTGGCGACGGCGCGGACCACCGTGCCCTTGAAGACCGGCCCGGCGGGCACGTTCCAGCCCTCCGGGGGCGAAGTCGGAATCGTGGTGAAGCGGTCCGCCTCGGCGGAGCGGTCGGCGATCTCGATCGGCGCCTCGTAGCGGGGCGAGTCCGGGCCGGGCAGCGAGCCGTCGAGGGTGTAGCGGATCTCCGCGTCGGCATCCTCGCAGGCGAGGGCGAGGGAGAACGCCCCGGCGTGGAACCCAGGCGCATGGGAGAAGGTCACCGGCCGCGTCGAGAGGTAGCCGTCGGCGCCGTTGGCCTCGCCGGGCGTCGCCGCGTCGAAGAGCCACCACGGCCCGTCGCCGTCGGGGAAGCGGCCCCAGGAGACGTCGGCGGGAAGCGGCACCGCCTCGACGAGGTCGGCGGGCCCGCCGGAGGGGGCGGTGAGCAGGATCGTCTCGCCGGAGGCGGCGATCGAGAAGTTGGCGTGCAGCTCGCCGGCGGGATCGGCGCGGTCCTTGCCGGAGGCGAACACGAGCAGGAACCCGCCCGGCTCCAGCGAGACCGCCGGCAGCGTCCAGCGGTAGGGCAGCGCGGGATCGTCGGAGAGGCCGTGCCCCGCGAGGTCCAGCGTCGCCTTGCCGGTGTTCACCAGCTCGATCCAGTCGGAGGCGTCGCCATCCTCGTCGAAGATCGTGGAGCCGTTGGAGGCCATGAGCTCGTTGACCCGCAGCGGCGAGCCGGCCGGCGCGGGAGTCGTGTAGGCGCCGGGGTTGCCGACGTCGCCGAAGCCGCTCGCCCACGATCCCTCCGCATCGCCGATCGCCGCGAGCTTCCAGAGGTAGGGGTCGTTGGCGCCGATCGCGGCGGCGGAGGCGGGCAGGCCGCTCGACCGCTGGGTCCGCACCGAGCCGGGGAACGACTGGTCGCCGTAGGCGAGGCGGTCGACGAGGCGGGCCTTGGGGCCGTAGAGGTTGATCTCGTCGTTGCGGCCGAGGTTGTTGCCGGCGGCGGTGCCGAGGCCGCCGAGGATGCGGACCGAGGCGTCGAGTCCCCAGGCGGCGCGGAACGCTTCGGCATCGTCCTGGGTGACGATGGCCGACTCGCCCGCCGCGAGCGTGCCGAGGCCGCCGAGCGGGAAGGCTCCCGGCACGCGGTTGCTGTCGTCGAGGCTCCATCCCGCGAGGTCGATCGCCTTCGCGGAGAGGTTCGTCAGTTCGACGAACTCGCCGCCGGCGGGGCTCGATCCGGCGTACATCCATTCGGTGATCGCCACCGGCGGCGTCGCCGCGGCGGCGAGGGTCGCCGCGAGGCCCGCGATCGCCGCAAGCGGCGAAGCCAACCGCATCCGATCGGGAGCGGCGGCGGGGCGTTCGGCGGGCAAGGCGAGACTCGTGCGGTTCATCCGGATCATGCGGTTCATGCGGTTCATGCGGTTCATGCTCGCGGGAGGCGGTGGCACGGAGCGTCCCTGAAGCATGCCTGAACAAGCCGCCCAGCACCAGCAAATTCGCCCCCGCGGCGTTGCGGGGTTTGCCAGGGCGATCCGAACCCCCGGGCGAGGGTCCCAGATCCATGCCGCGGGGCCGTGGGTAGAACCTGGGGGATCTGCTCCGCCCGGGTGCGGAGGAATCGGCGGCGATCCGGCCCTTGGGTCGCCGAGGTCCTCAAGCGCGGCACTACCCTTGAGGTGATGCCGGTCGGACTCGGAGGCATGGCGGGAAGATGGCGCGGCGGCGATGCGTCCGCTGCGGCGGTGGCCGCCATCGCGGCGCTGGCGGCGTCCTCGGCGGCGTTCGCGCAGGGCGTCGCCGGCAGCGACCGCGCCGCGCAGTTCCTGCGAGGCGCCTTGAGCGGCGCCTCGAACGTCGACATCCTCGTCGTGGGCGACAGCAACGCGGCCTTCGGCGGCTCCGGCTGGGTGCACGGCTTCGCCTACGGGTGCTGGCGTCTGGCGCCGCAGCGGATGTACGCCACGCCGGTGCTTCCCTTCACCGACGGACCCACCATCGGATTCCGCTGCCGGGCGGCCTCGGGACTGATCGGCCGCACGAGCAGCAACGGCAACGGCCTGCTCTGCCACAGCGGCAGCGGTTCGGCGGCGGGGCAGCCCCTGCCGCTGCAGGAGTCCTTCGGCGTGGGCGAGGGAAGCCTCCGCATCACCGGCGTGCCCCTCGATTGGGCGTGGCTTCCCTACGCCGACGGGCAGCCCTACCTGAACAACCTCTCCTCGTGGTACCTCGAGGGCGGCGCGAAGCCCTGCCCGATCGGCCTTCGCCATCACGCCCTCGTGCATCGGGTGGTGCACGGCGCCTCGGCGCTGGCCGACGAGGGCGCCGGCTTCCACGTGGGCTGGCGGCAGTCCGGCCGCAGCAGCGTCGTCTTCGTCTCGACCCGCGAGCGGGCCCGCGGCGTGGCGGCGTGGCACTGGACCGCGACCGAGACGCCCTGCCCGCCGGAGGTCAACCAGTCCAACGCGGAGCTGCTGCAGGCCACCTGCGCCGGCTTCGGCGGGCCGCAGCAGATGTACGGCGAGATGGCCCTCGCCCTGCACTCGGTCTTCCGCCGCGACCGGGGCTGGTCGGTCTCGCCGCTCTCCTACCACGGCGGCGGCACGATGACCGACCTTCGCGACGACGTCGCGGGGGTCGCCACGCCCAACCGCACCCTCGCGACGCTGCTGCGGGAGTACCGCGGGCGGCAGCGATCCGCGGGCGGCCCGGGCCGGGTGATCGTGTGGATCCAGGGCGGCGGCAACCTCTTCGACTGGTGGGACGGCCCCTCCAAGCACGATGCCGAGATGTGGGGGCGGCGGGTCGAGGAGATCTGGGACACCATCCGCGGCGAGTGGGTGCGGATGGGCTTGCCCGAGCAGGACCTCGCCTGCGTGGCGATGGTCTCGCATCCCTCCAACCAATGGGACCATCCGCTGTGGCGGCTGCGGCGGGTCGCCGCAGCGCTGCCGGGCCGGCGGCCGGACCTGACCATCGTGGAGATCGCCGACCTGTTCACCTACGGCGAGCTGGTCGGGCCGCCGGCGCTGCTCGATCCCGCGGGCCCGGCGCATCTGACCCGCCTCGGCTACGAGCGGATCGGGCATCGCCTGATCGAGGCCCTCGCCGCGAGCGGCTGCGTCGCCGACCTCGACGGAAGCGGCGAGGTGGGCGGCGGCGATCTGGCGATGGTGATGGCCTCGTGGGGCGACGCCCCCGCGGGCACGGCGGCGGACCTCGACCGCGACGGCCGCGTCGATGCCGCGGACCTCGGCGAGGTGTTGGCCTCGTGGGGTCCATGCCGATAGCGGAGGTCGGCGCGGCGGGCGGTGCCGCGGCCGCCGGAGTCGCGATGCGGATCCTCCACTACATGCAGCTCGTCGACTTCCGCTTCGGCGGCCCGCCGCGGGCGGTGGTCGAGTTGGCCTCGGTCCTCCGCGGCCGCGGGCACGAGGTGACCCTCGCGACCACCCTCGACCGCGACGTGCCCAAGCACGAGGACGCCCCGGGCCTGCGGGTGGTGCGGATGCCGCCGGTGTCTCGATTGCGGCGCCTGCCCGCCGAGTCGGTGCGGATCTTCCGCGGCCTGCTCGGCGACCACGAGATCGTGCACATGCACGGCGTGTGGGAGCCGGGCAACCTGCAGCTTGCGGCGGCCTGCCGCGAGGCCGGCGTGCCCTACGTGGTCAGCCTCCGGGGCATGCTCGACGACTGGGCGATGGGGCAGGGGCCCTTCAAGAAGCGCCTCTACCTGCGCCTCGGCGGCCGCCGCTACCTCGAGTCCGCCGCGGCGGTCCACTGCACCGCGGCGGGCGAGATGGCCCAGGCGCAGCGGCACTTCGGGCGGGCCCGCGGCGTGGTGGTGCCCAACCTGATCGACCTTGCGCCCTACGCCGCGGCGCCGGATCCCGCCGAGGCGAGGTCGCGATGGCCGGCGCTGGCGGGCGAGGGCCTCAAGGTGCTCTTCCTGAGCCGCCTCCATGCATCCAAGGGCCTGCCGATCCTGATCGACGCGGTGGCGGCGGCCCGGCGGCGGGGGCAGGCGGTGCATCTGGCCGTCGCCGGCACCGGAGACGCCGCCTACGAGGAGTCGATGCGCCGCCGCGTCGAGGCGGCCGGACTCGCCGGGCACTGCACCTTCACCGGCTTCGTCGACGGCGGCCTCAAGCGGTCGCTCTACGCGGCGAGCGATCTCTTCGCGTTGCCGACGAGCCAGGAGAACTTCGGCTTCGTGCTCTTCGAGTCGATCGCCGCGGGCACCGCGGTGGCGACCACCGACCAGGTGGACACCCGCGAGGAGCTCGCCCGCTCCGGCGGCGCGGTGATCCTGCCGCAGACCGTCGAGGCGTTCACCGAGGCGATCGGGGAGTTCGCGGCCGGCCGCCGCGACGCCGCCGCGATGGGCCGGGCGGGGCGGGCCTGGGCGCTCGAGGAGCTCGACACCTCCCGCGTGGCGGCGAGGTTCGAGTCGCTCTACGAGTCCTGCCTGCGGGGCCGATGACCGCCGCGGCCGCGGCGGCGCCCGAAGCCGTTGCGGCGAACCGCGGGCGGCCGCGCCGCGTCGGGAGCGATTCGAACAACGCACGAGCCGACGAAGGGGACCACGGCGGCTTCGGGGGGTGCCACGCGTGCCCCTTCGCCCGCATCACTTCGCCGACGCGGCCTTCGGGAGCAGTCTGCGCAGCGGCCCCGGCAGCAGGCGAAGGAGCTCCTCGCGGGTCCGCCGCGGAAGCGCCAGCACCGCGACGCCGCAGAGCAGCAGGTAGGCGATCCCCGCGGCCGCCGCGGCAAGCAGGGCTCCGCCCCGCCCGGGGCCGAGGATCGGCAGCAGGCGATCGGCGAGGATCGCCGCGGCGGCGCCGGCGAGCAGCACCGGCACCGTGCTCGCAAGCAGGCTGCTCGCGACCGCGAGCGGGCCGAGGCCGTAGCCCCGCATGACCGCGGCGGTCCCCGCGAGGCTCGCGACCGTCACCGCCGCGGCCACGCAGGCGCCGATCCCGGCGGCGGAGCCGAAGGCGAGCGAGCCGACCGCGGCGCCGGCGACGATCGCCGCGGCGCGGAGGCCCTCGCCGGCGAAGCGGCGGGCGTAGCGCCGCTCCGCCGCGAGCGGCGCCATCAGCATGCCGAAGACGCTGCTGTAGACCAGGCTCGCGCAGAGCAGCTGCACCACCGGCACCGCCTCGGCCCACTTGCCCGCCCAGATCGCCTGCTCGAGGGGGGCGATCACCGCCGCGAGGGCGGCGTTGACGACGGCGATCGCGAAGGCGCCCGCGGCGAGCAGCCGCTGCGCGGCGCCGTGCAGGCGGGCCGGCTCGTGCACGAGGCGGCGGACCACCGGCACGAGCACGTCGCTGATCGAGGAGGCGATCACCCGCCCCGGCTGCATCGCGAGCTGGTAGGCGAAGTAGTAGGTGCCCAGCACCGCCGCGGAGACGAGGAACTCCGCGACGAAGTAGTCCCCGCCCTCCCAGAGGCTCACCATCGCCGCGGTGGCGAGGAGCCACCGCAGGCGGTAGAGCAGCGGCTTCACGAACCGCCGCCGGGGGATGAAGTCCGCGAGGGCGGGCCGGGCCTTCGCCCAGAGGTAGGCGCTCTCGGCGACGGCGCCCGCGAGCGGCGCCGCCGCGAGGGCCGCGGGATGCCGCCACGCCGCGACGAGCAGGGCCATCGTCGAGTAGTTGACGAGGGAGTTGATCGTCTCGGCCTTGGCGTTGGTGGCGAAGTCGAGGCGGGCGCTCGCCCGCGAGCGGAGCACGTAGCGGAGCGGCACGAGCATCATCACCGCCGCGAGCAGCCACAGCAGCACCGGCAGGCGGGGCTCGCCGAGGCGTTCGGCGATCAGCGGGCCGAGCAGCACCATCGGCACCACGCCGGCGAGGTAGATCGCCATGGAGAGCCAGAAGACGGTGCCGACCCGCCGCCGCCGCCGCGAGGCCGGCAGCGAGAGGAGGTAGGTGTTGACCTGCCCGCCCCGCAGGAGGCCGGCGACGGCGGCGATGCCGATCGCCATCGCGAAGGCCCCGAAGTCGCGGTCGAGCAGGACCCATCCCGCGACCACCTGCGCCGCGAGCGCCGCGACCCGCCCGAGGATCCCCGCCGCGAGGAGCAGTCCGACGCCGCGGGCGGTGCGTTGGGTGAGCATCGCGCCGCTCTCTTCGGCAACATCGCCCCGCCGGCAACGAGATAGGCGGCGGCGCGGCGGATAATCTTGCCGACGCCCCCTCCCCGGACCGATGGTCCACCCCGTGACCGCCGCACCGACCCTGCTTGCGCAGCTCTCCTCGACCGGGGACATCCTCCAGCGCGGCATCGACTTCGTCTCGACGCCGCAGGGGATCCTCGGCATCGTCGGCTTCGCGGTGCTCGCGGGCTCGGCGGTCTTCTCGCCGCGGGGCTGGCGCCTGCCGCTGCTGCTGACGCTGCTGCTCTCGACCCTCATCGACGGGTCGACGGAGTACTTCCAGAACATCCTCTTCCCGCCCCTGCAGCAGGTCCGCGAGGCCAACCAGCTGCTCGTGGTGGCGATGCTCGCGCTGATCGCGGTGGCGACCCGCCGCTTCCCGCCCTTCGCCGGCGCCGTCGGCGGGGTGCTCGCGGCGCTCTTCTGCTTCGAGCTCTTCTACGCGCTGCGGACCTTCCTCGGGGGCCAGTACCTCAAGGGGGCCCTCGCCACCATGACCTACCTGCTGCTGATGGCGGCGATGCCGCTGGGGATCGGCCGGGCCCTGCGGGACGGGGAGAACGCGGAGCGCCTCGTGCGGACGGTGGGGATGCTCGCGATCCCCTACCTCGCCTGCAACGCCCTGCAGTTCGCCTACTCGCCCTCCTTCACCGTGCACGGCGGGCGGTTCTCGGGGATCTCCGGCAACGCCCAGGCGGCGGCGATGATCGCCTCGGTGCAGACGGTGGCGATCGCGTGGATGCTCTCGCGGCCCCGCAAGGGCACCTGGATGCTGCCGATGCTCGTGGGCCTCGTGGGGGCGATGGCGGTGCTGCTGATCTGGACCGGCTCCCGCACCGGCATGCTCTCGACGATCGTCGGGGTGACCATCCTCTTCCGCCGCCGCATCGCCGCGTTCGTGGTGGTGATCGGCATCGCCGGCGCCGTCGCGGTGGCCTTCGCGAGCGCCCTCGGCGAGGTCGAGGGGTCGTTCGAGCGGCTCGGCTCGACCGACAACACCCGCGCCGAGGTCTGGCTGATGGGCATGGAGGAGTTCGCGGAGCGGCCGATCTTCGGCACCTTCGGCCTCGGCGAGACCCGCGACGTCAAGGTGATCGAGAGCACCATCATCCAGACCCTGCAGACGATGGGGATCGTGGCCCTGCCGCTGCTGCTGTGGGTCTACGGGGCGATCGGCATGGCGATGCTCCGCCTGCACCGCCTCGCCCGGGAGCATCCCGAGCGGGGGGCGCTGGCGGACTTCAGCCTCGCGGTGTGGGGGATGCTGCTCGTGATGAGCCTCTTCGAGGCGGTGTTCCTCGGGATCACGACCTTCTTCGCGCTGATCCTCTACGTCAACGGCATGCTCACGGCGCGGCTGCTCAATCCCGAGCCGTTCCCTCTCGAACATGACGGCGAGGACGAGCCGGCGGCGACTTGACCGCCGCGGCGCGGCGAAGGGTCGTCTCCGCGACCTGCTGCGGCGTCGCGTCGGGCAGCTCGACCCAGGCCCCGACGGTGCCGGCGGGGAAGGCGATCCGCTGCCCGCTCGGCGAGAGGCGGACCGACTCGACCTCGGGGTGCACCGAGACCCGCCAGATCGCCGAGCCGTCGCTGCGGCGGGCGCCGGAGAGCAGGGTGCGATGGGTCCAGGGGACCCGGTCGACGGCGATCGGCGAGGCCGCGGCGAAGCCGAGGCGGCGGTTGAGCTCCTCGACCATGCGGTTGACGCCGCGGACGCGGTCGTGCCGCTTCTGCCGATCGGCGGGCGACTCGATGGCGTTGGAGCCGAAGCCGGGGGCGTAGGGCGTCCAGTAGAGGAGCACCTCGGCGCCGGCGAGGGCCTGATGGAAGAGGTTCTCGCGGTAGTAGGCGCTGCCGCCGTGGTTCTCGTGGTAGAGCGCGTCGGCCAGGCCGCGGTCGCCCGGCCAGGCGGGATCGGCGATCCAGGCGTGGAAGGGCCGGTCGGAGCTGCGGGCGATCGCCCGCGCCGCGTTGGCGTCGACCAGCAGCGCCGACCACGGCTCGGCGGGGATGCCGCCGCGGCCGCGGACGATCCTCGTGGGATCGGCGGGATCGGGGGCGAAGTGGGTGGCGAGCTGCCGCACGCGTCCGTAGGCGGGGAACGCGCTGTGGGTCCCGAAGGTCGAGAAGCCCCAGCCGAGATGGCCGTTCAGGTCGGGGACGGCGTTGGACTCGGAGACGACGCGGGCGGCGTAGTTGGAGCCGCGGACCTGCGGGAACTGCGACTTCACGCTGCCGAAGAGGGCCTCGTCGATGCGGAGGTGGGCGAGGTGGGACGTCGTCGCGTTCCACCGCGCCATCGCGTCGCGTCGCGAGGGGTCCCGCACCGCCTCGGGCGAGAGCTCGCCGAGGAGCTCCTTGGCGGTGCGGCCGTCGCCGCCCTGCCGCTCGGCGAAGCGGGGATCCTCCATGATCAGGCGGATCTTCGCCTCGTCGAGATGCCATCCGCTGAGGCGGTCGGGCGACTCGTCGTCGGCGATCACGAAGTCGATGGTGCCGCCGAGTCGGCGGACCTCCGCGACGAACGGCTCGAACTCCGCCCGCACCGCGGCGGCGGCGTGGTCGAGGAAGGGGCTCGGCGCGTCGAGCAGGCCGCCGCCATCCCGCGACCGCACGCGATCGAGGGGATGCCCGTAGGCCTGCGAGCCCGAGTCGGGCGCCCAGACCATGGCGTTGCGGTACCGCCAGGGAAGGATCGCCCGGCGGCCCTCGGGAAGGGCCCGCAGCTGCTGGGCCACCAGTTCGGGCCGGAACTGCGCGATGCTGCCGCCGCTGCGGTCGCCCACGGCGTTGCCGCGGATCCAGACCATCGGCACGACGTTGCGAAGGCCCGGGGGGACGTCGCCCCAACTCGCGACCCAGATGGGGCCGCCTTCGCCGGCGGCGACGCGGGGACTCCGCTCGGCCGAGGCGGGGCTCGCGGCCGCCGCCGTCGCCGCCGGAGCGGCGGCGGGCAGGCGCGAGGGCGTTCGGGGGGCGGCCTTCCGGGAGGGCGGCGGCGAGAACTTCGGGGGCGTGCGGTCGCCGGCGGTCCGCTGCTGCGGCGAGGCCGCGGCGGCCGGCGCGGCGAAGAGGCCCGCCGCCACGGAGACGGCGGCGGCGATGCGAAGAACGAGACGGCTGTTCATGTCGCGGCTCCAGGGCCGCCGGCGGTCACTGGTCGTGCCCGAGCGTCGCCGGCAGGGCGTGCCCGGCGTCGCGAAGGACCTTCTCCCGCTCGGCGAGTTCGAGATCGTGCTCCACCATCATGCGGGCGAGCTCCTCGACGCTCGTCCGCGGCTCCCATCCCAGCGCGGCACGCGCCTTCGACGCGTCGCCGAGGAGCTCATCGACCTCCGCGGGGCGGAAGTATCGCGAATCCGTCTCGACGAACTCCGACCAGTCCAGGCCGAGGTGCGAGAACGCCATCTCGCCGAATTCCCGGACGGAGATCATGCGGCCGGTGGCGATCACGTAGTCGTCGGGCCGGGGCTGCTGGAGCATCCGCCACATCGCCTCGACGTAGTCCTTGGCGTAGCCCCAGTCGCGGCGGGCGTCGCAGTTGCCGAGGTAGAGCTTCCGCTGCAGGCCGAGCTTGATGCGGCCGGCGGCGCGGGTGATCTTGCGGGTCACGAAGGTCTCGCCGCGGCGGGGGCTCTCGTGGTTGAAGAGGATCCCCGAGGAGGCGTGCATGCCGTAGCTCTCCCGGTAGTTCACGGTGATCCAGTGCCCGAAGACCTTGGCGACGCCGTAGGGGGAGCGGGGATGGAAGGGCGTGGTCTCCCGCTGGGGGACCTCCTGCACCTTCCCGAACATCTCCGAGGAGCTGGCCTGGTAGTAGCGGACCTCCTGCCCGCTGGACTCCTGGAAGGTCCGCACCGCCTCGAGCATCTGCAGGGTGCCGGTGGCGTCGACGTCGGCGGTGAAGACCGGCTGGTCGAAGGAGACCCGCACGTGGCTCTGGGCGCCGAGGTTGTAGACCTCGTGCGGCTTCACCTGCTGCACGAGCCGCTGGAGGCTGTTGCCGTCGGTGAGGTCGCCGTAGTGCAGGAAGAGCCGCGTGCCCCGCTCGTGGGGATCGCGGTAGAGATGGTCGATCCGCGAGGTGTTGAAGGTCGCGGAGCGGCGGACGATGCCGTGGACCTCGTAGCCCTTCTCGAGAAGGAGCTCGGCGAGGTAGCTGCCGTCCTGGCCGGTGATGCCGCTGACGAGGGCGCGGCGGCTGGGGGTGCTCATGGTCGGTCCATCATGCGGGGGAGGCGGCGGGAAGGGGCGGAGGATCGCGCCCCGGGCGGCGGGAGG
>CAZQUA010000041.1:0-14642 GCA_964596455.1 uncultured Isosphaeraceae bacterium
TGGGGCATCCTTCGAACCATCGATCCCGAAGGCGGGCTCGCCGAGACGCTCGTAGCCGCGAGCGAGGAGGACTATCGCGAGCGGGCCGTGCGCCTCGTCCGCGACGAGGCCCGCCGCGGAGCGATCTCCGCGGAGATCCGCGCCGCCGCGGGAAGAGCCTACGACGACCTGCGGCCGATCCGGTCGCTCGAGGCATGGCTCGATGCGAGCCTCGATGCCCGCCTCGACGCCGGGGGCGACGCGGCGGATCGGCGCGGGTGACGCCGCGGACTCACTTCGACGGCGGAATCGCCAGCACCGCGCAGGTCGCCTCCCGCACCACCCGCTCCGCGGTGCTGCCCATCAGCAGATCGCGAAGATTGGTCCGGCCGCGGGTGCCGAGCACCACGAGGTCGGCATCGACCGACCGGGCGTACTCGACGATCCCGGCGCCGTGGCTGCGGTGATCCATGATGTGGAAGGTCGGACGCGTCCAGCGGGTCTCCGGCTCGGCGGGATCGCAGAACTGCTCGAGGCGACGCTGCAGGCCGTCGAGGAACTGCTTGCGGAAGTCCGCGGTGGCCTCGGGGGTGGCGGCGCGGTAGTGCAGCTTCATCCACGGCGGACTGAAGACGTGCAGGACGTGCACGCTCGACCCGTCCTGCGCCGCGGCCCGCATGCCCGCCTCGAGGGCGTCCCGCGAGGTCGGCGAGAAGTCCACCGCGATCACGACGGTGCGGAACTTGCCGATGTTGCCCTCGCGGGCGAGCAGCACCTTCGCGGGGGCCTTCCGGACCGCATGGGTCGCGAGCATGCCCGCGGAGTCGCCTCGCGAGGTCCCGTACGCCCCGAGCACCACCAGGTCCGCCGACGCCTCCTTGGCGGCGGCGGCGAGGGCGTCCGCCGGATAGTCGACGCGAATGTCGATCTCCACCGACTCCGCCCCCGGCACCTCCGCGGCGAAGGTCCGCCAGGCGGCGCGGGTGTCGTCGAGGATGGTCTGCCGAAGCATGGGGTCCGCGGCTCCGATCGCCTCCTCGAGATCGGTCACCACGAGCGACTCGATCACGTGCACCGCCCGCAGGGTGGCGTTGTTCCACTGGGCGATCCGCAGCGCCTGCGCCAGCGCGGCCTTGGAGCAGGGCGTGAAGTCGATGCCCACGATCACGGACTTGAGGCGGTCCATCGGTCGGTTCCCTCGAAAGAAGACCAGCGTGAAGAGAGGCCACCGCCGAAGGCGCGGCGGAAGCCCGCCATCGTATTCGCTCGCCGCCCCGCCCGCGGTCGGGGATCGCACCGCGCCGTCAGCCGCCGCCCGGCGACGCCGCGGCCTGCCGCTTCATGCGGCGGTACCGCCAGTTGAGCAGCACGATGATCCCCGCCACCACCGCCACGCCGGAGATGGTGAGCCAGGGGTTGTCGCGGTCGAGATGCCGATTGACCACGCCGGCGCCGAGGTACATGAGGCCGCATCCGAGCAGGCTGCCGATCGCGATCGCGAGGATCGCAGCGCCGCGGGAGAGGCCGAGCAGGCGCCCGAAGATCGCCCCGCCGACGCTTCCGGTCGCGGCGAGCGGGAACATCACGAACGCCACGAGCCCCGCGAAGGTCGCCCGCCGCATCCAGGGCTGCCGAGAGAGGATGAACTGACCATCCTCCACCACCGCCGCCAGCCGCGGCCCCAGCAGCGGCATCCGGAACAGGAAGCCGGCGTGGAAGACCAGCAGCACCGCGGTGGCGAGGTCCATCCAGAGGACCATCGCGAAGAGCTCCCCGCGGCTGAGGAACGCGTGCACCTCGCGGAACTCCGGATCGGCGCCGCCGCCCTCGGTGCCGCCGAGGATCACGAATCGGCCGAAGAAGAGGAAGGTGACCGCCGCGGTCGCCGCGAGCCGACGGGCGTACTCGCCGCCGTGGGCGAGAAGCACCACCAGCAGCATCGCCGCGGTGGCCGCGAAGGGGCCCACGAGCGTCAGCAGCCAGACGACCGGATGGTCGCGGCGGAAGGCATCGCCGAACCGGCCCTCCTCGTCGACGATTCCCGCCCGCGAGGGATCGGCGGTCGGAGCGGCGGCCGGAGCCGGCGCGGTCCCTGTGGGCGTCCCTGTGGGCGTCATGGTTCGAAGCGGCTCGGCGGAAGGACCGCGGAGCGTATCCGCCGCACCGCTCCGAGGGCGGCCCTACCCGCCCCGGACCGAGGCGAGCGTCCGCCGCAGGCCCTCCTCGAAGGAGACCTCCGGGCGGTAGCCGAGCCGGGCCTTGGCCCGCTCGATCGACGCTTGCGAGTGCGGCACGTCGCCCGCCCGCGGCGGCCCGAACCCTGGTTCGATGGGACGCCCTTCGATCGTCGAAAGCGTCGCGAGCAGATCGAGCAGGCTGCGCCGCTCGCCGAGGCCCACGTTGAACGCCTCGCCCTGCAGGCCCCGCGAGGGATCGGCGGCGAGGCGAAGCGCCTGCACCACGTTCGCCACCGGCACGAAGTCGCGGCTCTGCAGTCCGTCGCCGAAGACCTTCGGGGCTCGCCCCGCGACCGCCGCGTCGAGGAACGCCGAGATCACCGCGGCGTACGCGGAGGACGGATCCTGCCGCGGGCCGAAGACGTTGAAGAAGCGGAGGCTCGCCCCCTGAAACCCGAAGATGCGGGCGTAGGACTGCAGCAGCAGCTCCCCCGCGGCCTTGTGGGCGGCGTAGGGCGAGGCGCAGTCGAAGGGATCCGCCTCGCGGCTCGGCAGCGACGGACGCGGACCGTAGACCGCCGCCGAGGAGGCGAACACCACCGCGGCGACCTTGGCGCGGCCGGCATGCCGCAGCAGCAGGTCCGTGCCGGCGAGGTTGATCCGGAACGCCCGCTCGGGATCCTCGACCGTCCGCGGCACCGAGACTTCCGCGGCGAGATGGAAGACGGCCTCGACGCCCGCGAGGCACGCCGCGACCGCGGCTTCGTCGCAGACCGATCCCTCGACGAACTCGATGCCGTCGGGCAGGTTGCGGCGGTGCCCGCTCGAGAGGTCGTCGAGGACCCGCACCGCGACGCCGTCGGCCCGCAGCGACTCGACGAGGTGGGAGCCGATGAAGCCGGCGCCGCCGGTCACCAGGGCGAGGCGGGGCCGATGGAAGCGAGGAGGCATGGAGGGAGTCATCGGCTTGCGCCCGCTGCAGCGCCCATCGCGATCCCGCCGCCGCCGCCACTACACTTCGCCTCCCATGCCCGACCGATCCCACCGCCGCGACCGGACCGTGACCCTCGGGCTGCTGCAGCACGCCGCCGGCGAGGACGCCTCCCGCGAGGAGGTCCTCGCCCGCGTCCGGGAACTCGCCCGCGAGGCGGTTTCGAAGGGCGCCGAGATCCTCTGCACCCAGGAGCTCTTCGCAGGGCCCTACTTCTGCCAGCGGGAGGACGCCTCGCTGATGGATCTCGCCGAGCCGATCCCCGGGGACACCAGCCGGTTCCTCGCGGAGCTCGCGAGCACCCATGGCGTCGAGGTGGCGGGCAGCCTCTTCGAACGCCGCGCTGCGGGCGTCTACCACAACACCAGCGTCTACTTCGACGCCGCGGGACGCCTCGCCGGCCGCTACCGCAAGATGCACATCCCCGACGACCCCCGCTTCTTCGAGAAGTTCTACTTCACGCCCGGCGACCTCGGCTGGCAGGTGGTGCCGGGGCGGGCGAAGGCGGGCCTGCTGGTCTGCTGGGACCAGTGGTACCCCGAAGCGGCGCGGCTCACCGCCCTCAAGGGCGCCGAGATCCTGCTCTATCCCACCGCGATCGGCTGGTGGCACGGGGAGACCGCGGAGGATCGCCGCCAGCAGCGGGAGGCGTGGATGGTCATGCACCGCGCCCACGCGATCGCCAACGGCGTCTTCGTGGCGGCGATCAACCGGGTGGGCGTCGAGGGAGAGTTGGAGTTCTGGGGCACGAGCCTCGTGTGCGATCCCGGCGGCGAGGTGATCGCCGAGGCCTCGACGAAGGACCCCCAGGCCTTGGTGGTGCCCTGCGATCTCGCCCGCATCGAGGAGCTTCGCCGCGGCTGGCCGTTCCTGCGGGATCGCCGGATCGACGCCTACGCCGGCCTCGGCAAGCGACTGCTCGACGAAGCGTCCCCGGAGGCCTCCTGAGGCGATCGCTTCCGATGGACACGCCCTCGCCCGCCACGCCCGATCCGACGATCCCCCCGCCGCTTCGCCTGACCGGCGACGCCGCCGCCGAGGGCTACCGCTTCCCCGCGGAGTGGGAGCCGCTCGAGGCGGTGTGGCTCGTGCGTCCCCACAACGAGGAGACCTGGCCGGGCTGCCTCGAGGCGGCCTGCGTCGAGTGGGACAACTTCGCCTCTCGCCTCGCGGAGACGGTCGAGGTGCGGGAGACCGCGTCGCTGGGGATTCCCACCAACGACAGCTGGATCCGCGACTTCGGCCCGGTGTTCCTCAGCCATCCGCAGCGGGGCGTGGCCGGGCAGGCGTTCCGCTTCAACGGATGGGGCGACAAGTACGAGCCGCGGGTGCTCGACGATGCGGTGCCCGCCGAGATCGCCCGCCGCTTCGGGATCCCGATGTGGCAGCACGACGTGGTGCTCGAGGGCGGCTCCATCGAGACCGACGGCCTCGGGACCCTGCTGGTGACCTCGCAGTGCCTCGGCCACGAGAACCGCAACCCCGGCCTCGACCGCACCGGTATCGAGGCGATGCTCCGCCGGACCCTCGGCGTCTCGACGATCCTCTGGCTGCCCGGCGGCATCGCGGGCGACGACACCGACGGGCACGTCGACGATCTCGCCCGCTTCGCGGCCCCGGGGGTGGTGGCCGCGGTGCAGGCGCCGCCGGGGCATCCCGACCACGAGATCCTCGCGGCGAACCTCGAGGTTCTGCGGAAGGCCCGCGACGCCCGCGGCGAGGCGATCGAGGTGGTCCCCCTGCCCTCGCCTGAACCGATCCTTCACGACTTCCCGGCGGACCGCTTCGGGCCGGGGGGGCGGCGGATGCTGCCCGCGAGCCACGCGAACTTCCTGATCGCCAACGGCCGCGTGCTCGTGCCGGTCTTCGGCAGCCGCAGCGACGACGCGGCGTGCCGCATCCTCGAGGATGCCACCGGACTCGAGGCGGTCGCGGTGATGGCCCGGCATCTGGTGGTGGGCCTGGGGAGCCTGCACTGCCTCAGCTGCCAGCAGCCGGCGGATCCCCGATTGCGGCACGGCGGCGCCGATCGGCGATAACTCCCCCATGCCTCCCTCCGAACCGATCGCCGACGCGGCGCCGACGAGGTTCCGCGACGCGCTGGTGGGTCGCACGGTGCTGCTGGGGATCCTGCCGATGGCGGCGACGGTCCTGGCCCTGATCGCCGTGGGCGCGGGGTTGCGGTACGACACGTTGCGGAGGTCGGCGGAGCGGGAGCTGCAGCGGCTCGCGGCGGCGGCGGCGCTGGACCTCGACCGCGAGGCCGACGATGCGGTCGATCTCGCCCGGACCCTCGCCGAGGCCCAGGCCGGCGGACTCTTCGGCATGCGGCGGCTGACCCTCTCGGTGCTCAAGCGGGCGGTCGAGGCCAATCCCTGGTGCCTCGGGACCTACGTCTGCTACGAGCCGGACGCCGACGGCAAGGATGCGGCCAGCCTCGCCGCGGGGCTGCCGGAGGGATCCATCGACGGCGAGGGCCGCTTCCTGCCCTACTGGTTCCGCGACCCGGCGAAGGGCGGCGAACTCTCCCTCAAGATCAACAGGGATCTCGACACGAGCCTCTACTACGACGGGGTCCGACGGGCCTTCCGGGCAAGCGGCCGCGCCGAGGCGATGGTCACGGAGCCGTACTTCTACGACGGCGAGCTGCTTGTGGAGCAGACCTACCCGATCGTGGTCGACGGACGCTTCATGGGCATCGCAGGCGCCGACCGGAGCCTCGCGAGCCTTCGGGAAGAGGCCCTTCGCATCGCCGAGGCCGCCGATGCCGCCGTGCTCATCGTCTCCGGGCGGGGACGGATCGTGGCGACGAGCCTCGGCGGCGACGAGCCTGGCGGTGCGGCGAGCCTCGCCACGCTGCGGCTTGCCGAGAGCCCCTTCGCCGAAGCGGTCGCACCGCTTCTCGAGTCCCGAAGCGAGGCGGGGACGATCCGCATCGCCGACGATCCCCGCGCCGGCGAGGCGACCTACTGGGCGGCAGCGGCGATCGAGACCGGCGACTGGACGGTGGTGCTTGCCCGGCCGGTCTCGGCGATCACCGGGCCGCTGCTGCGGGAGACCGCCGCCATCGCCGCCGCCGCCGTGCTGCTCGTCGCCGCGGTCTCGGCGCTGCTCGTGGCGGTCCTGCGGGCGTTCGCAAGTCGGATCCGCGCGGCGGTCGCCGCCGCCGCCACCGTCGCCGGCGGAGACCTCGCGACGCCGATCGCCCCGTCGCGGCGCCGGGACGAGGCGAGCGTGCTGCTGCGGACGATCGAGTCGATGCGGCGGGGCCTCGCGGGCCTCGTCGGAAGGGTCAAGCTCGCGGCGATCTCCCTGCACACCGCGACCACCGAGGTCGCCGCAGCGGGGCGGCAGCAGGAGCAGGCCGCCGCGGACTTCGAGCACTCCGCCGCGGAGATCGGCTCCGCGGTCCATCAGATCAGCCGGACCTCCGAGGCCCTCGTCGCCGCGGTGGTCGAGGTCCGCACCGCCACCGACGAGGCCGCGACGCTCGCCGAGCAGGGGCGCGGCTCGCTCGCGGGCATGCGGCAGTCGATGGGCGGCCTCGAGGAGGGCACCGGCTCGATCGCGGAGCGACTCGCGGCGATCAACGAGCGGGCCGTGGGCATCAACCGCATCGTGACCACGATCGCGAAGGTGGCCGACCAGACCAACCTCCTCTCGGTGAACGCCGCGATCGAGGCGGAGAAGGCCGGCGAGCACGGACGAGGGTTCCTCGTGGTGGCGCGGGAGATCCGCCGCCTCGCGGACCAGTCCGCCGCGGCCACGGTGGACATCGAGCGGATGGTCGGGCAGATGCAGTCGGCGGTCTCCGCAGGCGTGATGGAGATGGACCGCTTCGCCGAACTGGTCCGGAGCGGCTGCGGCGAGACCGAGGCGATCGGATCGCAGATGGAGCGGATCATCGAGCAGGTCGCGACCGCGGCGGCCCGCTTCGCCACCCTCGACGAGGGCGTCCGGCAGCAGTCCGCGGGCGCCGAGCAGATCGACGGGGCCATGGCCCGGCTGCGGGATCGGGCCCGCGAGGGCGCCGAGAGCGTGCGGGAGTTCGCCAACGCCTCCGAGGAGCTCCAGCGGTCGCTGGCCTCGCTGCGGTCGGTGATCGACGCGTTCCGCCTGCCCTCCTGAGGCGGCGGTTGTCGCCGGGGGCGACCGCGCCGATGATGACCGATCCCGAGACGCTCCCTGGAGGCGCCGATGCACCCCACCGATCCCTCGTCGCCCGACGCCTACCGAACGGCCCTGCGGGTGCTGATGACGCCGCAGGACACCAACCACCAGGGAACGGTCTTCGGCGGCGTGATCCTGTCGCGGATCGACCAGTCGGCCTACCTCGAGGCGAGGCGGCACGGCCTGCACCGGTGGGTGACCGTGGCCATGGATCGCGTCGAGTTCACCGCACCGCTCTGGACCGGCGACCTCGTCGACTTCCGGACCCGCAGCGAGTCGCTCGGCCGCACCTCGGTCACGGTGCGGATCGAGGTGGTCGCGGAGCGGTACCTCACCGGCGACCGCGTGCCGGTGACCTCGGCGACGGTGAAGATGGTCGCGGTCAACGCCGCCGGGCAGCCGATCGACTTCCGATCGGCACCGACGGTGGGCAGCGGCTCCGAGCCGGGCCGGCGGGCATGAGCGTGCCGCCGCTTCGGATCGGGGCGTTGATCTCCGGATCCGGACGGACCGTGGAGAATCTCGCAACGCGGATCCGCCGCGACGGCATCCCCGCGGAGATCGTCGCGGTGATCGCGCACCGCGAAGGGATTCCCGGCGTCGCGAGATGCCGCGAAGCCGGCCTGCCGGTGGCGATCGTGCCCGCGGCGCCGCCGGAGACCCTCGCCGATCGCATCGATGCGACCCTCGCCGACGCGGGGGTCGAGCTGGTCTGCCTCTGCGGCTACCTGCGCCGGTTCCGCGTCTCGCCGCGATGGTCGGGGCGGGCGATCAACATCCATCCCTCGCTGCTGCCGGCCTTCGGAGGACCGGGATTCCACGGCCGACGCGTGCACGAGGCGGTGCTCGCCGCGGGCCAATGCGAGAGCGGCTGCACCGTGCACCTCGCCACCGACGCCTACGACGAGGGACCGGTGCTCCTGCAGCGGCGATGCCCGGTGCGCCCCGACGACACGCCCGAGACCCTCGCGGAGCGGGTCTTCGCCGAGGAGCGGGAGGCCCTGCCGGAAGCGGTGCGGCGCCTCGCGATCGCCGACCGCGGCGCTGCGGCGAGCCGCCCGTGATCGCCCGGACTTTCGGCTTGCCCGCGGCCCCGCGGCGGCGCACCATCAGAGCGATGCGCCGGACGTTGCGACGCCGCGTTCCCCTGCTCGCCGCTCTTGCGGCGATCCTCGCCATCGCGGCGATGCCTGCCGGAGCGGAGGCCGACGACGGCCTCCGGCAGCAGCGGATCGTGGAGGCGTTCGGCCGCCGCGACTACGCGACCGCGGAGCGCCTGCTCGGCGAGGCGCTCGCGGCGGACCCGGGGCATCCCACCCATCTCTACAACCTCGCCTGCCTGCACAGCCTCCGCGGCGAGGCCGAGCCCGCCGCCGCCCGCCTGCAGGAGGCGATCGATGCGGGCTTCCGCGAGTGGACGATCCTGCGGGAGGATCCCGACCTCGCCTTCCTGCGGGGAAGTCCCGCCTTCACGCCGATCCGCGATGCGATCGAGCGATCCGAGCGGGCGGGCACCGGCGGCCGGAACGCCGCCGAGGCCTCGCTGCAGGGATGGCTCGCTCGCTTCGGCGCATCCCGCTACCGCGTGGAGCGGGACGAGCGCCGGAACCTGCTGATCGCCACGAGCCTGGGCGAGGAGCCGCACCGCGAGATGCTCGAGGGTCTCGACCGCCTGGCCCGCCATCTCTCCGAGGCCCTCTTCGGCGAGGCCCCCCGGCACCCGGTGCTGCTGGTGGTCGCCCGCCCCGACGATGCGGCGGCCTTCTTCGGCGAGGAGACCACCGCAGGCCTCTACGAGCACGCCCGCCGCCGCCTGGTGACCCGCGACATCGGCGAGAGCCTCCGCCACGAGTTCGTGCACGCGCTCCATCACGCCTGCATGGAGCGTCTTGGCCAACGCCATCCGATCTGGGTGCAGGAGGGCCTCGCCACGCTCTTCGAGAACTACGCCGCCGATGCGGACGGCACCTTCTCGTTCCGGCCGAACAGCCGCCACAACGTGGCCTACCGAGCGGCCCGCGCCGGCGTGGTCCGGCCGTGGCGGGAGGTGCTGGCAGCGTCGCCGGACCGCTTCATGGCCCAGTCCACCCGCCTCTATCCGCAGGTCCGCTCGATGTGGGAGTTCATCGCCGCGGAGGCCGGTCTCGAGCGGTTCTGGCGGATCTACCTCGACACCTTCCCGGAGAGTCCCGACGGAACGCTGGCGCTTCGCGAGGCCTTCGGCGAGGAGATCGATGCGATCGATCGGCGATGGCGGAGATGGGTGGTCGAACGCGGGCCGATCGACGACGCGGTCCGGCCCGGCGACGCCTCGCTCGGCCTCGAGGGCGAGGACCGGCCCGATGGCGTGCTTGTCCGCGGCCTGCTCCCCGGCTCCGCCGCGGCGGCCGCCGGGGTGCGGCGCGGCGACCTGCTCTTCGAGATCGACGGCGACGAGATCCGCTCGACGCGGGAGCTGCTCCTCGCGATCGCGGGCCGGCAGGTGGGCGATCCGGTCCGCCTCGCGGTCCGTCGCGGCGGGGACCGCATCGTCCTCGACGCCACGCTGCGTCCGCTGCCGCGGCAGGCGGGCGGTTCGGCGGTGGCGCCGCGACCGCGCCGTTGAGTCGCGGCATCGCGGGAAGATCGCCCCGGTCCGGATGCGGCCGGCGACGGCCGCGTCCTCGCGGCGGCGACCGCTATCCTTGACGCTCCGTCCCGACCTCCCGATCGAGTCCGCCGATGCAGGCGCCGCGTCCCCGGACCCCCTCCCACGGCTTCAAGACCTTCTTCCTCCGCGGCCTCGCGGTGCTGCTGCCGTCGGTGCTGACGCTGTGGCTGCTGGTGAAGGCCTACCAGTTCGTGGACAGTTCGATCGCGGCGCCGATCAACTCGTGGGTGCGGCTCGGGACGGTGCAGCTCGATCGCCGCTACCCGTGGATCCTCGACGAGTTCCAGCCCACCCCCGGCGAGGTCGCCGACGCGATCGCGGCGATGCCGGCGGGGCGGCGGCCGGTCTCCGCCGACGCGGTCGCGATGCAGCTGCGGGAGGACGGGTTCCGGGAGTGGTGGGAGCAGACCTGGTACCTGAACCTCGTGGGCCTGCTGATCGCGGTCGTCGCGGTGTACACCGCCGGCCGCCTGCTCGGCGGCTTCGTGGGACGGCGGATCTACCGGCGCCTCGAGGGCCTGCTGACGAGCGTGCCGGTGGTCAAGCACATCTATCCGCACATCAAGCAGGTCGTCGACTTCGTGCTTTCCGACGAGCGACCCATCACCTTCAATCGGGTCGTGGCGGTGCAGTACCCTCGCCAGGGCGTCTGGTCGATCGGCCTGGTGACCGGCGAGGGCATGCGGCCGCTGAGGGGCAGCATCGACGACCCCATCACCCTGTTCATCCCGAGCTCGCCCACGCCCTTCACCGGCTACACCGTCACCGTGCCGCGGGGCGAGACCATCGAGCTGCCGCTGTCGATCGACGAGGCCCTGCGGTTCGTGGTGACCGCGGGCGTGCTGCAGCCGACCCGCGACGGCGGTCCCGCCCTTCCGGAGGAATCCGCCGCCGCGGGGCCTCCGCGAACCGGCCCGTGAGGCCGCCCCCCGTCCGCCCCCCCCGCCCCGCTTCCGCCATCCGCACTCCCGAGAGCCCGCCATGCAGGTCAACATCGTCGGACGCCACATGACCCTCACGCCCGCGATCGAAGAGTACATTCACCGCAAGATGGAGAAGCTTCCCCGGCACTTCGACCGGGTCCAGCAGATCGAGGTGATCGTCCAGAAGGAGACCAACGAGTACCACGTCGAGATCGTGACCGACGTGGAGCACCACCGGGACTTCATCGCCAACGGCCGACACGAAGACCTCTACGCCTGCGTGGACATCACCACCGACCGCGCCGTCCGCCAGCTCAGCGACTGGAAGGACCGCCTCCGACAGCACAAGCAGCACTGACGCCCAGGAACGCCCACCCCATGAGACTGAAAGAGATCGTCGTCGCCGAAGCGATCATCCCCGCCCTCCGCTCGCCCAAGCGCGACGACGCGATCGCGGAGCTCGTGGACGCCCTCGTCGAGGCCGGGACGATCGATGCGGGCGAGCGGGACGCGTTCCTGAAGGCGGTCATCGCCCGCGAGAAGCGGGGCTCGACCGGCTTCGGGCACGGCGTGGCGGTGCCGCACGTGAAGAGCGGCAGCATCGAGCGGATCGGCGTGGCGATCGGCATCAGCCCCGAGGGCGTCGAGTTCAACGCCCTCGACAAGAAGCCGGTGCACTCGATCTTCCTGCTGCTCAGCCCCGAGGACCGGCCGGAGGAGCACCTCGAGGCGATGGAGCTGATCTTCGGCCAGCTCCGCCACGAGCGGTTCCGAAGCTTCCTGCGGCAGGCCTCGAGCGTGGCGGACGTGCTGACGCTGCTCGAGGAGGCCGACGCCGGCCGTCCGGTCCGCTGAACCGCTCGACCGCTCGACCGCCGCCTCCGCTCCCTCACCGCCCCGGCTTCCCTCCCTTCGGCGCTCCCCGTGCGAACCTTCCGCGTCCTCGTCCGCAACCGTCTCGGCCTGCACGCGCGGCCGGCGACGGCGTTTGCGCAGACGGCGTCGCGGTTCCGCTGCTCGGTCCGCGTCCGCCGCGCCGGCGAGGCGGAGTGGATCGACGGCAAGAGCGTGATGCAGATGCTGCTGCTCGCCGCGACCGCAGGCACCTCCCTCGAAGTCGAGTGCAACGGCGCCGACGCCGCCGAGGCCGAGCAGGCCATCGCGGCCCTCGCGGATCGGCAGTTCGACGAGGAGTAGGTCGAGCCGCCAAGCCGAGCCGCGTGGGCCTCACCCTGCGTCGCCGATCGGCGGCGGCGGGGCATCGCCGCGGGACTTCCGCGAACGGCGGCCCGCCGCCCGCGGCGGCGGGTCCTCGGGCAGCGTGGCCTTGCGGCGGAGCAGATGGTGGTAGTGCCTCGCGAAGCGATGGGCCTCGTCGCGGATCGCCTGGCAGAGCTTGAGCCCGGCGTTCTCGCGACCGAGACGCAGCGGCTCGCGTTCGCCGGGGCGATGGATCAGCTCCTCCTTCTTGGCGAGGCCGATCACCAGCGGGGGCCTCGCCCCGAGGCCGGCGAAGACCTCCATCGCCGCCTGCAGTTGCCCCGCGCCCCCGTCGATCAGCAGCAGGTCCGGGAAGAGCTCTTCGCCCGCCGCCGCCTCCCGGTACCGCCGGGCCACGACCTCCTGGATCGCCCGGTAGTCGTCGTTGCCGACCGAGGCGATGCGATAGCGGCGGTAGGCGTCCTTGAAGGGCCGCCCGTCGATGAAGCAGACCTTGCTGCCGACGGTCTCCTCGCCCGCGAGATGGGCGATGTCGATCGCCTCCATGCAGCGGATGGGATGCTCGGTGCCGAGGGCCCGCTGCAGGGCCCGCAGGCCGGCGGAGGGATCGCCGGAGAAGACCGTCACCTCCGGCTGCCATTCGAGATCGGTGCGGCGCCGCTTCTCCCGCTCGTCGAGACGCTCGATCGCCTTGATCTGGTCGCGAAGCGCTGCGGCATCCTCGAACCGAAGCGATGCCGAGGCCTTCTCCATCTCTTCGTGGAGCTCCCGCAGCATGGTGCTCCGCCGCGTGCCGAGGAACCGCAGGAACCGCTCCACGTCCTGGCGGTAGGCCTCCGGCGAGATCCGGTCGGCGCACGGGGCCGTGCACTGCCCGATCGCGTGCAGCAGGCAGGGACGGAAGCGGCGGTTGCGGGGATCGCCGGGCACGATCTCGAGCTCGCAGGTCCGGTAGCGGAAGACCCGCTGCAGCAGCTGCACGGCGTGGCGAAGGCTCTGCACCGAGACGAAGGGACCGAGGATCCTCGCCCCCTTGAACCGCTCGTCCGCGGGGTTGCGGGTGATGTAGACCCCGGGCACCGCATCCCGCAGCGTCACCGCGAGGTAGGGATAGGTCTTGTCGTCGACGAGGCGGTCGTTGAACCGGGGACGGGTGTCCTTGATCAGTCGGCTCTCGAGGAGCAGCGCCTCCCACTCCCCCTCGCACTCGATGCAGTCGAAGTCCGCCACGAGATCGAGCATCGGCTGCTTCCGCATGCCGAGGTCCGCCGAGGGGACGAAGTAGCTCGAGACCCGATCCGGCAGACGGGCCGCCTTGCCCACGTAGAGCACCTGCCCCGCGGCGTCCTTCATCAGATAGACCCCGGGGACCTTCGGCAGGGCCCTCGCCTGGGCCAGCAGGCCGGCGAGGCGTGCGTCCCTCCCGAGGGGGGATGCCGCTCGATCGGCGGGGTGGGACTGGTCCATCCCTGCGGGTCGGTCGGGCGGAGACTCGGAATCGGAGGGGATGGACACGGGATGCCCGAGAGGCGACGCCTCGCCGGGGCGATGCTAGGTTTCGTTGGGAGTTGCAGCCGCAGGACCGGCGGAGGTGTCCGCCATGGCCTCGGGAGACCCGATGGCCGAGGCCCGCCCGACCGGCGAACCTGCACCTCTTGGGAGGGGCCGCCTCCCCGGATTCGGATGCCACCCCCAGGGTTTCGACGAGGCGATTGTTCAATGCACCCCAGTTCCATGGCCTTTCGCTTGCTGGTCGCCGTGACCGCGATCGCCGCCGTCGGCTGGGGAATCTCCCGCTGGAGCGGTGGCGGCCGAGCGATCACCGTCACCGGAGAACCGAGCCGCGGCGGCGACTCATGCCTGCCCGTGCCAGCGGTATCGGAGGCCTCCGCGGCCATCGGGCGGGGCGAGACCCCCGAGATGGTCCAGGGCGGGGCCCCTCCGATCGGATCCGACTGCCCCAACCGCCCGATCGGCGGGAATCCGGCGGTGCCGGCCGGACGAAACGACCTTGACTGAGTCCCCCCCGGCTCTATCCTCTTTGTTCTGACGGCAATTCTCAGGCGAGGGACCGAGTTCCCTCCCCGTCCCTTCGATTTCAGGTCCTTCCCCTTAATGGAGATCCAGCCCATGTCCAAGTTCCGCCTGTTCGCAGCCGCGGCCATCGTCGCCGCCCTCGGTGCGTGCTCCTCCCCCGCCAAGGACTCCTCCGCCAACCCCGGTGCCGTCAGCGGCGGTGCCGCCAAGGCCGAGTGCTGCGGCGGCTGCTCCGCTTCGAAGGCCTGCCCCGTGACCGGCGCCGCCAGCATGGGTGCCGTCGGCGACTGCAGCGCCAAGAAGGACTGCGCCACCTCCTGCGGCTCCAAGAGCGAGGCCAGCATGGGCGCCGTCGGCGGCTGCAGCACCAAGAAGGACTGCGCCACCTCCTGCGGCTCCAAGAGCGAGGCCAGCATGGGCGCCGTCGGCGGCTGCAGCACCAAGAAGGACTGCGCCACCTCCTGCGGCTCCAAGAGCGAGGCCAGCATGGGCGC
>CAZQUA010000042.1:0-14138 GCA_964596455.1 uncultured Isosphaeraceae bacterium
ATCAAGGCGGTGATGAACGAGGTCCGCCGCGCCAAGAACATCCTGCTCTTCATCGACGAGCTGCACACCCTCGTCGGCGCCGGCGGCGCCGAGGGCGCCATCGACGCCTCCAACGTGCTCAAGCCGGCGCTCGCCCGCGGCGAGATCCAGTGCATCGGCGCCACCACCTTCGACGAGTACCGCAAGTACATCGAGAAGGACGCGGCCCTCGAGCGCCGCTTCCAGCCGATCCCGGTCGAGCCGCCCTCGGCGGAGCAGACCATCGAGATCCTCAAGGGCCTTCGGGAGAAGTACGCCCAGCACCACCGCGTCCGCTACACCGACGACGCCCTCCGCTCGGCGGTGGAGCTCTCGGGACGCTACATCCCCGGGCGGGTGCAGCCGGACAAGTCGATCGACGTGCTCGACGAGGCCGGGGCCCGGCTCCGCCTGAAGAGCATGACCAAGCCGCCGGACCTCGCGGAGCTCGAGGAGAAGATCGAGCGCCTCGCGATCGCCAAGGACGAGGCGGTCAAGAACGCCGACTACGAGCGGGCCGCGGACCTTCGCGACCAGGCCGAGAAGCTCCGCAAGCGCAAGGAGCAGCTGCAGCAGGAGTGGCGGGACCGCATGAACGAGGTCGACGCGGTCGTCGACGAGGAGGTCATCGCCGAGGTCGTCAGCAAGATGACCGGCGTGCCGCTCACCCGCCTCGAGAAGGAGGAGTCGCAGCGGCTGCTCGCCCTCGAAGGCGAACTGCACAAGACCGTGGTCAGCCAGGACGACGCCGTCAAGGCGGTCGCCCGGGCGATCCGCAAGGCGCGGTCGGGCCTCAAGGACCCGAAGCGCCCGATGGGCTCGTTCATCTTCGTCGGGCCCTCGGGCGTCGGAAAGACGCTGCTCGCCAAGGCCCTCGCGGAGTTCATGTTCGGTGATCAGGACGCCCTGATCTACCTCGACATGAGCGAGTACATGGAGAAGCACAACGTGAGCCGCCTCATCGGCGCGCCTCCCGGGTACGTGGGCTACGAGGAGGGCGGGCAGCTCACCGAGCGGATCCGCCGCCGCCCCTACGCGGTGGTGCTGCTCGACGAGGTCGAGAAGGCCCATCCCGACGTCTTCAACATGCTGCTGCAGATCATGGAGGAGGGCCGCCTCACCGACAGCTTCGGCCGGCACGTCGACTTCAAGAACGTCATCCTGATCATGACCAGCAACATCGGAGCCGACCTCATCAAGGGCGGGGCCGGGTTCGGGTTCAGCAAGCGGGATGCGGTCCAGGACTACGACAAGATGCGGACCGCCCTGATGCACGAGGCGGAGAAGTTCTTCCGGCCGGAGTTCATCAACCGCCTCGACGAGATCATCGTCTTCCGCCCGCTCGCCAAGGACGACCTCAACCACATCATCGAGTTCGAGCTCGGCAAGGTGCGGCAGCGCCTCCGCGACAAGGGCATGTTCCTCGAGCTCGACCAGGCGGCGAAGGACTTCCTGATCGACAAGGGCTACAACCCCGACTTCGGGGCGAGGCCGCTGCGGCGGGCCCTCGGCACCTACGTCGAGGATCCGCTCGCGGAGAACCTGCTCAGCGGCGAGTTCCATCCCGGCCAGACCATCGCGGTCACCCGTCGGGAGGGCGAGGAGCACCTGCGCTTCGAGGCCCGCGAGACCCCCGCGGAGGAGTCCGGCGGCGACGCCGGCGGCGATTCGGGCGGCGGCGAGGATTCGCCGAGCCCGGCGCCGGAGCCCACCGCCAGCGCCGGCTGAGCGGCCGAGGCCACGCCTCGTCCATCGATCCTTGCGACGGGCGTCCCTTGCCGGGGGCGCCCGTCGTCGTTGCGTCGAGAGGCCGGCGCGGCGGGACCGCGGTGCGTCCCGGTTTCGCCGGCGCCGGCTACCGCACCGCGAGCAGCTTCAGGCCGGGCGGGTCGCTCGTCATCCAGACCTCGCGGAAGCGGAACTGCGAGGCGACCTGAGGGTTGAAGCGGCAGCGGATGACGCCACGGGAGATCCGCTCGACCACCACCTCGCCCCCGAGCATGCCGAAGCTCATGCGGTTGAGCATCGCCATGAGATCGCGGCGATGGGTCGCGCACCAGGCCGCGAAGTCCTCGGCGGTGCGTCCGGTTGCGAGGTACTCGAGCCTCGCCTCCTCGGCGAGCAGGGTGCCGAAGAGCAGGTCGTAGCGTTCGAGGCGAAGGCAGTGCATCAGGTTCGCGATCACGTCGGAGGGCAGGAAGCAGAGCATCCGCACCTCGCCCCGCTCGTTCTCCTCCCAGATCGGCAGCGGATCCGCGGCCTCGCCGCCATCGCCCGGCCCCGCCGCGGGGCCGCCGTCGCTCGTGAAGCGGATCACCCGGCCATCGGGGGCGACCACCTCGTCGGGCAGCGGCGTGGCGGAGGCGAGCTGGTAGAACCCGGGGCGGGTGTGGTGCTCGATCACGTACTGCCCGCAGGAGGCGGCCGCGATCGCCGTCGCCGCCGCCGCGAGTCCGGCGAGTCTGCTCATCCCACCGCCTCCGCCTGCGGTTCCGCCGCGAGGCCCGCGATCGCCTCGATGCCGGGCACCGCCTCGCCCCGCCGCCAGAGGCTGCGGCCGGGCGGGCAGGCCGCCCGCTGCGGGAAGTCCGCTCGCCAGTGGGTGCCGCGGCTCTCCTCGCGGAACAGCGCCGCCTTCGCAAGCAGGGTGGCGGAGGCGATCATGTTCTGGATCTCCCACCCCTGCGGATCGTCGAAGATCTTGTCGAGGCAGTAGCGGCCCCAGAAGTCGAGCATGTCGAGGAGGTCCTCGAGGCGGGAACCGGTGCGGACGATGCCGGCGTGCCGCCAGACGGCGCTTCGCAGGCTGCTGCGGGCGTCCGCGAGATCGAGTTCCGCGCGGCCGCTCGTGGCCACCTCGCTGATGATCCGCGGCGGTGCCGCCGCCTCCTCCCGCGCCGCCACCTCGCCGGTGCGGCGACCGAAGACGAGGCCTTCGAGCAGGCTGTTGCTCGCGAGGCGATTCGCCCCGTGCACGCCGCTGCAGGCGGTCTCGCCGCATGCGAAGAGGCCGGGCAGGCTCGTCCGGCCCTCGAGGTCGCAGCGGACGCCGCCGATGGTGTAGTGGGCCGCCGGGTGGACCGGGATCGGATCGGTGGCGGGGTCGAGGCCGAAGGACCGGACGAGGCGGTCGAGGCCGGGGAAGCGTGCCGCGAAGCGTGCCGCTCCGATCGGCCGCAGGTCGAGCCAGACGTGGGAATCGCCGCGTCGGGCGAGATCCTCGGCGATCGCCCGGCTCACGACGTCGCGGGGGGCGAGTTCGCCCATCGGGTGAAGGGTCTCCATGAAGCGTCGCCCGTCGCGGTCGACGAGGACGGCGCCTTCGCCGCGAACCGCCTCGCTCACGAGCGCCCGCGTCGCGCCGGCGATGTAGAGCACGGTGGGGTGGAACTGCACGAACTCCAGGTCCGCGATCGCGGCTCCGGCCCGCCACGCCATCGCGATCCCGTCGCCGGTGCAGGCGGGCGGATTGGTGGTCTCGCGGAACACCTGCCCGAGGCCGCCGGTGGCGAGGATCGTGGCCTTCGCCCAGATGATCTGCAGGCCGTGCCGGGGATGATGGGTGATCGCGCCCACCACCCGCGGCGGCTCCTGGCCGCTCGTGAGCAGGTCGATCGCGAAGCAGCCGTCGAACCAGCGGATCGAGCCCGCCGCCGCCACCTCGCGTCGGAGCGTCCGCATCAGTTCGACGCCGGTCGCGGCGCCGCCGGCGTGGACGATGCGGGATCGGCGGTGGCCGCCCTCGCGGCCGAGGTCGAGCCGCTCGCCGTCGGTGTCGAACCGCATGCCCCAGCTGCGGAGCCTGGCCACCTCCGCCGGAGCCTCGTCGGCGAGGATCGCCACCGCCGCCGGATCGTTGGATCCGCCGCCGGCCTCGAGGGTGTCCGCGGCGTGGGCATCGGGGCGATCGTCGGGGCCGATCGCCGCGGCGATGCCGCCTTGGGCCCAGGCGCTGCTCGACTGCCCGGCGGCGTCCTTCCCCAGGACGATCACATCCCCGCGGGACGCCGCCGCGAGCGCCGCCCGAGCGCCTGCGACCCCGCCGCCGATCACGAGCACGTCGGTGAAGATCTGCGGAAGCAGCGGCGACCGGAAGGGGATCAGGTAGCGGCGGTCGACGAGCGGTTCGGGCACGGCGGCGGCCTCAGCGGTCCGCGGCGGGACGGCCTTCGCGGCTGCCCACGCGGTCGGAGCGAAGGTCGGGCATCCGTGCCGAGGCCGGTTCGAGATCCATCACGAAGTCGGCGAGATAGAGCTGGCTCGAACGGTCTTCCCCCCGTTGCCCGGTCCAGAGCAGGAGGCGGCCGTCGGGGGAGAAGACCGGCAGGACGTCGGCGCCCTCCGCGAAGGTGACCCGCCGCGGCGAGGTGCCGTAGCTCCGGCGGGGCGGCTGGGCGTCGGCGTGGTCGGCCGCGTCCACGAGGAAGATCTCGTAGTTGCGATGCCCTTCGGCGCTGGAGGCGTAGACGAGGTGCCGGCCGGCGGGATGCCAGTACGGGGCCCAGTTCACGTGGGCGTTGTCGGTGACCTGGTGCTCCGCGGCCACGCCGACGACGCGGCCCTCGGCGTCCCGCTCGAGCTCGGCCACGAAGATCTGCAGCAGGTTGTTGCCATGGCGGTCGGAGCGGTAGCAGATGCGTCGGCCGTCTGGCGAGAAGAAGGGGCCGCCGTCGTAGCCGGGGACCGCGACCACGACCGTCTCCGTGCCCCGCTCGAGATCCCTCACCACGAGATCGCCCTGTCCGCTCGCGAGCGAGCAGTACAGCAGCTCGCGGCCGTCGGGCGACCAGGTGCCCTCGGCCACGTAGGCGGATCCGTCGCCCGCCAGCACCCGCAGCGACTCCGCGGAGCCGTCGGGCTGGCGGAGATCCGCCTCGACGATCCGCATCTCCGGCGGGAACATCCAGCGGTAGCGTCCGGTGCCTCGCTGGTAGCCGGGCGGCGACGACTCGGTCGGCGGCACGAGCGTCGATCCGAACAGCACGCGATGGGGATCGGTGGGGTGGAACCAGCCGCAGGTGTTGGCGGTGCGGGGCGGACTGATTCGGCGGATGCGCTCGAGGCCGTCGATGCGGCCCTGGCCATCGCGGCGGAGGTCCGCCACGAACATGGCGTAGAACTCCTCGGCGGCCTCCCCCTCGGCGGGCACCTCGATCGCCTGGAAGACGAGCTTCGTCATGTCCGGCGAGAAGTACGCCTCGCCCGCCTTGACGAACCGGTCCGGGAAGGTGAGCTGGCGGATCTCGCGGAGGTTCGCGGCCTCCGCCGCTGCCGGCGCGGCGGCGGGAGGCGGCGGGGCGATCAGCAGGGCAAGCAGCAGCGGAGCGGCGAAGGTCATGGGCGAAGACGATCCGGGATGGTGCGGAAGACGCCCGCGGGCGCCCGGGGGCGGGCGGGGGCAAGATCCCTAGTCTACGGCGGACGGTCGTCGATCCGGCGCCGCTCCGGCCCCGTTGGCCGCGGCCGTCGCTCCCGCCCGCAGGTTCCGACCCGATGTCCATCCGAGCGAGCGACTGGTCGCTGATCCGCGAGACGCCGACGCTGCTTGGCGTCGTGAAGCCCGCGGGCCTGCTGTCGGTGCCGGGCCGCGGTCCTTCGAAGGCCGATTGCCTGATCGCCCGGGTGCAGCGGCGGTTTCCCGAGGCGAGGATCGTGCATCGCCTCGATCAGGCGACGTCGGGCGTGATGGTGCTTGCGCGAACGGCGGACGCCCACCGCGCCCTCGGATGGCAGTTCGAGCGCCGCGAGGTCTCGAAGCGCTACGTCGCGATCGTCGCGGGCCATGTCGAGCAGGACGAGGGCGAGATCGACGCACCGCTTCGCAAGGCGCTCGCCGACGGACCGCGGCATGTCGTGGATCCGATCCACGGCAAGCCAGCGATCACGCGGTGGCGAGTCGTGGAGCGCACGACGCTCGGCGCGGTGCGCGAGACGGCCGTGTCGCGGGGCCTGGGGCCCGAGTCGATCGCGATGCCGGGAGTTGATGGCGAGCATCCCGTGACGCGGCTCGATCTGGTTCCTCGCACCGGCCGCAGCCATCAGTTGCGGGTGCACCTTGCGCACCTCGGCCATGCGGTGGTGGGCGACGAGTTCTACGCCTCGCCCGAGGTGCACGCGCTCGCGCCGCGGCTGCTGCTGCACGCCGAGGAGCTGGTGGTGCAGGATCCCGGCGAGGCGGGCGTCGAAGTGCGGCTCGAGTCGGCGGCGGAGTGGTAGGCGGCACGCGAGGCCACGACTCCGTTGGCGAGAGCCCACTCGATCAGGACGCCGGCGGCGGTTCGGCGAGCCGCCAGCGGATCGTCGCGGTGCGGTTCAAGAGCGGATGCGGCCGGCCGATGCGCCACCTGATCCCTGCGATCTCGCAGGATCGGCCTCCGCTCGACCCGCGCCCATCGCGCTGCCGCCCGTACAGTCCCGGCGTGGAGCTCCCCGCCTGGCTCGACTGGACCCTCGCCGCGACGATCGCCTTCGCGGCCATCGAGCTCGCGGGCATCTCGCTCGCGATCGATGCGATCATGCGGAACCGCACCCCGCAGGGGACGATCGCCTGGGTCGTCTCGCTCGTGCTCCTGCCGGTGGTGGCGATCCCGTTCTACCTCGTCTTCGGCAGCCGCCGCTTCAACGGCTACGTCCGGGCGATCCGCCGGGGGAAGTCCTCGATGCGGTCGCTCTGGGAGCAGGCCCAGCAGGCCATGCGTCCCCATGCCGTGCCGGAGGATCCCGCCGGACCCGCCGTCCTTCCGCCGCTCGGGCGCCTGACCGCTCTTCCGGCGACGCGTGGCAACCGCGTGCGGCTGCTCGTCGATGGCGAGGAGACCTTCGCGGCGATCCTCGCGGGGATCGCGGGGGCGCAGGCGTACGTCCTGGCGCAGTACTACATCGTCCGCGACGACGCCACCGGCCGGGCCTTCCGCGAGGCCCTGCTCGACGCGAGGCGGCGGGGGGTCGCGGTCCGCCTGCTCTTCGACGAGATCGGATCGGCGTCGCTGCCCGATCGCCATCTGGCGCCGCTTCGCGAGGCGGGCGCGGAGGTGAGCGGCTTCCGCACCACCCGCCGCGGCAACCGCTTCCAGATGAACTTCCGAAACCACCGCAAGAGCGTGGTGGTGGATGGCGGCCTCGCCTTCAGCGGCGGCCTCAACGTCGGCGACGAGTACCTCGGCCTCGATCCCCGCGTCGGAGCCTGGCGGGACACGCATCTCGAGCTTCGCGGGCCCTGCGTGCTCCCGATCCAACTCGCCTGGTGCGAGGACTGGCACTGGGCGACGGGGCGGGTGCCGCCGCTTCGGTGGGAAGCCGCGGCCGCCGCCGGCACCGGCCCCGCCGACGACGGCGCGGTGGCGGTGGTGCCGAGCGGGCCGGCGGACGAGCTCGAGACCTGCTCGCTCGCGTTCCTGCATCTCATCTCGACGGCCCGGCGGCGGCTCTGGATCGCCACGCCCTACTTCGTGCCGGACGAGTCGATCATCGCGGCGCTGCAGCTTGCCGCGAGGCGGGGCGTGGACGTGCGGGTGATGGTGCCGCGGCAGAGCGACAACGCCCTCGTGAACTGGTCCTCCTTCAGCTACTACCCCGACATGCTGCCCGCGGGCGTCCGCCTCTATCGCTACGGGCCCGGCTTCCTGCACCACAAGGTGCTGCTCAGCGACGGGGTCGCGGTGGTGGGGACCGCCAACTTCGACAACCGTTCGTTCCGCATCAACTTCGAGATGACCGTGGCGAGCGAGGGCGAGGCGATCGCGGAGGCGATGGCGGCGATGATGCGGCGGGACTTCGAGCGCTGCCACGGGGCTCGCCTCGCCGACTTCGAGTCCCGGCCCTGGTGGTTCCGCGTGCGCTCCCGCGCCGCCCGCCTCCTCGGGCCGATCCAGTGAGCCGGTGCGGGCCGCCTCGGTTCAGCGTCCCCGCGGCGGGATCAGGCGAAGGTGCTCCGGGTCGATCGACGGCTCGCGGCCGACCTGCTCGACGAACGCCTTGTGCAGCATGTCGAACATCTGGAGCGACGGCTCGTCGAGCTCCGACGCGAACGGCGCCCAGCGGGCCCATCGGTCGATGAGGATCGCTTCGAACTCATCCTCGCGGCCCAGCGCGTAGACCACCGTCAGCAGCGAGGTCTCGACCCAGGTGCTGAAGGGGTTGCGGGGTCCGAACGAGGCGAAGGCCCCTTCGCGGGCGGTTCGCAGCAGCGGCAGGGCCTCTTCGGACCTGCCCAGCGAATGCAACGCGTAGCCGAGGTTGTTCCGCATGTTCGCCGACGACGGCGAGAGCGGCCCGTAGACGCGGTCGAACTCCGGAAGCCACGGCTCGATCAGTTCGGCGGTCGCCTGCGGGTCTTGGATGACCGCCGACAGAATGCGGACCCCGTCGAGGGTGACCGGATGGCTCCGTCCCAACTCACGGCCGGAGGTCTCGATCGCCTCCCGGAGCATGACCCTCGCCTCCTCAGGGCTGCCGGCGTGGAGCTCGAGGGCTCGACCGATCCAGTGACGGATCTGCAGCGTCGTCGGCGATCCGGGCCCGAGCACCCGCGTCGCCCGATCGACCACGCCGTGCCAGGCCTGCCGGGCGGCTGCAACCTGCGCATGCCGCTCGTCGGATTCCGCGTCCAGGTCCGAGGCCAGTTCGAGAAGTCCGCCGGCACCGGGATAGAGCCGGACCTGCGCCGCTCGGCCGATCGCCTCCAGCACCCGCGGATCGTCGATCGCTTCCGGCCTCGCCGGCCAACCGAGCCGTTCGACCACCTCGCGGATCGTCGCCTGCGCCTCCTCATGCCGATACTGCCGGATCCGGAGCGCCGAGAGTTCCAGCAGGCTCTCGGCGAGCAGATCGTCGCTCGCGGACGAGCGGGCGGTCCGCATCGACTCGACCGCTCGCGTCAGATGCCGATCGGCCGGCTCCAGAAGCGCCAGGCGCAGGTAGGCGATCCCGAGCACGTAGTCGATCTCTTCGAGGAGTCGCGGGTCCTCGATGGCGCCCCCGGCCACCTGGTCGTTCAGCGACTCGGAGGCGTCGTCGAGCATCGATCGCAGCAGCGTGACGTCGCGGCCGCGGGCCTGCTCGGGATCGATGCCCGCGAAGATCGTCCCGAGGAACTCCGCCATCGTCCGGAAACGCCCCGCCTCGACCCTTCGGGCGTCGGCTTCCCGCCGCGCGGCGATCGCGAAGATCGCGGTCGAGACGAGGCCGACCGCCAGCGAGAGCACCACCGCGAGCAGCACGCTGGCGGCGAGGCGGTTTCGGCGGATCGCGAAGCGGAGGTTGTCCAACCGCGTGGGAGCCTTCGCGGAGACCGGTTCGCCCCGCCGGGCCCGGGCAAGATCCTCCGCGAAGGCGTCGACGCCGCTGTAGCGGTCGCCGGGGGACTTCGCGATCGCCTTGAGGCAGATCGCATCGAGGTCGCCGCGGAGGGCCTCCGCAAGGCGATGCCGATCGGGCAGGCCGCGGACCGCCCACGGGGCGGCCTCCGCCGTCGCCAGCATGGCCCGGCGGCTCGGCGGCGGCGGCGGCACGCTGCGGATCGTCTCGGCCACGCCGCCGAGTCCGCCGCGGCGGAGCGTCCCGCGGTCGATCGGCAGATCGCCGCACAGCAGCTCGTAGAGGATGACGCCGAGGCTGAAGACGTCGCTGCGGACATCGGTGTTGGCGTGATCGCCCGCCGCCTGCTCGGGGCTCATGTACTCGGGGGTCCCCAGCGGCGAACCGGCCTCGGTGAGGGTGGGCGACTCCGTCGCCTCCGGCAGCAGCGGCTCGTGCAGGCTGCGGGCGATGCCGAAGTCGATCACCCGGACCCGCGGCGGCGGATCCGCATCCTCCACCAGCACGTTCCCGGGCTTGAGGTCGCGATGGAGGATGCCGCGGCGATGGGCGTGGGCGATCGCTTCGAGCAGTTGCGAGAAGAGGTCGAGGCGATCTTCGAGCGAGGCTCGCTGGCGATCGCACCACGACAGCAGCGGATTGCCGTGGACGAAGGGCATGACGAAGAACGGCCGCCCTTCGTCGGTGAGGCCGGCGTCGAAGATCCCCGCCACGCCGCGATGGTCGAGCCTCGCGAGGGCTTCCTGCTCGGCGCTGAAGCGGCGGAGCACCCGCTCGCTGTCGAGGCCGCGGCGGAGCACCTTGACCGCCACGAGGCGGCGGGGGGGGTCGATCGAGCGGGCGAGGTACACCCGCCCGAAGCCGCCCTCGCCGATCGCCAGCAGCAGCTGGTAGCGGCGGATGGAGGGCGGACGGGACTCGTCGCCGGCGATGCGGCGGCCGAGGATCTCCTCCACGAATGCCCGCGTCGGCGGATCGGCGGCCGCGTGGTCCTCGAGCAGGCGGATCCGCGCGGCGGGCGACAGCGGCATCGCCTCGGCGATCAGCTGCCACGCGGTGTCGAGATCGATCGAGTCCATCGGCAGATCCTCATCCGGGAGACGCGGCGGCCGCTGGCGGCGCGACCACGTCCGCGGACGGGCGAGGCTCCGGGGAAGGTCCCGCCGGGACGGTCCGGTCGTCGGCGTCGTCCGCCCCGCGAGCCGCGGCCTCCTGCAGCAGCAGGCCCAGATCGCCATCGGCGATCGACCGCAGGTCGGGGAGGCCGCGGATGAGCAGCAGCTTGGGCGGCGGCGCGTCCGCAGGATCGCCGGCGGCGGCGACGCGGGCCCGCTCGGCCTCGTTGTGGGCGTCGACCACGCCGCGGATCAGGGCCAGCTGCACCGCCACCCGCATCGAGAGCGGGGTGACGTGCCCGATCACCGTCTCGGTGAGGAAGGTCCGGGCTCCGGTCGCGGGGCCCCACTCCACGCGGCTCATGCCCGGCGGCGAGTCGACCTCCCGCCAGCGGACGAGGTCGAGACCGAGTTCGCGGTTCACCGCGGCGACGGCGGCTCGCATCAGGGGGACCTCGTCCGGCCGCCCCGCGATCGTCCACGGCAGCGTGCTGCCAAGTCCGCTCGTCTCGTGCAGATCGAACGCGAGATCGCATCCGTGGTGGCGGATCGCCTCGACGATGGCGTGCGCGACCTGCTCGGTCGGGGTGCCATCGGCCACGCCGGGCCAGACCCGATTCAGGTTCCGCCGTTCGTTCCCGGGAAACTCGCCGCCCCGCGGGGAGGTGTAGGTCTCGGGATCGGACTCGCCGTAGTGGGACTCGAGGCTGCGGCGTCCGCCGAGGGCGATCCGGCGAGGGCCGGTCGGGGTCTCGATCCGCACGGCCTTCTCCGGTTCCAGCGCGAGGCGGTTTCCCCACGGCACCACCACGAGGCGGCCCTGCTCGATCTCGGCCCGTTCCGCAAGCAGCAGCGCCGCGAGGATGCCCGAGGTCTCGCCGGCATGGGAACCCCCGAGCACGAAGAGCGTGGCTCCGGGGCGGGATCCCTCGAGCACGAAGATCGGCGAGTCCATCGCCGTGCCGCGGAGCGGCGGATGGAAGGCCGCGAGATCGGTGCGGGCGGTGACGCCGGGGCCGGGGATCGCGTCGAGCGGGACCGCGGCTGGCGGCGCCGCGGCGAGGGCCTGCGGCAGGGCGAGCACCGCAGGCAGCAGGAAAGCGAGCAACACGCGCCGCATCGCCGCAGGATAGCGATGGATCCTCCGCGCCCGGGCACGAGCGGATCGCGGCGGCTTTGCGGAGATTCGCCCCGTTCGTCGCCGGGACCTGCGGATCTACGCTCGCAGGGCCATGAACGACATCGCCTCGCACGCCGGAAACGGGGGTGCCCGCCGCAGGGAGCGGGAGCGGATGGTGCAGACCCAGATCGCCGGACGCGGCATCCGCGACGAGGCCGTGCTCGGGGCGATGCGGGAGGTGCCCCGCGAGCGGTTCCTGCCCGCCCGCCTTGCGGAGCGGGCCTACGAGGACGCCGCCCTGCCGATCGGGTCGGGGCAGACGATCTCGCAGCCCTACACCGTCGCGTGGATGCTTGAAGCCGCGGGGATCCGTCCGGAGGCGAGGGTGCTCGAGATCGGCGCCGGCTCCGGCTACGCGGCGGCGGTGCTTGCGAGGATCGCCGCGGAGGTCTTCGCGATCGAGCGGCACGAGGCCCTCTTCGAGCTGGCCGAGAAGCGGCTCCGCGAGGCGGGATGCAGCAACGCCCATCTCCGCTGCGGCGACGGCTCGCTGGGATGGCCCGAGGCCGCCCCCTTCGATGCGATCGTGGTCTCGGCGAGCGGCCCGAAGGTGCCCGAGGCGCTGCTGTCGCAGCTCGCGATCGGGGGTCGCCTGGTGATGCCGGTGGGGCCGGGTCCGCTCGAGCAGGAGCTGCTCCGCGTCGAGCGGCTCGACGAGGCGTCGTACCGCCATGAGCCGCTCGGACGCGTGCAGTTCGTGCCGCTCGTGGGGCGGGGCGGCTGGGGCGAGGAGGCGCACCCCTCCGCCTCCGCGCCGCCAGGCGAGTGAGCGTGGCCTCGCCCTCGGCGGATCGGCATGCGGAGATGGACCCGCCGAGGCTGGCGGCGGGGGTGCGGTGGCATGCGGTGGATCCGCCGCGGCTGCGGGAGGCGTTGGGCATCGAGATCGATTGCGACCGCGGCCTGACCGAAGCCGCGGCGCAGCATCGCCTCGAGCGGGAGGGGCCCAACCGCCTGGCGGAGCCGCAGGCGACGCCGTGGTGGCGACGATTGCTCGCGCAGTTCGCGGCGCCGCTGGTTTCGATCCTGGTCGTGGCTGCCGCGGGGGCGTTGCTGCTGGGGGAGATCGTCGACGCCGCGGTGATCCTCGCGGTCGTCCTCGCCAATGCGGCGATCGGCTTCGTGCAGGAAGGCAAGGCCCTGCGGGCCATCGAAGCGATCGCGGGCTCGCTGCGGACGGAGAGTTGCGTGATGCGGGACGGCCGGTGGCGGCGGATCGATGCCGCGGGACTGGTCCGGGGCGACCTGGTGCGTCTGGAGCCGGGCGATCGGGTGCCGGCCGACCTTCGCCTGATCTCGGCGCGGGAGCTCGAGGCGGACGAGTCGATGCTGACCGGCGAGTCGCTGCCGGTCGGCAAGCGGCCGGAGGCGGTCGCCGCCGATGCGGAGCTCGGAGACCGCGCCTCCATGGCCCACGCGGGATCGCTGGTGGTGCGGGGACGGGGCCGCGGGATCGCGGTCGCGGTCGGCGACGCCACCGAGCTCGGCGGCATCGGTGCGCTGGTGGCCTCGGCGGACCGTCTGGCGACCCCGCTGACCCGCCGGATCGCGGCCCTCAGCCGCCTGCTTCTGCTGGCGATCCTGCCCATCGCCGCGGCGGTGCTGGGGATCGGCCTGCTGCAGGAGCGGCCCTTCACGCAATCGCTGATGGCGGCGGTGGCCTTCGCGGTCGCGGCGATCCCCGAGGGCCTTCCCGCCGGCGTGACCATCGTGCTGGCGATCGGGGTGGGCCGCATGGCGGAGCGGAAGGCGATCGTGCGGCACCTGCCGGCGGTCGAGGCGCTCGGCGCCGCGACGATCATCTGCTCCGACAAGACCGGGACCCTCACCGAGAACGAGATGACGGTGGTGGCGGTGCTCGCCGGCGGGCAGCGATTCGAGTTCTCCGGCGCCGGCTACGACCCGGCGGGGGTGGTCTCGATCGCCGGCGAACCGGTGCCGCTCGAGACGCCGCCGGCGCTCGCGGCGGCCCTCGAAGCGGGCGTCCTCTGCAACGACGCCCGCCACCATGCCGTCGGCGGCGCCTGGACGATCGAGGGCGACCCCACCGAGGCGTCGCTGCTCGTCGCGGCCAGGAAGGCCGGCATCGATCCCGATGCCGTGGCTCGCGGCCGCCCTCGCCTCGACACGATCGAGTTCGAGTCGGAGCGGCAGTTCATGGCGACGCGGCACGGCGACCGCGGCGGCGGAGCTTCGCTCGGCTGCATCAAGGGCGCCGTCGAGGTCCTGCTGCCATGGTGCGGGGCGATGCTCGATCGCCACGGCGAGCCGCAGTCGATCGACCGCGAGGCGATCGCCGCCGCCGCCGCTGCGATGGGACGGGAGGGCCTGCGGGTGCTGGCGCTGGCCCGACTCGACCGGCCCGACGAGGCCTTCGAAGGGCCCCCATCGACGATCCGCGGCGGAGTGACGCTGCTCGGCGTCGCCGGGATGCTCGATCCTCCGCGGCCGGAGGTGCGGGAGGCGGTGGCGGCGTGCCGCTCGGCGGGGATCGGGGTGAAGATGGTCAC
>CAZQUA010000043.1:0-6562 GCA_964596455.1 uncultured Isosphaeraceae bacterium
GGTTCGGGTCGCCGCGGCGGCCCCTCTCCGACGCAACCCCCTTCGCCGCCCGCGGGCGTCTCAGGTCTGCCGGAACTCGAGACGCGAGATCATGAGCCCGAGCGTCTGGCACACGAGGTCGATCTCGCGTTCGCCAAGCGTCTCGAAGAAGGGAAGCAGGATCGACCGGTCCGCGGCCCGCTCGGCAATGGGATGCCCGCGGAGGCTGCCGCCGGCCTCGTCCCGCCGGCGGCTGATCGCCGGCGAGCCCCGGCCGGCGACGATCTCGTGGCGACGGAGGCCGAGCAGGATCTCGTCGCGATCGAACCGGCTGAAGCGGTCGCTCAGGCGGACGCAGAACCGCGGCCACACCGCGCCGCCTTCGCCCCGAGAAGCCGGGAGCACGAGATCGGGATGGCCCGCAAGTCGCCGCAGATAGGCGTCCGCGACCCGACGGCGGGCCTCGAGCGAGGCCTCGAGGCGTTCGAGGCGCCGCAGGCCGAGGGCGGCGCGAACCGCGTCGGCGGGAGCGTCGACGGCGGGCCGGAGCGTGGGCAACGGCGGGTCGGCGAGCTCCCCCGGCAGCGGCGCCGCGAAGTCGTCGGCATCGCCGCGAAGCGACCGCATGGCCGCCGCGAGGTGGTCGTCGTGGGTGAGCAGCAGCGTGAGTCCGCCGGCGGCGAGGGGGCGGTCGTCGGTGAGGGCGAAGATCGAGATCCGGCCGAATCGGCCGGTGGACTCTCCGGCGACCCGTCCGGCGATCGCATCGGAAGCGTCCTCGAGCAGCGGGATCTCGTGCTTGGTGCAGAGCCGTGCGAGTTCGGCGAAGCTCGTCGCATCCCCAAGCAGCGCAAACGCCAGCACCGCGCGGGTTCGCTCGCCGATCCGCGGCTCCGCAAGCGCGGCGGTGAGGCCGAGCGTGCCCGGATCGACGTCGGCATGCACCGGGACGGCACCGAGGCGATCGATCGCGTCCGCGGCCGCGGCGGGGCCGATGGCGGGCAGGATGACCTCGTCGCCGGCACCGATGCCGAGGGCCCGCAGCGCCACCTCGTAGGCGGCACCGGGCGATCCGACGGCGACGCCGAAGGGCCGCGGCACGAGTCGGGCCATGCTCGCCTCGAAGCGGGCGACCGTCGCGGCGCCGCCGCTTCGCATCGCCTCCGCGAGGCTTTCGAGATCGGACGGGTCGCCGTGGGGCCGGTGCAGCGGAATCGCCGAACTCATCGCGGCGGGGATCCTTGGGGAGAGGGTCAGGGCGACGCGAAGATCGACGACATCGCCGCTTCGGCCTGCCCGGAGAGCTTGAGGAAGAGCCACGCCGCCTGGGTCTGCAGCGAAGGATCGAGGCCGCCTCCGCCCGCGGCCACGACGCCGAGGGCGTCGAGCTGCGGCTTCGGCAGCGACTCGGCGTTGCGGGCGATGCAGAGGATCGCCATCGAGTCCGCTCGGCGGCTGGCCTTGCCGAGGACCTCCGCCGCGACGGCGGCCGCGGCATCGCCGGCCTCCGATGCGAGCAGGCCGACGAGCAGCGCCTCGAGGATCGCGGTCGATCCGCGGGCCGCCTCGTCGAGCAGCGACGCGGCCCGGGCGGGGTCGATCGCGACGAGGCGGGAGGTCGCCTCGATCGCGAGCGGGACGGTGCGGGGATCGCCGCGGCCCTCGATGAGGTCGCGGACCATCGACTCGTAGATCGGCGCCGCCGCCTCCGGCGGCAGGGCCGGCAGCGCGGTCATCGCCCAGGTGACGCTGAGGCGATGGCCGCCGCGGATGATGGCGGCGAGGGCCTCCGCCTCGCCCGCCCCTTCGGCGCGGGCCCGTCCGGCGCGGCCCAGCGCTTCCAGCACCTCGCCGGTGCCCTCGAAGCGGCCGAAGAGCGAGCTCTCGAGGGAAAGCTCCGTCGCGAGCAGCAGGACGGTGAGGCGAATGCGCCCGGCGACGCTCGTCTCGCGGTCGAAGAGTTCCGCCCACACGTCCACGCCGGCGGGCGGGTCGACGGCGAGCAGCGCCGCGCCGGCGGCGATCGCGACCTGCCGATCCGCATCGGTCTCGGTCGCGAGACGCTCGAGCAGCGGGCGTCCGGCGGCGACGAGGTGCCGCTCGGCGGCGCGGGCGAGGTCGGTGGCGACGGAGGTCCGCTCGGCCTCCTCGAGGCGATCGAGGCGGGTGGCGAATCGCTCGAGCGAGGCGGGCTCGCCGGCGCCGGCGAGCAGCATCGCGGCGAGGCCTGCGACCGAGGGCGAGGGGTTCTCGGCGAGCGAACGCAGCCGGTCGAGGTCCGGCACGCCGCCGAGGCGCATCTGCTCGGCGATCACGAGCACCTGCTCCGTGGGTTCGAGCTGCGGCGAGCCGATCAGTTCGCCCGCTTCGGCCGGGCCGATCATCCGCATGGCGAGGCAGGTCCGCAGGGCCAGCATCCGCTCCTGGGGATCGCGGATCCGATCGAGCATGGCGGGGTCGACCCGGCCATCGCCGAGCTCGGCGAGGCCGAGGATCCCCTCGAGCTGCACCTCCCAGTCGGGTTGCTGCACGAGCGACTGCAGCAGCGGGCGAAGAGCCGGGTCGCGGAGCTGCCGCAGCGAGGTCAGCAGGGCGCGGTGCTCGCGGTCGGGTTGGCGGCGAACCGCGGTGGCGAGCTGTCGCGTGGCGGCCTCGAGGGGATCGACCGGTCCGTACTGCGCTGCGGCCGGAGGCGTCGCGGCGATCGCGACGGCAAGCAGCAGCGACGGAACGCCGCGTCCGGCCGCACCGCCCGGGAGTCGATGAAGACGCCTCATCGCCGCAGTGTAGCGGTCGCCGCCTCACCCCCGGCGACGGAGGCTCGCCCCTCCGCACCGGCCGTCGGGTCAGTCCCGCTGCAGCAGCCGATGGGAGATCCGGTCGCACCGCTCGCGAAGTCCGGCGTCGCCGGCGGCATCGCCCTCGAGCCGCCCGCGGACCCGGGACTCCGCCGCATGGATCGCCGAGTGGTTGCGTCGCCCGAGTCCGCGGGCGATCTCGGGAAAGCTCATCGAGGTGAACCGCCGGGCGAGGTAGGCGGCGAGGCCGCGGGCGGTCACGGCTTCGCGGCGCCGCCCATCCGAGAGAAGCTCCTCGCGGGGCACCGCCAACTCGTCGGCCACCGCCTCGAGGATCGCGGCGAATCGGATCGGCGGTCGCGCCGCGCCGCCGGACTCCTGCGACACCAGGCGATCCACCAGCAGCATGCCGATCTCCGGGCCGGCCTCTCCCGCCGGGCCGCCCACCCCGGCGCCATCCTCCGCCTCGAGGGCCGAGATCGCAGCCAGCCGCGCGATGGCGCCCTCGAGATCGCGGGCCGAGCCGGGGTAGCGGCTCGCAAGGAACTGCTCGGCGGAGGGCGAGAGCCGCATCGACCGCGCGTCCGCGAGGCGACGCAGCAGGGTGAGGCGGGTCTCCCGGTCGGGCCGCTCCACGCACACCACCATGCCCGCGAGGAAGCGGCTCACGAGGGAGCGGCTGAAGCGGCCGATCGAGCGGGGGTGCTCGTCGGAGGCGAGGACGAGGGTCGCGCCGCCGAGGGCGATCGCGTCGAGGGTGTGGAGGAACTCCGCCTGCGTGGCGGTCTTGTTGGAGAGGAAGTGGACGTCGTCGATGGCGAGCAGGTCGAGGCGGCGGCACCGCCGCCGGAAGCCCTCGATCGAGCCGCTGCGAACCGCGGCGATGAACTCGTTGGTGAACTGCTCGCCCGTCAGGTAGCGGACCTGCTCGCCGGGGCGGCTCTCCCGCCGCCGGCGGCAGATGCCCTGCAGCAGATGGGTCTTGCCCACGCCGCAGTCGCCATGGACGAAGAGCAGGGACTCGTGCCCGGCGGCGGCGGCGACCCGCTCGGCGACGCTGTAGGCGAGGCGATTGGAGTCGCCCACCACGAACTCCTCGAGGCGACGCCACGCCGGGCGAGCGGCCCCGCTTCCGCCCCCACGGCCGGGCCGCCGCGGGGCGGCGTCGGACTCGGCAGGCTCCGCAGCGGAGTCCCCGGGCAAGGCCATCCAAGGGCCGCGGCCAGGCGGGTCCATCCGGCCCGAGGAGCCGGAATCTCCGCCCTCGCCGGGCCGCGGCGTCCGGCGACTCTCGTCGCGATCGCCGCCTCGGGCGACGCCGCGGCCGACCGGCATCGAACCGGCGGCGGAGGCGAGGACGCCGCCTCGCGGCTCCTCGCGGCTCGCCACGGCGATCTCCCCGCCCGCCGCCTCGCGGGCGAGGCGACGGAGGGTGCCCGCGAAGTGGCGGTCGATCCATGCCGCGGCGTAGGGCGATCCCGCCGTCACCCGAAGGGCGCCGCCATCGAGTTCGAGCCCGGTCGATTCGCCGAACCACATCCTCGCCTTCTGCTCGCCGAGTTCCGTGTGCAGACGCTGCCGGAGCAGTTCGGGATCGAGTCGGATCGGATCAGGCATGGCGGGAATCGGAGCGGCGGGATGGAAGCGACGGGCGGACGCGGATCGGCGACGCGGCGGCGGGCCGCGACGGCGAGGGAGCACGCACCGAGTCGTTCGGTCTCGGCCCGCGTCCATCTCCGCGAGCCTGCAGGGCGGCGAGAGACGGCGCGATCCGGTGCTCCGGCGGGACACGCCGCCTTGCGTCGCGAGGGCTCGGATCGCGGCGTCAGGCCGTTCGATCCAAGCGTGCGGCGGCAAGGCCGAGGCCGGCCGCGAGGGAACTCGACGCGGCAGGCGGACGCGGCCGGGCACACCCGTCCGTGGGTCGCGGCGAAGGTATCGGGGCGGGGCGGGATTCCCGGTTCGGTCCACGGGCCGGAGGATGCCGCGAAGCGCCGCAACCCCAAGAATCTCCCGCAGCAACGGAGTTCTCCACGGCGAGTCGGCGTCGCTGTGCGCTCGTTGTGGACAACCCTGCCGGGCTTGCGAAGCGGCCGCCCGTGCCGATAGGGCCGCTGCGGCGATGGCCGACGCGGTTCGCGGCGGGTCAGGCGGGGCCGCGGGGCGAACGGGTACGGATCCAGGCGACCCGGGCTCCGCCGGGCACGAATCCCGCACGGCGATAGAGCCGCCGTGCCGGCGCGTTCCGTTCATCCACGGCAAGGGCGATCCGCCGCATCGGCGGCGCCGCCGCGAGCAGATCGCCCAGAAGCATCGCCGCGAGCCCTTGGCCGCGGGCTTCCGCGGCGAGTCCGAAGTAGACGAGCTCGTTGCAGGCGGCGGCGGGCGTGGCGTTCAGCAACGCCACGCCGAGCAGCTCCCCGCCACGGCGGCGAAGGAATCGCCAGAGCCGGGGTTCGAAGGGCCCGCTGCCGCGATGTCCCGCGAGGATGTCCGCGGGCTGCCGCACCCCCGCGAGTCCGGGGCAGTCGAGCGTGCCTTCGTAGGTGCGGGCAAGCAGGCGTTCGGCATCCTCGCGGATCGCCGGCGTCCAGGTCTCGATCGCGAGGCCCTCGGGAAGCGATGGCGGGAGCGGCCTTGGCGACGGCGGCCGCTCCATGAACCGAAGGGTGGCAAGCGGAGAGAACCCGGCCTCCTCAAGCGGCCCGCCCGAGGAGGGCCTGCCCGGCGAGTCGTGGTCCGGCTCGGTCATCGCCTGCAGGAGGTCGACCTCGCCCCCCCGCAGGATCTCCGTCGCCATCGCCGCGAGCACGGCGATGGTCGCGGCCCTCGACCGCGGCGGGATCGAGACGGGCGGCAGCACGGTGGCGGTGCGCCCCGGATTCCGGATCGCCACCGCCGCTGCCTCGATGCCGCCCTCGGGGTCCCTCGACACCCAGAGCCATGGCGGCCCGTGCGGTGCACGGCGGAAGCGGTCCTCAAGCACCTCGAGCAGCGGCAGGCGGCGGTCGGCGATCCTCGCAAGGGCGTCGGAACGCTCCGCGGGCCTCGCCGGGCCGATCGCGGCCTCGGCCGCCGCTGCCGCCTCTCGCCGCATGCGAGAGGCGGGCGTCGCCGCCGGACGCGTCGCCGCATCGTCCTCCGCCGCCGCGGGGGCGGCCCCGTGGAGGTCGCGAGGGGCGGGATCGCGGGCGGTCTCCCGAGAGGGATCGGACATGGTCCGCAGCGTAGGCGCCGAGAATCGAGGCCTGCTCGCGTCGGAGAAGGACTCCGCTAGACTCCACGACCATGTCCCGAACCACCCCGATGTCGCTTCCCTTCGCCGCCGTTCCGACGCGGACGCTCGCTGCGGCCGGACTTCTCGCGATGGCCCTCTCGGCGGCTTCCGCGTTCGCCGTTCGCGGGCCGCAGGCCGATGCCGTGGTCACGCCTCCCCCGACCGAGCGGATCCCGTCGGCGGAGGTCTGGGAGCTGCGGTTCGAACCGGGGCCGCTTCGGGTCCACGTCGATCCGTCCGACGGGCGGATGTACTGGTACTTCACCTACACCGTGGGCAACCGCACCGGCCGCGAGCGGTCGTGGGCACCGCAGTTCTGGCTGCATGGCGAGGCCGGGGACCTGCAACTCTCCGGCCGCGACGTGCCGTCGCGGGTCGTGCGGGAGATCCTCGAGAAGATCCAGGCGCCGGGGCAGCCGGAGATCCTCGATCAGAACCAGATGATCGGTCCCCTCGCGACCGGCCGCGAGCATGACCGCGACTCCGTGGTGGTCTGGCCGGTGATCGA
>CAZQUA010000043.1:6662-13767 GCA_964596455.1 uncultured Isosphaeraceae bacterium
GTGACCGGCCTCACCAGCCGCCGCGAGTTGCTGCGGGGCGTGGCCGTCGAGCCGGTCGAGCTGCGGCAGACCCGGCGCCTGCGGTACCGGGTCCCCGGCAACGTGGCCTCCTTCCGGGATCGTCCGGTGGAGCAGGTCTCCCAGGACTGGATCTATCGCTGAGGTCCGCCTTCCCAGGCCCGAAGCACGACCCGGACGCCTTGGCATGGCGACGGCGTCCGAGGCCGGATGATTTCATGCTGGCGGGGGTGCGGGGGGATTGGTATCCTTCCCGATTCGGGTCGGACCGGGCGAGTCCCCGGTCCGGCGGACCGATCGCTTTCGCGGAGAGTCGTCGTGGCGCACAAGAAGGGTCAGGGTTCGACCAAGAACGGGCGGGATTCCAATCCCCAGTTCCGCGGCATCAAGCTCTACGGCGGGCAGTTCGCCAAGGCGGGCGCGATCATCATCCGCCAGTGCGGCACGCCCTTCCGTCCCGGCTACATGGTCATGCGGGCGAAGGACGACTCGCTGATGGCCCTCGTCGACGGCGAGGTCCGCTTCCGCGGCCGGCATGTCGACGTGATCCCCGCGGATCCCTCGATTCCCCGCCTGACCTGCGTGGGCTGAGGCCGTCGGCGGAGCCGGACCGTCCTTGAGGCGTTGCTGGCGTGAGGTCGCGGCCGGTATCGCCGCGCAGGGTCCTCGGGGCCGCCCGCTCGCGGAGGGCCCCATCGGCGGGAGCGTGCGGTGTTCATCGATGAGGTGCTGATCCGCATCCGGTCCGGTCGGGGCGGCGACGGTCGCTGCAGCTTCCGCCGGGAGAAGTTCGCGCCCAAGGGCGGTCCCGACGGCGGCGACGGCGGCCGCGGCGGCGACGTCGTGCTCGTCGCCGATCCCCACCTCGACACCCTGCACGGCTACGCGCGGCGGCGGATCTTCGCGGCGCAGGATGGCGAGGCCGGCGGAGGCGGCTGCCGGCACGGCGCCGACGGCGAGTCGCTCGAACTCGCGGTGCCGGTGGGCTGCCTGGTGTACGACGAGGACGGCGGGGACCTGCTGGCGGATCTCGTCGAGCCGGGGCAGCGCCTGCTCGCGGCCGCCGGCGGCCGCGGGGGCCTCGGCAACGAGCGGTTCAAGAACTCGGTGCAGCAGGCGCCGACGCAGACGACCCCGGGCGAGCCCGCCGTGGAGCGGCGTCTGCGGCTCGAGCTCAAGCTGCTCGCCGACGCCGGCCTCGTGGGCCTTCCCAATGCCGGCAAGAGCACCTTCCTGCGATCGATCAGCCGGGCCACGCCCAAGGTCGCCGACTATCCCTTCACGACCCTCTCGCCGCAGCTCGGCATCGCCGAACTCCCGGGCGATCGACGCCTGCTCGTGGCGGACGTCCCCGGCCTCATCGAGCACGCCGCCGCCGGCGCCGGCCTCGGGCACGAGTTCCTGCGGCACCTCGAGCGGACCGCGGTGCTGATCCATCTCGTCGACGCGGCGCCGCTCGACGATCGCGATCCCGTCCGCGACTACGAAGTGATCCGCGGCGAGCTCGCGTCCTTCTCGGAGGCCCTCGCGAGCAAGCCGGAGATCGTCGTCCTCAACAAGGTCGACCTGCTTCCCGATGGCGATGGCGGCGAACGGGAGGAGCGGCTGCGGTCGCTGCGGTCCCGCCTTCCCGAGAACGCCACCGTGCTGCGTGCGAGCGGCGGCACCGGCGAGGGCGTCTCGAAGGTCCTCGAGGCGGCGTGGTCGCTCGTCGAGGCGTCGCGCTCGCGGCTTCCCGACGACTCGCCGGCGTGATCGCCGCCGCCGGCGGCATCAGGGCGCCGCGGTCCAGTTGGCGAGCAGGATCGCCAGGTCGCCGCCGCCCACGCTCCCGTCGAGATCGAGATCGCTGCGGCACGCGGCGCCGCCCCAGTCGCCAAGCAGCGTCGCGAGGTCGGCCCCGTCCACGAGGCCGTCGCCGTCGAGGTCGCCCCGCTCGATCGACGCGATCGCCCAGAAGGCCGCCGCATCGAGGGGGCCGATCGCGCCGTCGCCGTCGAGGTCGAGGGCCTCGCGGCCCGGCGACACCGGCCCGCCGATCCACTCGCAGAGGCGTTGGAGGTCGGTGTGGTCCACCACGCCGTCCCCGTTGGCGTCGCCGAGGTTCGCGGGATGGATCGCGGTCCAGGTTGCGCCCGCAGGAAGGTTGCGAAGCCGACGGGTGGGCCCGCCCGCCGGCCAGCGGACCTCGATCTCGTCGGCGATCTCCGCCTCGCCGAGGCCGAAGTGCAGGATCGTCTCGTTCTGGCCGAGGTAGCCGTTGCCGCCCACGAGCACCTGCGCCCACTGCGAACGCTCGCCGAAGCGCACCGTCGCGGTGGCGCCGATGGCATGGTGGTTGGGGTGCGTGCCGGCGATGCGCAGGCGGAGGCTCCTTCGCCGCGAGCCCTCGTGGTTGACGTAGACGCGGACGCCGGTGCCGTGGTTGTTCTGGATCAGGTCGAGGTCCCCGTCGCCATCGAGGTCGCCGACGATCGAGACGAAGGAGTTCGAGGCGGTGCCCTCGAGGCCGACCTCCGCGGCGATCTCCCGCATCGGCGGGGTGCCGTCGTGGGCGTAGAGGCTGTTGGCCTCCCACTCGTTGTTCACGTAGAGGTCGAGATGCCCGTCGTTGTCGAAGTCCCAGAGGATCGCCGCCCAGCTCATCTGATGGTGGGCGACGCCCCACGCGTCCTGGGCCTGCTCGTAGGTGCCGTCGCCGCGGCTGAGCAGCAGGGGGTTCGCCCCCTCGAGGGGCGGCACCGGCGAGGGGATGTTGGTCAGGTAGAAGTCCGGCAGGCCGTCGCCGTTGAGATCGCCCGCGGCGATGCCCATCGAGTAGAGCGAGACCTCGGCGCCGCTGCCATCGGAGATCTCCACGAAGCCGCCTTGGGTGTTGCGGAAGAGCTGGTTGGGCCAGATCAGCGGGCCGCGGTCGTTGCTGAGGTACAGATCCGGCCAGAGGTCGCCGTCGACGTCGCTGAAGATGCTCTGCAGGGTGGGATGGGTCAGGTCGAGGCCCCACGCCGCGGAGACCTCCTCGAAGGTGCCGTCGCCGCGGTTGCGGTAGAGGCGGTTGCGGGTGGCGGCGGGGAGATTCTCGAAGTAGTTGCAGACGTGGAGGTCGAGCCAGCCGTCGCCGTCGAAGTCCGCGACGCTGGCGCCCTTGGTGGCGAACTGCCCGCCGACGCCGGCGGCCATGGTCACCTCGGTGAACTGGAGGCCGCCGTCGTGGCGGTAGAGGCGGTTCGATCCCATGTACTCGCCGACGAAGAGGTCGAGGTCGCCGTCGCCGTCGTAGTCGAAGGCCAGCACCACGCTCGCCTTCACCGCGGGCACGAGGCCGCTGCCGAAGGAGCGGTTGGTGAAGTGTCCGGTGCCGTCGTTCTCGAAGAGCCCGACCATGCCGTTGCTGCGGCCGAGCAGCACGAGGTCGAGGTCCCCGTCGGTGTCGAGGTCCGCCAACGCCATCCCGAAGCCCGCCCGGCCGCCCGATGGCGGATAGGCTTTCATCGTGTACTGCACGCCCCGACGCGCCGCTTCGTTGGTGAACGGGAGAAGGTCCTCGCCCGCTGCCGGCCCGCCAAGGCACGCGACGGCGACGGGCACGAGGAAGGCGGTCGCGACGGCGGCCGACCTTCGCGAAGACGACCTCGCCGCCAGACCTGCCGGCAGGACCTGCCCACGCTGTCGCCCCATTCGATCGGTCATGGCCTCGCACTCCGGAGGACCTTTTGACAATACTCGATTGACCAACACTCGCAAGCCCGGCGTTTCGGCAGCGGGCGTGTTTGCAGCGGTCCTGCTGCTCGCGGGGGCGTCTCGAGCGGTCCCCGCGGCGGTCGTGCCGCCTGAGGGTCCGGCGGCAACGGCGCCGGATGGGGCAGGAGCGGAAGCGGGCGAGTCGCCGTCGCCGCCGGCATGCTCGCCGGAGGAGGCGGCGGCGATCGATCGCCTGCTTCGTGCCGAGGCGTGGCCGCGGCGGGTGATCGCGCTGCTTCGCCTCGAAGGGGCGGCCGACGCGGCGGCATTGCCGCCGCTGCAGCGGGCGATCTCCGATCCCTCGCGGCACGTGCGGGCATTCGCGATCTCGATCCTGGCGCGACGCGGACGGATCGACCTCGTGGGCGAACTCGCCGACGAGGCCGATCCGAGGGTCGTGCGGGCGGCGCTCCGGGCGCGGGTGCCTCTCGATGAGGCGAGAGTCCGCCGCGGCGTCTCCCGCCTGCTCGATTCCTCCCGCAACGACGATCGCCTGCTCGGGGTGGAGATCGCCCTTGCGAGCGGCGATCCGTCGCTCGTTCGCGAGGCCGAGGAGGCCTTCCTCTCGATCGTCCTGCGGATGAGCCGGACCGAGGCGGGCATCCTCTCGCCCCGACTTGCGGCGATCAGCGGGGCCGAGGATCTGCGGCGGGACTTCCGGTGGCGGCACTGGGTGCGGCGGCACCGCGGCGATCTCGGCCTGCACGGGGCCTGGTTCGCACCGGCGGCGGGGGAGGCGGGGAGGCCCGAGGCCAATCCCATCGCACGCCTCGAGCCCCGCGGGTTCCTCGGACTCGTCGAGTACCTGCAGGACCTCGGGGAGCGTCGCGTGGATCTTGCGATCGCCCTCGACTGCACGGCGAGCATGAGCCGCGCGATCGCGGAGGCCCAGGGCGGCGTGGAGGACCTGATGACCTTCCTCGGCGAGGTGGCGGCGGGCCTTCGCGTCGCCGTCGTCGCCTACCGCGATCGCCGCGATGCGTTCGAGACCCTCGTGCACGACTTCACCGATTCGATCGGCCTCGCGAGGCGGCACCTGTGGTCCCTCGAGGCCGATGGCGGCGGCGACGGCCCCGAGGCCGTGCATCCGGCGCTGCGGGACCTGTACGGGCGGCTCTCGTGGTCGCCGCCGGGGACCGCCGGCGAGGCGCCGCCGCCGCCGCGGAGGGTCGCGATCCTCATCGGCGATGCCCCGCCGCATCCCGGCTGGGGCGGACCCTCGGAGGACCTTGCCCGCCGCGCCGCCGCCGCAGGCGTGGTCACCCACGTGGTGTCGATGGCGCCGCCGCTCGAGGAGCCTGCCGAAGACGGGCGACGGCCTCGGGGGGGACCGCCGCGGCACTTCCCCGAGATCGCCGCAGCCGGCGGCGGGCGACTCGTCGAGCTCGCCGATCGGGACTCGCTCGTCGCGGAGATCGCGGGCCTCACCCTCGGCGACCGCTTCGACGAGGAGCTGCGGGCGCTCTTCCGCATGCAGCTCGATCTGTGCCGCTGACGCCCCGATGCCGGCGTCGTCGCGGCCTCACGGGCTGAAGCGGTCGCGGACCTCGCGGATCGCGGGCAATCGCTCGAGCAGGATCTCGACGAGCTCGGGATCGAAGTGGCGGCCGGACTCGCGGCGGATCAGCTCGAGGACCTCCGCCTCCGCCCACGGAGCCTTGTAGGACCGCGGCGAGGAGAGGGCATCGAACACGTCGGCGAGGCCGACGATCCTCGCGAACAGCGGGATCTCCTCGCCGCGGCGGCCGCCGTGCCGCGGCGACGAGGGCGGATTCGCCGCGAGCGCCGCGGGATCGCCGGGGCCGGGATAGCCCATGCCGTCCCAGCGCTCGTGGTGGCACAACGCCACCTCGCGGGCGGCGTCGTCGAAGTCGGTGCGGATGCCCGTGAACAGGTTGGCGCCGATCACGGTGTGCTGCTGCATCAGGGCGTACTCGCCCTCGTCGAGGCGTCCCGGCTTTCTCAGGATCGCGTCGGGAATCCCCACCTTCCCGACGTCGTGCAGCATGGCGGCGATCCGCAGGCGATCCCGCTGCCGCTCGAGACGAGGTCCTTCAAGGCCCCGCCGCGCCGCCCACGCCTCGAAGAGGATCAGGGCATAGCCCGCCACCCTCGCGACGTGGGCGCCGGTCTCGGCGGGATCGCGAAGCTCGGCCATGCCGATCATCCGCAGGATCATCGATCGGGTCAGGGACGCCCGCTCCAGCGCCACCGTGGCGAGGCTCGCGAAGTGCTCCAGCACCCGCCGGCCCTCCTCCGAAAAGGCGCCGGCGCCATCGACCTCGAGCAGCAGCAGCACCCCGAGGGTCTCGCCGGTCGCGGCGCGAAGCGGCACCGCGAGGGCGTTGACCGGGCGAACCTCGGCGAAGCCTTCGATGCGGACCCCGCCCACCGTGCCCGCGTCGCCATCGGGCGTCTCCGCGAAGAGGGCGATGGCCTCCTCGCCGACGCTGCAGCGCCCCACGATGCCCGCGGGTTCCGCCGCTGCGGCATCCTCTTGCCGCTCGTGGAGGACGGCCCCGTCGCGGAGACGGCAGGCCATGGCAAGGCCGCGTTCGCCGCGGATGAAGACGCCGCCCGCGGAGGCGCCCGCGAAGCGGCCCGACTCGGCGAGGATCCGTTCGAGCAGGATGTCGAGATCGAGGATCCGGCTCAGCTGCCCGCCGACCTCGGCGAGGGCGTGCAGGCGGGCGTGGCCGGCTTCGAGATCCGCGGCGAGCACTCGATTGGCGTCCTTGAGACGCCGGTTGGCCTCGTCGAGGCGGAGGTTCCGCTCCTCGAGGCGTTCGCCCATCTCCGCAAGGGACCGCAGGGCGTCGCGGCGTTCCCTCGCCGCCACGCAGCCGGCGGAGTGGTGGCGGATGCGGGCGAGCAGCTCGATCGGATCGGGCAGCTTCACGAGGTAGTCGCTCGCCCCGCCGGCGAAGGCCGCCGCCTTGGTGGTCGCGTCCTCGCGGGCGCTGAGCACCACCACCGGGATCTCCGCGAGCTGCGGATCGCGTCGATAGGCGGCGAGCAGCTCGAGGCCTCCGTCGGCGGCCTGGCCGTCGCCGAGCTGCAGGTCCTGCAGGATCACCGTGGGCCGGAGCCGCCGCGCCGTCTCCACCGCCGCGGCGGGATCGCTGCAGAAGCGGAAGGCGATGCCGCCGGCGGACTCGACGATGCGGCGGACCGCCTCGCCGACGATCGCCTGATCGTCGACGAGGAGCACGCTGGCGTCGGGGGCGGCTTCGGTCATCGGCGGCGATGCTAGGTGCGGGGGCGGAGCCGCTCCGCCGCCGCCGCCGCGGGGCCGGCGGGTGCGCGGACTGCTCGGGGGCGCCGTCGAGCCCAGCCCGCTCCTCGG
>CAZQUA010000044.1:0-13566 GCA_964596455.1 uncultured Isosphaeraceae bacterium
AGCCGCACCGACTCCTTCGCGAGCACCCCGCCGCGAACCTCGACGCGATGGTTGAGGCGGGGGTCCTCGGCGATGCGGTAGAGCGTGCCGCAGGCGCCGGCCTTGGGATCGCTCGCTCCGAAGACGCAGCGGTCGAGCCGCGCGTTGACCATGGCGCCCGCGCACATCGGGCAGGGCTCGAGGGTGACCGCCATCGAGCATCCCGTCAGCCGCCATGAGCCGAGCCGCTCGCCGGCGCGGCGAAGCGCGACGATCTCGGCATGCCCCGTCGGGTCGCCGCTCGCCTCGCGGTCGTTGGCGGCCTCGGCGACGACCTCGAGGGCGCCGTCCCGCCGCCGCCAGACGACGGCCGCGATCGGCACCTCGCCGGCCCGGGCGGCGGCCGCGGCAAGACGCAGGGCCCGACGCATCATCCGCAGGTCGTCGCCGCCTACGCCATCGGTGCCGTCGCCGCGGCGGCGTGCGGCCTCGTCGCGGATCGCCCGGCGAAGCACGCCTCCGCAGCGGCGACTCACGGCCAGGCCTCGCCGCCCTCGTCGCCCTCGTCGCCGGAGCGGCCGCGGGGCACGCTGCCGCGGGGCGGGGGGGCGGAGGCGTCGGGGGCGGCCCTGCCGCGGCGTCGCCAGTGGCGGAACCGATCGACGGCGTCCCGCACCACCGAGCCTCGCCCGATCCGATGGGGCGGCAGGGCCACGAGCAGCAGGATGCCGAGTTCGTAGAGGCCGTAGAGCGGCCCGAGCAGCAGGAACATCGAGATGAAGTCCGGCGGCGTCAGCACCGCTGCGACCACCGCGCAGGCGAGCAGCGCGTAGCGGCGATTGCGGCGAAGTCCCGGCGTCTCGACGATGCCCGCCCAGCCGAGCAGCAGGATCACCAGCGGCATCTGGAAGGCGATCGAGACCGCAAGCGACAGCAGCAGCACGAAGTCGACGTACTCCCGAAGGCGGAAGATCGGCATGACGCTGCGGTCGCGGGCGAGCGCCACCGAGCGGATCTCGAGGCGGTCCGGTCCCGCGGGCACCGCGACCTGCAGCTGCGCCGTGGCGGCATCGATCCATGCGTCGCCCGCCCGCAGCGTCTTCGGCGGCGTCTCCAGCACCGGCAGCGTCGCGAGGTTGGTCGCGGCCGGCGGCGCGGTCGTCGCGTCGGCGGCCTCCGACGGCAACGCCTCCGCCGGGCCGGCGGTCTCGGTGGCCGCCGCGGCCGGCGACTGCGGGAAGGTCTCCCGCGGCCCGTGCTGCCCGAACCCCACGAGGAACAGCAGCATGAGCGGCAGCATCACCCAGTACAGCATGGCGAGGCCCGCCAGCGTCAGCACGCCGCTGGCGGGGAAGAGGAATCTCGCGAAGCGTCGCTCGTGGGCGTAGAGGCCCGGCTCGACGAATCGCCAGAGCTGGTAGAGCAGCCACGGCGCCGAGAGCACCAGGGCGAACACGATGCTCAGGAAGAGGTCGGTGGTGATCGTCTCGACGGGACTGAGCGCCTGCACCTGCGTGGGCAGTCGGCGGGCCTCGAGGGCGGCGTAGAGCGGCGCGGTGAGGATCTCGCGGATCGAGCTGGAGACGATGAAGAGGCCCAGCGCCAGCGGCAGCGGCACCGCAAGGGCGAGGATGAGCCGCCGCCGCAGCTCCTCGAGGTGGTCGCCGAAGCTCATCACGCCGCCGGGCTCGCCGGGGGCCGGAGGATCGTCGGTGTCTTGGGGCGACGCGGGCATGGGGCGATCGGATGGCGGAAGGGTCGGACGATACGCGAGCGGCCTCGGGGCGATGCTCCGCGAGCGGGCCGGTCAGCGAAGGGCGGGCGGCTCGATCGGCAGGCCGAAGAAGCGGATCGCGTTCGCGTCGAGGATCGCCTCGATCTCCGCCGGCGGCAGGCCGTGGATCTCGGCAAGGCGAGCGGCGACGAAGCCCACGAGGCGAGGCTCGTTGGGCCGGAGGGTCCGGTGCGGCTCCGGGGCGAGGTAGGGGCTGTCGGTCTCGACCATCGCCCGATCGAGCGGCACGAGGCGGGCGGCCTCGGCGACCGCCGGGGCGTTGCGGAAGGTCAGCACGCCGGTGAAGGAGATCGAGGCCCCGAAGTCGAGGACCTCGCGGGCCTCCTCGGGGCCTTCCGTGAAGCAATGGAAGACGAACCGCTCCGGCGGCAGGCCGCTTTCGGCGAGCCGAGGCAGCAGTTCTCGGACCGCCTTGCGGCTGTGGACGATGACCGGCTTGGCCCATCCTGCGGCGGACCGTTCGCGGATGAACTCGAGATGCGTCTCGAGCACCCGGGCCTGGAGGTCCAGCGTCGGCCGCGGGTAGTGGCGGTCGAGGCCGAGTTCGCCCCAGGCCACGCAGCGGGGATCGGTGCCGACCTCGGCGAGGAGGGCCCAATCGATCGCTTCATCGCTGTGGAGCGGATGGACGCCGGCGGTGCACCAGATCCGCGGGTCGCGGCGGGCGAGGTCGAGCGCCGCAGCGGCGTCGTCGCTTCCCACCGACACCGACACCATCGCTCGCACGCCCGCAGCTTCGGCAGCGTCGGCGACCTCCCGCTCGCGGCCGCGGAAGACCAGCGAGGTGAGATGGCAATGGGTGTCGATCACCGCCGACGGTAGGGGGCCAGCGGAAGGCGGGGTTCCCCGTCGCATCCGCGGTCGCATTTCTAGTCGCAGCTCTAGTAGAACAACGTCCGCTGCACCGGGTTCCCGCAGTTGGCAAACGCGGGCCCGATCACGGAGGAGAGGTCGGTATCCGCGTTGGCTTGTCCCGCGACGAGGTTGCGGCAGGCCCCAGTCCGCAAACCGATCGTTCGCGGGGCGAATCGCCGATGGACGCATGCTGCGGTTGAGATTCTCGGATCCCTTGACCGCGCCGAATGCCCTCCATTACACTCGTCCCTTCGACTTCGTGAAAAACATCACAGAGTTCGGCGGTGCCGCCAGAGCCGTGTCCTCTGCGGCGGCGTTTCGTCACTTCCCGGTCGGCTTCGATCCGCCAGGGGTCCTCCTCGCATCATGAGCCGGTTCCTCTTCCCCAAGTGGTCGAACCTCCTCCTGCCGGCGCTCGGCGTCGCAGGCGTGGTGGTTCCCCTCTACGCCGTGTTCTTCGTGGCCTACGGCCTCAGCCCCAAGACCCTCGAGGTGGGCTACCAACCGGAGCAGCCGGTCCCCTTCAGCCACGCTCTCCACGCGGGGCAGCTGGGGATGGACTGCCGCTACTGCCACAACACCGTCGAGCACACCTCCCATGCGGCGGTGCCCCCGACGCAGACCTGCATGAACTGCCACTCGCAGATCCGCCCGGAGAGCCCCAAGCTCGCGGAGGTCCGCAGCAGCGCCGAGACCGGACGGCCCATCGAGTGGGTGCGGGTGCACAAGATCGGCGACTACGCCTACTTCAACCATGCCGCCCACGTGAACCGCGGCATCGGCTGCGTGGACTGCCACGGCCGCATCGACCAGATGGAGGTCGTCTACCAGGCCGAGTCGCTCAGCATGGGCTGGTGCCTCGACTGCCATCGCGACCCCGAGCCGCGCATCCGCCCGGTCTCCGAGGTCACCAACATGGCCTTCGATCCTCGCCTCGAGCTGACCAGCGAGGAGCGTCTGCATCTGCTTCACCAGTTCGAGATCCATCCGTCGGAGAACTGCTCAGCATGCCACCGGTGAACCCCACGGCGGATGCGGCCCCCGGCTGCGGCGGCGGGCCCTCGCCCGATGCGGACGCGCCGGTCGCCGTCCGGCAGGGCCTTGCGTACTGGCGGAGCCTCGAGGACCGCGCCAACTCGCCGGAGTTCCGGGCGTTCATGGAGCGGGAGTTCCCCGAGGGCGCCGACCGCCTCGAAGGCGACGACCGCCGCCACTTCCTGCGGGTGATGGGCGCGTCCTTCGCGCTGGCGGGCATCGGCCTCACCGGCTGCCGGCGGCGACCCGAGAGCACCATCGTGCCCTACGCGGCCCGCCCGGCCGACCGCACCCCGGGCGTGCCGGTGCACTACGCCACGGCGCTCGAGATCGGCGGCGTGGCGGGCGGCTTCCTCGTCCGCAGCTTCGACGGCCGTCCGATCAAGATCGAGGGGAACCCCGACCATCCCTACACCCTCGGCGGCTGCGAGTCGATCGCCCAGGCGTCGGTGCTCGAGCTCTACGACCCCGATCGCTCCCGCCTGATGATGCGGGGCGGCATGCCGGCGGGCGGCAACGCCTTCGCGGAGTTCGAGGCGTTCGTCGCGAACCGCTTCGGCGAAGCCCTCGCCGCGAGCGGCGGCCGCGGCCTCGCGGTCCTCTCGGAGGCCTTCTCGGGGCCGGCGATGGAGGCGGAGCGGCGGCGGTTCATGCGGAAGTTCCCGCAGGCCCGCTGGTTCGAGTGGGAGGCCTTCAACGACGACCAGGAGCGGGCGGGCCTCGAGACCGCCTTCGGCCGGCCGGTCCGCGCGGACCTGCGCCTCGCCGACGCGGCGGTGGTGGTCTCGCTCGATGCGGACTTCCTGCGGCCGCACCCGGCGAACCTGAAGTGGGCCCGCGAATGGGCGGCGACGCGGCGGGTCCGCGGCGCCGATCCGCACGAGCAGACCCTTTCCCGCCTCTACGCCTTCGAGGGCGTGCTGAGCCTGACCGGCGCCGCCGCGGACGTGCGGGTGCCGGTGCGGACCGACGCGGTGCCCGCGGTCGCGGCGCTGCTCGCGGAGTCGCTCGGCATCGAGATCGCCGATGCGCCTCTCCGGGAGGCGATCGCCGCGCGGGCCGCCGAGGCCAAGGCGATGCTCGGCGAGAAGGACCTCGAGATCGTCGCCGCCGCGGCGTCGGATCTCGCGGCGGCCCGCGGCCGCGGCGTGATCGTGGCGGGTCCGCGGCAGCCGGCCGCGGTGCACGCCCTCGCGGCGCTCCTGAACGAACGCCTCGGCAACGCCGGCGAGACGGTGGTCTACCGCGAGGCCGAGGCCCGCCCGCTGCGGTCCGAGGCGATCCGCGAACTCGCGGCGCTGCTGAAGGGCGGTGCCGTCGAGACCCTGGTGATCCTCGGCGGCAATCCGGTCTACGACGCTCCCGCCGACCTCGACTTCGCCGACTGCATGCGGAAGGCCCGGGAGGTCGTGCACCTCTCCTACTACCGCAACGAGACCAGCGCCGACCGTTCCTGCACCTGGCACGTGCCGCGATGCCACGCACTCGAGAGCTGGGGCGACGCCCGTGCCTGGGACGGCTCCGTCTCGCTGGTGCAGCCGCTCATCGAGCCGCTCGTCGCGCCGATGCAGGGCGGCCGGACGCCGCTCGAGCTGGTGGCGATGCTCTGCGGCGACGACCTTCGCGACGCCTACGCCCTCGTCCGCCGGAGCTTCCGCGAACGGCACGGCCTCGCGGCCGCCTCGCAGGATGCCCCGTTCGAGCGGCAGTGGCGGAAGGCCCTCAACGACGGCATCGAGGCGGGCACCGCCGCGGCGGCGGCCACCTCGCGGGCGAACCCCGCCGCGGTCGGTCGGGTGGTGGGCATGCTGCCGCCGCCGGGCACCTCGCTCGAGCTGGCCTTCACCCGCGACGCGACGGTCTTCGACGGCCGCTTCGCCAACCTCGGCTGGCTGCAGGAGCTGCCCGACGCGATCAGCAAGCTGACCTGGGACAACGCGGTGCTGCTGGGGGTCGCCACCGCGGAGCGCCTCGGCGTCGCCACCGGCGACCGCGTCCGAGTCGCCGTGCCCGCCGCGGGCGGATCGATGCGGTCGATCGAGGCGGCGGCGCTGGTGCAGCCGGGCATGGCCGACGGCACCCTCGCCCTGAGCTTCGGCTACGGACGCGGGGAGGTGGCGGGCCGGATCGCCGCGGATGCGGGCTTCGACGCCTATCGCCTGCGGTCGAGCGATGCGGCGGAGCTCGCGCGGGACGCGTCCATCGAGCGCCTCGAGGGAAGCTACGCCTTCGCCCGCACCCAGGACCACGGCACCGCCGACGCGATGATCCCCGCGGTTCCCCGCGACGGCGTCGCGGAGCGCCTGCCGACGATCCTCCGCGAGGGCACCCTCGGCGAGTACCGCCACGAGCCGGACTTCGCCCGCCACCGCTCCCACGTGGTGAGCCGCCTTTCGCTGTGGGAGGAGACCAACCTCGACGGCGCCAAGTTCCGCTGGGCGATGTCGATCGACCTCTCGACCTGCATCGGCTGCGGGGCGTGCGTCACCGCCTGCCAGGCGGAGAACAACATCCCCATCGTCGGCAAGGACCAGGTCGCCCGCGGCCGCGAGATGGCCTGGATCCGCATCGACCGCTACTTCCGCGGCGACGATCCGGCGCGGCCCGACGCGGTGCTGATGCAGCCGGTCACCTGCATGCACTGCGAGAACGCCCCCTGCGAGCAGGTCTGCCCGGTGGCGGCGACGGTGCACGACGAGGACGGCCTCAACGTGATGGTCTACAACCGCTGCATCGGCACCCGCTACTGCAGCAACAACTGCCCCTACAAGGTGCGGCGGTTCAACTACTTCGACTACCAGCGCCGCGACCCGGTCCGCGAGCAGGTCGGCCCCTTCGCGGTGAAGGCGGAGTACTACACCTCCGACGGGCCCGACGAGTGGCTGCGGATGCAGTTCAACCCCGAGGTCACCGTGCGGACCCGCGGGGTGATGGAGAAGTGCACCTTCTGCACGCAGCGGATCGCCGAGGCCAAGATCCGCCGCAAGAACGAGTGGGTCCGGCAGGGCGGCACCGCCCACTCGCCGACCTGGTCGATCCCCGACGGCGACTTCACCACCGCCTGCGCCGCGGCGTGCCCGACCGAGGCGATCGTCTTCGGCGACCTCAACGATCCCGCGAGCCGCGTGGCGGCGCTGCAGCGGAGCCCCCTGAGCTACGAGATGCTCGAGGAGCTCAACAACCGGCCCCGCGTCCGCTACCTCGCGAGGGTGACCAACCCCGCCTTCGATCCCCACGACTGCGGCGCCCATGGCCACGCCAGCGCCGCCGGCGAGGAGGGAGCCTCGGCATGACCACCCTTCCGATGGGATCGATGGCGGGTTCCGCCGCCGACGTCGACAACACCGCCGACCATCCCGGCCGCCGCGAGCCGCTGGTGCTGGGGATGGACACCTTCGGGGAGGTCACCCGCACGGTGTGCCGGGTGGTCGAGGCGAAGCGTCCGCCGCTGGCCTGGTACGTCGCGTTCGCGGCGAGCGTGGGCCTGGTGGGCCTGCTCGGCTTCTGCGTGCTCTACCTCATCCTGACCGGCGTCGGGGTGTGGGGCCTGAACAACCCGGTGATGTGGGCGTTCGACATCACCAACTTCGTGTTCTGGATCGGCATCGGCCACGCGGGCACGCTGATCTCCGCGATCCTCTTCCTGTTCCGGCAGAAGTGGCGGACCGGCATCAACCGCTTCGCCGAGGCGATGACGATCTTCGCGGTGATGGCCGCGGGCATCTTCCCGGCGATCCACGTGGGCCGGGTCTGGTTCGTCTACTGGCTCTTCCCGATCCCCAACCAGATGGAGATGTGGCCGCAGTTCCGCAGCCCGCTGCTGTGGGACGTGTTCGCGGTGAGCACCTACTTCACGGTGTCGCTGCTGTTCTGGTACACCGGCCTGGTCCCCGACCTCGCGACGCTGCGGGACCGGGCCCGCACCCGCCTGCGGCAGTTCGCCTACGGCCTGTTCGCGCTGGGGTGGCGAGGCTCCAACCGCCATTGGCACCGCTACGAGCGGGCCTACCTGCTGCTGGCGGCCCTCTCCACGCCGCTGGTGCTCTCGGTGCACTCGGTGGTGAGCTTCGACTTCGCGGTCAGCCAGCTGCCGGGGTGGCACACCACGATCTTCCCGCCCTACTTCGTGGCCGGGGCGATCTTCTCCGGGTTCGCGATGGTGGTGACCCTCGCGGTGCCGGCCCGCGAGATGTTCGGCCTGAAGAACCTGATCACGCTGCGGCACCTCGACAACATGAACAAGATCATCCTGGTGACGGGATGCATGGTCGGGTACGCCTACGGCATGGAGTTCTTCATCGCCTGGTACTCGGGCGCGATCTACGAGAAGTTCGCCTTCGTGAACCGGGCGTTCGGCCAGTACTGGTGGGCCTACTGGATCATGGTCAGCTGCAACGTGATCACGCCGCAGCTCTTCTGGTTCAAGGCGATCCGCACCAGCATCCCGGCGATGTTCGTGCTGAGCCTGTTCGTCAACGTGGGCATGTGGTTCGAGCGGTTCGTGATCATCGTGACCAGCCTCGCCAACGACTTCCTGCCGACGAGCTGGGACCAGTTCACCCCGACCTGGGTGGACATCGGGACGATGATCGGGGCCTTCGGCCTCTTCTTCACGCTGTTCCTGCTGTTCTGCCGCTTCCTGCCGATGATCGCGATCGCCGAGGTGAAGGCGATCATGCCGCAGGCGGACCCGCACCACGGCGACCACGGCCACGGCGACGGCCATGCCGAGACGGAGGGCCACCGATGAGCACCCTCGCCACCCGTCCGCGGCAGGGGACCGGCGACGCCGGCGCCGCCCGCGGCCCGCTCTACGGCCTGATCGCGGAGTTCGAGTCGCCCGGCGCCCTCCTGAAGGCCGCCGAGAAGGTCCGCGCCGCGGGCTACCGCTGGTGGGACTGCTGCACGCCCTTCCCGGTGCACGGCCTCGATGCGGCGATGGGCATCCGCCGCACCATCCTGCCGGTGGCGGTGTTCTTCGCGGGCGTCGGCGGCCTGCTCGCGGCGCTGGTGCTGCAGATCTTCACCAACTCGAGCGACTGGTCGATCTGGGCGCTGGTGTGGGTGACCGGCTACCCCTACCTCATCAGCGGCAAGCCGCTCTTCTCGATCCCCGCCTTCGTGCCGGTGATGTTCGAGCTGACGGTGCTCTTCTCGGCGCTGACGACCTTCGGCCTGATGTTCCTCTTCAACGGCCTGCCGCGGCTCAGCCATCCGCTGCTGGCCAACGAGCGCTTCCGCCGGGTCACCAACGACCGCTTCTTCGTGGTGATCGAGGCGAGGGACCCCCGATTCCGCCGCGGCGAGACCGAGGCGTTCCTGAACTCCCTCGGGCCGGTCGCGGTCGAGGCGGTCGAGGAGGAACCATGCCCCGCGTGATCGTCTACTCGCTCCTGGTGCTGTTCCTGCTGGCGCTGGTGCCGCCGGTGCTGTTCGCTCGGGCCCGCTCCACGCCCAGCCCGCGGCGGCCGGTGCACCTCTTCCACGACATGGACTTCCAGCCCCGCTTCGAGACCCAGGTCGCCAACCCGCTCTTCGCCGACGGCCGGGCGATGCGGCAGCCGGTGGCGGGGGCGGTGGCCCGCGGCGAGGTCTTCGACGATCCGCACTTCCACGAAGGCGTCGTGGACGGCGAGTGGGCGTGGGAGTTCCCCGACCGCGTCTCCGTGGACCTGGCGTTCCTGGAGCGGGGACGGGAGCGCTACAACATCTACTGCTCCGTCTGCCACGGCATCGCCGGGTTCGGCGACGGCATCGTCAACCAGCGGGCCATGGAGCTGATGGCCAACGCCGACGGGCCCGTGGACGGCACCAGCTGGGTGCAGGCCAAGAGCATCCACGCCGTCGAGGTGGCGAGCCAGCCGGTGGGGCAGATCTTCCACTCCATCAGCAAGGGCGTCCGCAACATGGCGGGCTACGAGTCGCAGATCCCGGTGGCGGACCGCTGGGCGATCGTCGCCTACGTGAAGGCCCTGCAGCGGAGCCAGGACGCCGACGGGCGCCTGGTCGCCGACGAGCGTCGCGCGGAGGCGACCCCATGAGCCACGGGCATCCTTCGGGCGGAATCGCCGCCGCGTCCCTCGAGGCCTCGAACCTCCAGCTCGGCAGCGCCGGCGACCGCCTGCGGCGGCTCTCGCTGGTGGCGGGGCTCGTGGGCATCGGCCTCACGGTGGCGCTGGGCGGAAGCTACGGCGGCGAGCACGGGGCGTTCCTGGCCAAGAGCTGGCTGCAGGTGTTCCTGCTCCTCCTGGCGGTCTCGCTCGGGGCGCTCTTCTTCGTGATCATCCAGCACCTCACCAAGGCCGGCTGGAGCGTCACCATCCGCCGGCCGGCGGAGCTGCTCGCCTCGAACCTGCTCTGGATCTGGGTGCTCTTCCTGCCCTTCGTGGCGATGGCGGCCACCGGCCGCCTCGGGGTGCTCTTCCCGTGGTCGGACCTGGAGCTCCTGAAGGGCCAGAACTACGACGAGTACTACCTCGTCAAGAAGAAGGTCGCCTACCTGAACCAGCCGTTCTTCTGGATCCGCGCGGTGGTGTACTTCGCGGCGTGGGCGTTCCTGGCCCGCTTCTTCCTGAAGGGATCCCTGCGGGTGGGGGAGAGCGGCGACGAGGCCACGGAGCGGCGGATGGCCAAGTGGTCCGGACCGGCCGCGATCCTCTTCGGCCTGACCACGAGCTTCGCGGCGTTCGACTGGATCATGAGCCTCTCGCCGGGCTGGTTCAGCACGATGTTCGGCGTCTACTACTTCGCGGTCGCCGCGACCGCGGGCTTCTCGGCGCTGATCGTCTGCTGCGTGCTCCTGCAGCGGGCGGGCCGCCTGAAGGGCCTGATCACCGCCGAGCACTACCAGGATCTCGGCAAGCTGCTCTTCGGCTTCGGCATGGTCTTCTGGGCCTACATCGCCTTCAGCCAGTACATGCTGATCTGGTACGCGAACATCCCCGAGGAGACCGGCTGGTTCCTCATCCGCCAGACCGGCGGCTGGCTGTGGGTCAGCGTGATCCTGCTGGCGGGCCACTTCGCGATCCCCTTCGTGGCGCTGATCTCCCGCTGGCCCAAGCGGAAGCCGCTGGTGCTGATGGGCGGGGCGATCTGGATGCTCGCCTTCGCGTGGCTCGACCTCTACTACCTGGTGATGCCGGAGGTCCCCGCGACCCTCGGCACGGCGGAGAGCTACGAGGCCTTCATGGCCGAGCACGCCGGCCTCTCCACCGGACTCGGCAACCCCCTCAACCTGACGATGCTCGCCGGACTCGGCGGCATCTACCTCTGGGCCACCCTCGTCCGCATGGAGAAGACGCCGCTGCTGTGCCGGCGGGATCCGTGGCTCCGCGACGCGGTGGCCTTCGAGAACATGTGAACCTCCGCGGCGATCGCCCTCCGAAGGCATGACGATGCACAGCGACAGCGACCAGACCCTCGACGCCGCCCCGATGCTCGACGACCCGGAGGCGGGCTCGTCCTGGTTCATCACCATCGCGAGCATCGTGGTGCTCGTGGTGCTGCTGGTGGCCCTCGCGGTGATGTACTTCCGCTTCGAGAACGCCGAGATCGAGCGGAAGGTGGTGGACCGGCCGGCCGAGGAGCTGCTTCGCCTGCGGACCGCCCAGACCATCCTGCTTTCCGAGAACCAGACCTACACCGACCCCGAGAACGGGGAGACCCTCCGCCGGATCCCGATCGCCGAGGCGATGCGGGAGATCGCCGCCGAGTTCGGCCCCGCCGCCGATGCGGGGCGTTGACCCGAGCGGTTCCCGGCCCTCTTGATCGCCCCGCCCCGAGACCCGAACGCTGGATCCCGACCCAAGACGCCAGTTCGTGAAATCCGTCACGAGGCGAGCCTACGAATACCCATCCCCGGACCGGTGGTCGGCCGGCCTCCGCAGTCCCCTCCTCCGAGCCGCCATCCCGCCCGCCCCGCCGACGCCCGACCTTCCCCGATGAATCGCTCCCCGCTCGCCTCCCCCCAGGCCCTTCGGCCCCGCCTCGCCGCCGCCATCGCCGCGGCGTCGCTGTCGCTGGCAGGCCTTGCCGGGGCGGGGCAGTCGACCTTCAACGAGGATCTTCCGCCGGAGCTCGGCGGCGTCGACATCGTCGAGCGGCTCGGCGAGCGCCTGCCGCTCGATGCGGAGTTCGTCGACGACCGCGGCGAGACCATCCGCCTCGGCAGCCTCTTCGACGGCGAGCGGCCGGTGCTGCTGCAGCTGGGGTACTTCCGCTGCCCGCTGCTGTGCAACCTCGTCCTCAACGGCATGGTCGATGCGATCGGCAAGGTCGACTGGGATGCCGGCGACCGCTACCGGGTGGTGGCGGTCAGCGTGAATCCCGACGAGAGCCACGAGCTCGCCGCCGCCAAGAAGCAGGGCTATCTCGTCGAGTACGGGCGGCCCGGCATGGGCGGGGGCTGGCACTTCCTCACCGGGCCGGAGGCGAGCAGCCGCGCCGTCGCGGAGGCGGTGGGCTTCGGCTACCGGCCGCAGGCCGACGGCGAGATCGCCCATGCGGCGGCGGTCTTCGTGATCACCCCCGATGGCCGGGTGTCCCGCTACCTCTACGGGACCCGCTACGACGAGAAGAACCTCCGCCTCGCCCTGCTCGAGGCCTCGCAGGGCCAGATGGGCTCGAGCTGGGACCGCTTCATCCTGTGGTGCTACCGCTTCGATCCCGATGCGGGCGAGTACGTCATCATGGCGATGCGGGTGATGCAGATCGGCGGCGCCGTCACCGTGGTGCTGCTTGCGGGAGGACTGGGATTCATGTGGTGGCGGGAACTCCGCTCGCGAGGCGCCTCCGGCAGCGGCGGCGCGGCGGTGCCGGAGCTTCCGCAGTGAGCCGCGGCCGCGGCGCAGGGTCGCCCCTCGCAGGGGCACGAGGACGACGATGACCTTCCTGGCGAACATTTCGACGGCGACGCTCGCAAGCACCGGCGGTGCGACCTTCTGGCTGCCCGAGGCGGCCTCGACGATCGCCGCCGAGACCGACTTCGTCTTCAACCTGATCACCTGGATCTGCTACTTCTTCTTCGCGCTGGTCACGGTGCTGCTGCTGTGGTTCACCTGGCGGTACCGGCAGCGGGGTCGGGAGATCCACGCCCACGGCCCGACCCACCACACGCCGCTCGAGGTGACCTGGACGGTGGTGCCGCTGCTGATCGTGATCGTGATCTTCTTCATGGGCTTCAAGAGCTACCTGAACTTCTCGACGCCGCCGCGGGACACCTACGACATCGACGTGGTCGCCGCGAAGTGGCTCTGGACCTTCAAGTACCCCAACGGCGCCTCCAGCGACGACCTCTACATCCCCTCGGGGCGGCCGGTCCGCCTGGTGATGCGGTCCGAGGACGTGATCCACAGCCTCTTCATCCCGCAGTTCCGGGTGAAGCGGGACGTGGTGCCGGGCCGCTACAACCACGTGTGGTTCCAGTCCGACGCGCCCACCGGGGAGGATCCCGCGGACGCCTACGACCTCTACTGCACCGAGTACTGCGGGACCGGCCACTCCAACATGAACCGCAAGGTCTTCGTGCTCGACCCGGTCGCCTTCGACGAGTGGGTCACCGAGCAGGGGCAGTGGCTCGACGCGATCTCCGACGAGGAGCTCTACTTCAAGGCGGGCCCGAAGCTGTTCGCCCGCTGCGGCAACTGCCACAGCGTCGACGGATCGCCCAACACCGGGCCCACCTGGGCGGGCCTCTGGGATCGCACCCGCAACCTCGAGACCCGGTTCACCGACGGCAGCACGCTCGCCGACCTCGTCGGCCCGGGCAAGCCCTTCGAGACGCCCGAGCAGTACCTCCGCGACTCGATCCTCAATCCCGGGCGGGTCGTGGTCGCCGGCTACACCAACGCGATGCCCACCTTCAAGGGGCAGCTCAACGACCGCATGATCGACGCCCTCATCGG